>CAYWDO010000001.1:0-20986 GCA_964456995.1 uncultured Brevundimonas sp.
CTCCCCAAAGGTCGTCATGTTTCGTCGCTTCTTCGCTATCCCGCTCTGGCAGCGCACCGCCGCCGGTTTCGCCCTGGGCATCATCGCCGGCCTGATCCTGCGCGAGCAGGCCGTGGTCTGGTTGCAGCCGATCGGCGATGTCTATCTGAACCTCATTCGCATGGTGGTGGCGCCTCTGGTGCTGTTCACCATCGCCAGTTCCATCGCCAAGCTGGGCGAAGGCGCAGGTGCGGTGCGGCTGGGGGTGCGGACGCTGGTCTGGTTCGCGATCACCTCGCTGCTGGCGGTGCTGGTCGGGTTTGCGTTCGGGCATCTGATCAATCCGGGCGTGGGCCTGTCCAACCTGCCGCTGGGCGAGGTGAAGGAACGGGTGATCCCGACGCCGCTGGACGTGCTGCTGGGCATCGTGCCGACCAATCCCTTTGCGGCGCTGAGCGAGGGCAAGGTGCTGCAGATCATCTTCTTCTCGGCACTGATGGGCGCGGCGCTGGTGGCGCTGGGCGACCGGGCGCAGACGGCGCGGCGGCTGGTGGACGAAGGCGCCGCCCTGATCTTCCGCATCACCCGCTGGGTGATCCAGCTGACGCCGTTCGGGGTGTTCGGCCTGATCGGCTCGGTCGTCGGCGGCTATGGCTGGGAGGCGCTGCTGCCGCTGGGCAAGTTCATCTTCGCCATCTATGCGGCCTGCCTGTTCCACATCCTGATCGTCTATTCGGGCCTGCTGAAGCTGCACGGCCTGAAGATCACCAGCTTCTTCCGCGGCGCCTTCGCGGCCCAGCAGACGGCCTTCGCCACATCGTCCTCGCTGGGCACCCTGCCCATCACCCTGCGCCAGACGGTCGAGCGTCTGGGCGTGCCGCAGGCCTACGCCGCCTTCGCCGTGCCCCTGGGGGCCAATGTGAAGATGGACGGGTGCGGGGCCATCTATCCGGCCATCGCCTCGATCTTCATCGCCCAGTATTTCAGCATCGACCTGACCCTGACCCAGTACGTCCTGATCGGCCTGACGGCGGTTCTGGGTTCGCTGGGGACGGCGGGCGTGCCCGGCACCAGCATCGTCATGCTGACCCTGACACTGTCGACGGCGGGCCTACCGCTGGAAGGCATCGGCTATATCGTCGCCATCGACCGGATCATCGACATGATGCGGACGGCCACCAATGTCACCGGCCAGATGCTGGTCCCCGTCCTGGTCGCCAAGGAGGAAGGCATCCTGAACGAGGACATCTACAACGGTCATGTCGCCTGGCTGCCGGGCGATCCCGAGGCGGAAACGCCGGAAGGGGTCCGCGCCGCCGGTATTTGATCAAAGAGGCTTGCCGTCGTCGGAATCGCGGGCTACATCGCGCCTCCCGACGGCCCAAGCCTTTCTGATTTGGCCGTTCTGCGCTGGACGCGTAGCTCAGCGGGAGAGCACCTCGTTCACACCGAGGGGGTCACAGGTTCAATCCCTGTCGCGTCCACCACTTTTCCTTTCCAGCACTGGTCCGGCCCACGCTGAAAAGCGGATACGTGGATCACGCCTGTCCAGGCCAGAGCGGAGCCGAAAACCGTCTCGCAAGATAATCCATCAGCGCCGTGACCCGCGCCGGGCGCGGCCCTCCGCCGGGGGCCACCAGATGTATCGAGATGGGGGGCGGCGCCCAATCTGTCATAAGGGTTTCAAGCCGGCCTTCGGCGACATCACGCCAATAGATGAAGTCCGGCTGGACGGCGATGCCCAGACCCGCGCACAGGGCTGCGGTCAGAGCGTCGGCGTTGTTGGCCCGCAGCGGGCCCGTGGGGCGCACCACGACCTCCTCGCCGCTATCATGCACCAACCGCCAGGTCTCGCCGCTGGACAGGTAGGCGTAGCCAAGACAGGCGTGCCGCGCGAGGTCATCGGGATGGGCGGGGCGGCCCCGCTGCTCCAGATAATCAGGCGACGCCACCAGATGACGACGGACCGGACGCAGGCGCCTCGCCGTCAGGGACGAGTCCGGTAACGAGGCGATACGAATGGCGCAGTCGAACCCCTCGCCGACCAGATCCACCGTGGCGTCAGACAGATGCAGATCCACCGACACATCAGGGTGGGTCGCCAGAAACTCAGGCAGGGCCGGCGCCACATAGGCCATGCCGAACGACATGGGCGCGGCCAGACGAACGAGACCGCGCGGGGTGACGGACTGATCCAGCGCCTCGGCCTCCGCAGCCTCCGCCTCGGCCACCATCTGCCCCGCGCGGGCGGCGAGCGAACGCCCGGAATCCGTCAGCGAAAAGCGCCGCGACGTCCGATGCAGCAGGGTCGTGCCCAGACGAAGCTCCAGCCGCGACACCGCCTTGGACACCGTCGCCTTGGACAGGGCGAGAGCGTCCGCCGCGCCCGAGAAGGACTGGGTTTCCGCCACCTTGGCGAAGATGGCCATGGCTTCGAGATCGGGCAGTTTAGACATCACTTCTCCGAAACGATGAGTTTCATTCGTTTCTATTTCTGAACTCAGCCTGATCGCTATCTTGGCCTCACACAAGAGCGCCGGGCGGTTCCGGCCTCTGCCAGACATTCAGGATCAAGACCATGATCGAACTGCGCCCCTTCGACAGCCTCGGCGGCGAAAACCACGGCTGGCTGAACGCCAAGCACCACTTCTCCTTCGCCAACTACTATGATCCCAAGCGCATGAGCTGGGGTTCGCTGCGGGTCTGGAACGACGATGAAATCCAGGCGGGAACGGGCTTTCCCCCTCACCCGCACTCGGACATGGAGATCATCACCTACGTCCGCGACGGGGCGATCACCCACGAGGACAACCTGGGCAACCGGGGCCGCACCGAGGCCGGCGACGTTCAGGTCATGAGCGCCGGCAACGGCGTGCGTCACTCCGAGTTCAACCTGGAATCCGAGACCACGCGCATCTTCCAGATCTGGATCGAGCCGACCCGTCGCGGCGAAGACGCCAGCTGGGGCGCCAAGCCCTTCCCCAAGGGCGACCGCGCCGGACAGTTCGTGGTCCTGGCCTCGGGTTTCGAGGACGATGCTGACGCCCTGCCGCTGCGTACCGACGCTCGCGTCGTGGCCGCCACGCTGAAGGCAGGCGAGGCGGCCGAATATCCGCTAGGCGCCCATCGCCGCGCCTATCTGGTGCCGGCCAAGGGTTCGATCGAGGTCAACGGGGTGAAAGGGAACGCACGGGACGGCATCGCCGTTCGGGATGTCGAGACCCTGATCGTCACCGCCCTGACCGACAGCGAAATCGTGCTCGTCGACGCCGCCTGACCCGAGTTCGTAAGCGTCCCTCAAACCCCTCATGCAATGGAATCCGACCATGCCCTTCGTCACCACCACAGACGGCGTCGATATCTTCTACAAGGACTGGGGTCCGCGCGACGGCCGCCCCCTGGTCTTCCATCACGGCTGGCCGCTCAGCTCGGACGACTGGGACGCACAGATGCTGTTCTTCGTCAGCAAGGGCTATCGCGTCATCGCCCATGACCGACGCGGCCATGGGCGCTCGGCCCAAGTCTCCGACGGCCACGACATGGATCACTACGCCGCCGACTTGGAAGCCGTCGTCGCGGCGCTGGACCTGAAGGGCGCCGTTCACATCGGCCACTCCACCGGAGGCGGCGAGGTGGCCCGCTACGTCGCAAAATACGGCGCCGGGCACGACGTGGCCAAGGCGGTGCTGATCGGCGCGGTGCCCCCGCTTATGCTCAAGACCGACGCCAACCCCGAAGGCCTGCCGCTGGAGGTCTTCGACGGCTTCCGCGACGGGGTGGCGAACAACCGCGCCCAGTTCTATCGCGACGTGGCGGCCGGTCCCTTCTACGGCTTCAACCGCCCGGGCGCCGAGCCGGTCGCCGGGGTGATCGACAACTGGTGGCGTCAGGGCATGATGGGCGGCGCCAAGGCCCACTATGACGGGGTGAAGGCCTTCTCGGAGACCGACTTCACCGAGGACCTTAAGGCCATCGAAGTTCCCACCCTGATCATGCATGGCGACGACGATCAGGTCGTGCCGATCGCAGACTCCGCCCACAAGGCCATCAAGCTGCTGAAGAACGGCCAGCTCAAGGTCTATCCCGGCTATCCGCACGGCATGGCCACCGTCAACGCCGACGTCATCAACGCCGATCTGCTGGCCTTCATAGAAGGCTGACGAGCAGGGTCTGAGCCTAGTGTTCGAGGCCGCCCCGTGTTCGACACAGGGCGGCCTTTTCAAGGCAAAGCCAGTTGGCAAGCGAAGGCATCAAGCGGCGCTCCTGACGTATCTATCCCGCCGCCTCGCTCAAAACGCCGTCGCGCGACACGCTGAAACGCTTCAACGTCGAGACCTCGAACGGCTTGGCGAACAGGGTGGAGACCTGCATCAACGCCGCCTCGGCCCTGTCCGCCGTCAGGGTCAGAAGGACAAAGCCCTTGGCCGACTGGTCGCAGAAGACGACCTCGTCGTTGGCCTGCATCAGCGCCCCGCCCAGCGGGAAGCCCCCCAGGGCATCGCCGATGGAGGGGCTGGAGACGGCGCTGGTGCCGAACTCGACGGCCCGGCGCGCGCCGGCGGCGTCCTTCAGCTCATTGACCCAGAAGGCGTGGCTGTCGCCGGCCAGGACGATGGGCTGGACGCCGGCCTCGGCGAAGGCCGCGTACAGGCGCTCGCGCCCCGCCGGATAGCCGTCCCAGGCGTCGAGGTTGAACGGCAGCCCCATCCTGAACAGGAACAGCGCCTGCTCGAACTGCTCGCGGAAGGCCTCGGGCACCTGGGCGATCAGACCCTGGACCTGCTCCGTCGTCATGGTGCGCGACACGTCGGGGCCGACGACGCGGGCGGTGACGACCTGATTGCCCAGGACCTGCCAGGGACGGCCAGCCGCCTTTGACGCCGTCAGTTCCTGCGTCAGCCAGGCGCGCTGTTCGGCGCCCATCAGGTCGCGTGCAGGATCGTTCAGCTTGACGCGGAAGGCGTCGATATCCAGCACCGGCTCGCCGTCCGGTCCCGCCTTGGCGGTCAGGTCCCTGGCGTAGTCCAGCGGTTCGGTGCGGCCGGTCAGGCGCGTCTCGACCATCATCAGGCTGGCCAGGTCGCCGAAGTGGAAGCTGCGGTTGATCGCTTCCTTCAGCGCGCCCTGCCCCGCCTCGCGGATCGGCATCCACTCATAATAGGCCTTCAGCGCCGCCGCCTTGCGCACGGCGAAGTCGCCCTCGGTCTCGGGCTGGTGGTTCTCGGCCCCTTGCAGCCAGGCGTCGTTGGCCGTTTCGTGGTCGTCCCAGACGCAGATGAAGGGCGCGCGCGCATGGGCGGCCTGCAAATCGGCGTCGGTCTTGTACTGGGCGTGACGGGTCCGATAGTCGGCCAGGCTGACGATCTCGTGGGGCGGCTGCGGCAGACGGTTCAGCGCCGCGCCGGTGGCCATGCCATAGGCGTCGGGCGCAGCCCCGTATTCGTAGATGTAGTCGCCCAGGTGAACCACGGCGTCGAGCGCCGGCAGGGCCGCGATGGCCTCATAGGCGTTGAACAGACCGCCGGGATAGAGCTGGCACGACACCACCGCCAGGTTGACCGGCGCCACGCCCTCGGCCGCCAGGGTGCGGGTGCGCCCGGTCGGCGAGCGGGTCTCGCCGACCGCGAAGTCGTAGCGATAGTCGTGGCCGGGACGCAGGCCCGTGGCGTCGATCTTGACGGTGTAGTCGCGCTCCGGCCCCGTCGCGAACCGGCCGGAGGCGACGACGCGGTCCCCCTGCCCTTCCAGCAAGCGCCAGGCCACCGACACCGGGCCGCTGAAGCCCTCGCCCGGCGTGACGCGGGTCCACAGGATCACCCGGTCGGCGCCGGGATCGCCCGAGGCCACGCCGTGAGCGAAGGCGACCGAGGCCGCCTCCGCCTTGGTCGAGGCAGCGCTCATGGCCGCCCCGGCCCCGAACAGGCCCAGCAGGCCGCGACGGTTCATGGTCATGCGTCCAGCCCCCTAGTAGCGAACGGTGAAGGCGGCGCCGAAGCTGGCGGGTCGTCCGGCGATGAAGGTCGGCAGGCCCAGTCCGTCGCCCGTATTGCCGGCGTCTTTGATGTATTCCTCGTCCAGCAGGTTGTCGCCGAACACCTCGACGCCCCAGTTCCCCGAAGCCGGGGCGTAGCGGACCCGCAGGTTCAGCAGGCCGTAGCTGTCCTGGAACTCGTCTTGGGTCGTGTCGGCGACGAAGTTCTGGGCCTGCAAGGCCGGGATGTCGTTGTTGTCGTCGAAGAAGACCTTGGACTGCCAGGTATAGGTCGGTTGAATCTCGATCTCGCCGCCCGTCACCGGCAGACGCCAGATGGCGCCGATCGAGGCCATGTTGTCGGGCGACAGGCGGAAGCTGTTGCCATCGTACAGACCGGCTTCAAAGCGCGAGTGGTTGTAGCCATAGGTGCCGAACAGGTCGAAGTTATCGGCGGCGGCCCAGAAGATCTGGCCCTCGAAGCCATAGGCGCTGGCCTCGCCCGCATTCGTCGTGATGAAGCGGGTGCCTTCCTGAACGGTGGTCTGGAAGTTGTCGTAGGCGTAGTGGAAGACCGCGCCGTCCAGACGCAGGCGACCGTCCATCAGCGCCGCCTTGGCGCCGACCTCGAAGCTGTCGACTGTCTCGGCCTCGATGACCTTGAAGGTCGGCGCGCCCAGCGGGGCGGCCGGGCCGCTGACGCTCAGAACCTCGGGACGACGGCCCCGGGCATAGTTGGCATAGAGGCTGGCGTCATCCGACAGAGCATAGCGCGCGGTCAGGCGCCAGGTGAAGCCGTCATCCTCATGATCGCCATAGACGAAGTCGCCATTGTTGGCGGTGGGCTGCGCCGTCAGGCCGAACAGCGGCAGGACTGAGGCCGGCAGGTTGGCAGCGTTCGGATTGGCCAGACCGCCCAACAGGGCCGGGATCTGGGCCTGCGGCACCGCACCCTGCAACACCGCCAGCAGACCGCCGGCGATGGAGCGGCCGTTGGCGACCGAGCTGGCGTAGCCCGTGGTCTTGTCGTCGCGGGTGTAGCGAACCCCGCCCGCGAACTCGAGCCGGTCCGTAGCCCTGAAGGTCAGGTCGGCGAACAGGTCGTAGGAGGTCAGCTCGGCGCTGTTGATCGGAATTTCGATGTGCGCCGACTTCAGATTCGCCGCGATGGGCGCCGCCAGGCCCGCCGCGCCGACCTGACCCAGGGCCGCTTGCAGGAACTGACGCGCCGCCGTCGGATAGGCCGAGACCGGCAGGGTGTTGTGGCCGACCGCCGTGGGCGATCCGTCCAGCAGACCCGCCAGCTGGCTCAGGGCGATGCGCTCGTCGAACTGAGTCGGGGTGCGCTGATAGCCTTCCTCGCGGAACCAGCCGGCCCCGGCGAAGCCCGACAGGCGCCCGCCGTTGTCCCAGTTCAGGCGGAACTCCTGGCTCCATTGCTCGCCATAGGCTTCCTCCGCCGCCGTCAGCAGCGGCAGCGACAGGCCGTCGGCGTCAAAGGTCTCGTAGGAGTCGAACTGGCGATAGGCCGTGGTCGAGTTCAGCGACAACGACGGCGCCAGCGTCCACTTCACCAGACCCGTCACGCCCCAGACCTTGCGGTCCAGACCCAGGCTCTTGCCGCCGTCGAAAGCGGCGCCCGGCGTCAGGGCCGCGCCTTCCCACGGCGCGCTGCCGCCCAGAACCGCGCCCGTCGTCGGGTCGGCCGGGTCATAGGCGATGGACTTGAACGAGGTGCCGGTGGCCGCATCGGTCTGATAGTTGGCGATCAGGTCGGCGCGCAGCGTCTCGCTCGGCGTCCAGGCGCCGGACAGGCGGAAGGCCTTGGTCTCGATGCCGTTGTAGTCTTCGCCGCCCAGCAGGTTCTCGACCGAGCCGTCGCGGGTCTTCATCCGCGTGGCCAGGCGCACGGCCGCATCTTCGCCGACCGGGGCGTTCACGAAGCCCTCGACTGAGCGATAGCCGTAGTCACCGACCTCGGCCCGCATCTCGGCGTCGAACAGGCCCGGACGGGCGCGGTTCTGCACCAGGTTGACAGCCCCGATCAGGGCGCCGCGACCATAGAGGGTCGACTGCGGTCCCTTGGCGATCTCGACCCGTTCCAGATCGAACAGCTCGACGTAAGAACCGCGCGACTTGGAGATCGACACGCCGTCCTGAAACACCGAGACGCGGGGCTCGGCCGTGGCCGCGCCCGAGTCCGAGGTGATGCCCCGCATCACGAAGCCCGGATTGTTCGGCGACTGGTTCTGCACCAGGAAGCCCGGCACGAAGGCCGACAGCTGTTCGAACTCCTGAACGCCCAGGTTCTCAAGGAACTCGCCGCTGTAGGCCGTCAGGGCGAAGGGCACCTCAATGGGATCCTGGGCGCGCAGCTGGGCCGTAACGATCACGTCGTCGACCGTCGAAACAGGGGCCTGGAGCGCGCTCTGCGCCTGGGCCGCCCCGGCCATCAGACTCAGCACCGCCGCCCCGGCCAGCAGGCCAGCCTTGTTTCCGATCAACGTCATATCGCATCCCCTTGAAGATTGGAGAGGCGTAGTGGGCGTCGATGTCGGAGCGGCGACGGCCCCGCAAATCCACAGTGAAGCTGGCGTTTCCTTTTAGCGACAAATTCTCCGAGAGCGGCGTTCGTCGCCAAGCGCTTGGGTCAGACGGCCGCAGCTCGCCCTATGGTTCAACAGCCTTCCGAGCTTTAGGCTGTCGCTCATAGCCATCTAGCCGAGAGATTCTCCACCACGCATGCCCCATACACTCCTGCTGTTTGTTCCGTTCGCGGCGCCCTTTGTGGCGGCCATGATGGCGATGTTCCTGCCTTCACGCGCCCGGAACGCCGCAGCAGCACTGGCATGGGTGGCGTCGCTGTCGGGTCTGCTCTGCCTTGTCGCGCTTTTTCCGGCGGTCGCCGCCGGAGAGCCTGTGCGTTGGTCAACCGCGTGGCTGCCCTCGTTAGGCGTCAACTTCACGCTGCGGCTCGACGGCCTGGCCTGGCTGTTCGCTGTCATGGTTCAGGGGATCGGGGCGCTCGTGGTTCTGTACGCCCGCTATTATATGTCGGCGCAGGATCCGGTTCCCCGCTTCTTCGCCTTCCTTCTAGCCTTCATGGGGGCCATGACCGGCATGGTCATGGCGGGCGACCTGATCCAGTTGGCGGCCTTCTGGGAGCTGACCAGCCTCTTCTCCTTCCTGCTGATCGGCTACTGGCACCATAGCGCTGCGGCGCGCGATGGCGCCCGGATGGCGCTGACGGTCACGGCTGCGGGCGGTCTGTGTCTGCTGGCCGGCGTCGTCGTCCTGGGTCGAATCGCCGGCAGTTTCGACCTGGACGTGGTGCTGGCGTCCGGGGACGTCATCAAGAACAGCCCCTGGTATCTGACCGCCCTGATCCTGATCCTGGCGGGCGCCCTGACCAAGAGCGCGCAGTTCCCCTTCCACTTCTGGCTGCCCCGCGCCATGGCGGCCCCGACGCCGGTCAGCGCCTATCTGCACTCGGCGACCATGGTGAAGGCGGGAGTCTTCCTGCTCATTCGTTTCTGGCCGGTGCTCGCGGGCACCGACGCCTGGTATGTCATCGTCGGATCAGCGGGCATGGCGACCCTGTTGTTCGGGGCCTGGTGCGCGGTTTTCCAGAACGACCTCAAGGGCCTGCTGGCCTATTCGACCATCAGCCATCTGGGGCTGATCACCCTGCTGCTGGGTCTGGGCAGCCCCTTGGCAGCGGTGGCCGCCATTTTTCACACGGTCAACCACGCCACCTTCAAGGCGTCGCTCTTCATGGCCGCCGGGGTCATCGACCATGAAACCGGCACCCGCGACATGCGCAAGCTGAGCGGCCTCAGGCGATCCATGCCGGTCACGGCCGCGCTCGCCATTGTGGCCGCCGCCGCCATGGCGGGCGTTCCCCTGCTCAACGGCTTCATCTCCAAGGAAATGTTCCTGGCCGAAGCCGTCGCCAATTCCAGCGGGCGGCACCTGAACCTGGCCCTGCCCGTCCTGGCCACCGTCGCCAGCCTGCTCAGCGTGCTCTACTCCGTCCGCTTCATCCATCAGACCTTCTTTGGGCCTGAACCTGTTGATCTGCCGAAAGAACCACACGAGCCGCCGCGCTGGATGCGTTTTCCCATCGAGGTGCTGGTGGGCCTGTGCATTCTGGTCGGCGTCCTGCCCAACCTGACCATCGGCCCTATTCTCGCCGTCGCGGTTCACTCGGTTCTGGGTGACGAGGTTCCCTACTACAGCCTCGCCCTGTGGCATGGTCTCAACCTGCCCCTGTTGATGAGCGCCATCGCGCTGATCGGCGGCGTCACGGCCTACAGAATATTCGGGCGACGGATCAACGCCAGCCAAAGGCCGTGGGTGGTGGGCCGCTTCAACGGCGCACGCGCCTATGACCGGGTCATGCACATCTTCCACAGGATCGCCGCCTGGATCGTGCGTCGCCTCGGCGCCAATCGCCAGCAAGCTCGACTGCGGGCGATCATCCTGACCTGTCTGCTGGCCGCGCTTCTGGCCAGCGGAATGGCTGGCCTGGGCTTCGAGCAGGCCGGCGTGACCCTGCAAAGGCCCGGCCTCGGGTTCACCCTTCTGTGGCTGATCGGCGGGGGCTGCGCCGTGGCGGCCGCCTGGCAGGCCAAGTATCACCGGCTTGCCGCCGTGGTGCTGGTGGGCGGAGCCGGGCTGGTCAGTTGCCTGACCTTCGTCTGGTTCTCTGCGCCCGATCTGGCCACGACCCAGATGCTGGTCGAGATCGTCACCACGGTCCTGCTGCTGCTGGGTCTGCGCTGGCTGCCCAAGCGTTTGCCCGGACTGGCGACCCCGAAGCAGGAAGCCAGGGCGCGGCGACGCCGCCTGGCCGATCTGGCGATCGCCGCCGCAGCGGGCGTGGGCGTGGCGACGATCGCTTTCGCCGTCATGACCCGCCCTGCCGACTCGCCGCTGGCGCGCTATTTCCTCGACCATGCCTATTCAGAGGGCGGCGGGCGTAATGTCGTGAACGTCCTACTGGTCGATTTCCGGGCGTTCGACACCCTGGGCGAAATCACCGTTCTGGGTATCGTGGGCCTGACGATCTGGGCCCTGTTGCGTCGCTTTCGTCCCGCCGCCGACAGCATGGGGGACCCCGAGCAAAAACGCATTCAGGACAGAAGCGACGACCGCCGGGACGACCGCAAGCTCGGCGACACCCTGTCTGACACCATGCTGATCCCGCGGGTGGTGATGCGATGGCTCTTTCCCTTTATCGTCCTGCTCGCTCTCCACCTCTTCCTGCGCGGCCATGATCTGCCGGGCGGCGGGTTCGCAGCCGGCGTGACGCTGTCGATCGCCTTCATCCTGCAGTACATGGCCTCGGGCGCGCGCTGGGTCGAAGCGCGGCTGGAAATCCGGCCTCTGGTCTGGATCGGTGGTGGGCTTCTGATCGCGGCCCTTTCGGGCGCCGCGTCCTGGGTCTTCGGCTATCCCTTCCTGACCTCGTGGTTCCGCTACGTCGATCTGCCTTTGATCGGCAAGACGCCGCTGGCCTCGGCGGTGGTGTTCGACGCCGGCGTGGCCCTGCTGGTAGTCGGCGCCACCGTCCTGATGCTGGTCGCCATCGCCCACCAGTCGTTGCGAACCTCGCGCGCCATTGCTCCGACGGCGACTGAAGAGGAGCCCCGCTGATGGAACTGATTCTCGCTCTCGGCATCGGGGTTCTGACAGCCGCCGGCGTCTGGCTGCTGCTTCGCCCCCGGACCTTCCAGGTCATCATCGGCCTGTCGCTGCTCGGCTACGCCGTCAACCTGTTCATCTTCGCCATGGGGCGGCTTCGCGCGGGGTCCTCGCCCGTGCTTCGAGGCGACGGCCCGGTCGATCCTTCAGCCTACGCCGATCCCGTGCCCCAGGCCCTGGTGCTGACCGCCATCGTCATCAGCTTCGCCCTGACCGCGCTCTTCCTCGTCGTACTGCTGACCAGCCGAGGCATTACCGGCAGCGACCACATTGACGGACGGGAGCCAGGCGAATGAGCGGCTGGCTGGACCACCTGATCGTCGTCCCCGTCGTGCTGCCTCTCATCGCGGCGGCGGCCATGCTGTTGCTCAAGGAGCAGCGCTACAGCCTGAAGGCGCTGATCAGCCTCTGCTGCCTGATCATCCTGGTCGGCGTCGCCTACGTCTTGCTGCGTGAAGCGGCGATCGGCGGCCCGGCGGGTGACGATACGGCGCGCATCTACAACCTTGGCGCCTGGTCGGCGCCGTTTGGCATCACCTTGGTGGCGGACAGGCTGTCGGCTCTGATGCTGGCGCTGACGGCGACGCTGGCGGCGGGCGGCCTGCTCTTCTCATACGCCCGGTGGGACCGCGCCGGGCCGCGTTTCCACGCCCTTTATCTTCTGCTGGTCATGGGGGTGAACGGCGCGGTCCTGACCGGCGACCTGTTCAACCTTTTCGTTTTCTTCGAAGTCATGCTGGCCGCCTCCTATGGACTGCTCCTGCATGGGTCGGGCGAGAAGCGCGTGCGGGCCGGCCTGGGCTATGTCGCCATCAACCTGACGGCGTCGCTGTTCTTCCTGATCGGGGTCAGCCTGATCTATGGCGTCACCGGCGCCCTCAACATGGCCGACATCGCCAACCGGGTCGCAGGCATTCCCGAGCATGACCGGGCTCTCTTCCATATCGGTTGCGCCATCCTGGGCGTGGCCTTCCTGGTCAAGGCGGCGGCCTGGCCCCTCGGCTTCTGGCTGCCCGGCGCCTATGCCGCCGCCAGCGCACCCGTAGCGGCGGTGTTCGCCATCCTCAGCAAGGTCGGGGTCTATGTGATCCTGCGGCTGGCGACCCTGCTCTTTGGAGCCGAGGCCGGCGCCTCGGCAGGGTTCGGAAACCTGTGGCTCCTGTCGGCCGGCGTAGCCACGGTGGTGTTCGGCGCCGCCGGCATGGTCGCGTCCCGCCGCCTGGAACAGACCGCCGGCTACGCCGTAATGACCTCGTCGGGCACGGTTCTCGCCGTCGTCGGAACGGCCGAGCCGGACGCGATCGGCGGCGCCCTCTTCTATATGGCGGCGTCCACCCTGGCGGCCGGCGCCCTGTTTCTGATCGCCGAGATTCTGGCGCGCGGCGAGGACCAGGCCGTGTCGCCGGACGACGCCGTGTTCGATGACGAGTATGACGACCCCTTCGCCGCTGAAGACGTGCAGGAGGTGGGACGCATCCTGCCGGCCTCCACCGCCTTCCTGGGCGTCGCCTTCGTCCTCGCAGGACTGGTGACGGTCAGCCTGCCGCCGCTGGCGGGCTTCGCCGGCAAGCTCAGCGTTTTTGTGTCGCTTCTCGCGGGCGAAGGCGCCGTCTCTCCGGCCAGTTGGACCCTGATCGGCGTCCTGACCCTGTCCAGTTTCGCCGCGCTCGTCGCCCTGACCCGCTTTGGCGTCGCTGGCTTCTGGCGTCGTGAGGACGCGGCGCCGCACAAGGTCCGCAGCCCGGAATTCCTGGCGATCGGCGGACTGGTCCTGTGCTGCCTGTGGCTGAGCGTCGGCGCCGCCGCGGGCCTGACCTACGCCGAGCGAACCGGAGAATGGCTCACCTCGCCACGCGACTATATCAGCGGCGTTCTGGGAGGCCGGTCATGATCCGCGCTCTTCTCCCCCACCCTCTGCTGGCCGTCGGGCTCTTCGCCTCATGGCTGTTGCTGAGCGAACCGATCTCAGCCGGGGACATCGTCGTCGGCCTGCTGGCGGCCCTGACCATCCCACACGTCATGCGCCTGCTGGAGCCCGACCGCTCAGGCGTCCGGTCGCCCGGCGCCATCCTGCGGCTGGCGCGCTCTGTCGCCGTCGATGTGCTGCGGTCCAACTACGCCGTCGCCACGATCATCCTGGGCCGCCGGCGCCGCGAACGCGTTTCCGGCTTCATCTACATTCCTCTGGATCTTCGCAATCGCTACGGCTTGGCGGTCCTCGCCATCATCCTGACCTGCACCCCCGGCACGCTCTGGGTGCAGTACGACCGCCACACCGGCCGGCTGTTGCTGCACGTCCTTGACCTGGTCGAAGAGCAGGAATGGATCGACCTGATCAAGGGTCGCTACGAACGTCTGCTGCTGGAGATATTCCCGTGACCGCCTCCGCCGTCCTCTTCTGGGGTTTGGGCGCGGCCCAGGCCCTTCTGCTGCTGGCCATGGTGCTGGCGGCCTGGCGGATGATACGCGGGCCCCGCGCTCAGGACCGCGTGCTGGGCCTCGACACCCTCTACCTCAACGCCATGTTGCTGATCCTCGTCCAGGGCATGCGCAGCGGCGTGGGCCTCTACTTCGAGGCGGCCCTGATCATCGGCATGCTGGGCTTCACCGCGACGGTGGCCCTGGCCAAATTCCTCATGCGCGGCGAGGTGATCGAATGAACACGCCATCGGACCTGCCGCTCTGGGCCGCCTGGGCGATCGTCGCCGTTACGCTCTGCGGCAGCCTGCTCGCGCTTACAGGCTCCATCGGTCTTGTCGTGCTCAAACGTTTCTACGAGCGTGTCCACGCACCGACGCTAGGGGCCACGCTGGGCATGGCGCTCATCGTCCTCGCCTCGGTCAGCTTCTGGTCGTTATCCGAAGGTCGTTTGGCGCTCAAAGACGTGCTGATCGGCGTATTCCTGACCGTCACTACGCCTGTGACCCTGATCCTGCTGGCCCGCGCGGCCGTCTATCGCGATCGCGTCGAAGGCCAGGACGACGCCCCGCCAGAATAGAGGCTGCGGCTGAACCGCCCAGGCCGCAACAGGACTTCCAGGCAAGCGTTGCCGATACGACTATCCTTCTGGAGAAGAAACATGGCGGCAGTCATTTACGACGTGGAACTCGGCAAGGAAGACGGGTCGTCGCGTACCATAAGAACGCAGGCTGCCGATGAAGCCAGCGCGCGAAAGGCGGCGGAAACCTTCCTCCAGGAAGGCGAAACCGTAATTTTCGTGGAAGCGGCCGAGGTAGACGAGTTGGAACGAGAGGGTCTGGGAGATCATCCAGAAGAAGGGCCGGCGCTTGAACTCTCGCCCCAGCCAAAGGCCAGGGATCTGAGCTAGGACCGCAGGTCAGGCGCGGATGGTGTCGTCTTTCGCCTTCCTTAGATCTGCGACAAACGCCGCCCGCTCTCGACGGCGCGCCTCGGGGTCCGGCAACCGCAGAAGATAGGCGGGGTGAACCGTCAGCAGGACACGATCGCCTTCGGGGGTGTCGATGACGACGCCCCGTTCCGCCTGAACGGCCGGCTTTCGGCCCAGAACGGCCATGCCCGCCGTCGCGCCCAGCGCCAGGATCAGGCGCGGCCTGACCAGTTTTCGCTCGTGATCCAGCCACCAGCGACAGGCCTGAACCTCACCGGCGTTGGGGGTCTTGTGCAGGCGCTGCTTGCCGCGCGGCTCATGCTTGAAGTGTTTGACGGCGTTGGTGAGATAGGTCTCGGCGCGATCAATCCCGGCCTCGACCAGCGCCGCGTCCAGCAGCCGCCCCGCCGGGCCGACAAAGGGGGCGCCGGCCAGATCTTCCTGATCGCCCGGCTGCTCGCCGACGATCATCAGGCGCGCCTGGGCCGGACCCTGCCCGCAGACGCCCTGGGTCGCATCGCGCCACAGGGGGCAGCGGCGACACCCCTGCACGCCGCGCCCCAGCTCAGCCAGATCAGACGGGACCATCTCATCCGTCGCCGCCCGATCAATGACGGGCGCGCGCAGTCGCTGAAACCTCTCATTGGGCAGGGTCGCCGGTTCCGACACCATGACGTCGGTGCGGACCACCGCCGAGGCCACCAGTTCCTGAATCAGCGCGGCCTCTGGCAGGTTCTTCCAGTACCGCTTGGGCATTTCCGACTGCATCATCTTCGTGCGCAGCCGCGCCGGGTTGAAGGTCGAGGCGTAGTAGGTGCGCCAGAAATCCTCGACCTCGTCTTCCTGGGGGGCTTCGTCCTGACGCCCCGGGGGGCCGAAGGTCAGGAACTGACCGTCCCATTGGGCCGTCCCATCGGGCGTCAGGATGGACCAGCGCATGGTGCTGAACCGCCGGGCGAAGAAGGGCGCGGTCTTTTCCAGCACACGGTGAGCCGGCTCGAACCAGGCGACCCAGCGCTCGCCGTCGGCGTCGGTCGTTTCGCGAAAACGGACGAAGGCCTTCATCTTGTGGCTGGCGCGACTGACGTTCTTCACCCGCTCAGCCGCCGCCGCGACATCCGGGTCAGAGACGACGCGCATCAGATCGGGCTCGTCGCGAAGCCGCCACAGCAGACGATACATCAGGTCAAAGCGATCCGCCGCACGGTGCAGGATCAGATTGCCCGCCGTCTCGACAAAGGCGCGCGGGACCGCAAATGCGCCGGCTTCCTGCTGCGGGCCTCCGGCTTCCTCTCCACCGAAAAGCGCAGCCTGACCCGCTTCCCCCGTGACGAAGCGGGCGCGGGCAGGCTCTACACCCTCCAGCCGCAGCCCCCGCGCCGCCGTCTTCCATCCCTCGAAATCGGTCTCGCTCGCCAGGACGACGGTGCGCATCAGAACAGGCTCAACTGTTCCGGCGGTCGCGCCGGGGCCAGCCGCGCGCGCAGGTCGGCTGCGTCCGTCAACCCGCCGGGCGTCCAGTCCAGGGCCACGATCCATGGTCGCACCTTGTCGATCGAACGCGTCAGCCGCGCCACATCCTGAAGCCGCAGGGTGCGATAGCGTCGAACCGACAGGATCCGATCCACCGCCTTTACCCCCAAGCCCGGCACGCGCAGCAGATCCTCTCGCGCAGCCGTATTGACGTCGGTGGGAAAGACCTCGCGTCGCTTCAGCGCCCAAGCCAGCTTGGGATCGACCGCCAGATCCAGCATCCCGTCCGAAGCCCCCTCTCCGATCTCGGGCGCGCTGAAGCCATAGAACCGCATCAGCCAGTCGGCCTGATACAGCCGATGCTCCCGCATCAGCGGCGGCTTCGACAGCGGCAACACGCTGGAACTGTCGGGGATGGGACTGAAGGCTGAGTAATAGACGCGGCGCAGGCCGTATCCGCCATAGAGCGAGGCGCTGCGGTCCAAGATTTCCGTATCCGGCGCGCCATCGGCGCCGACGATCAGTTGGGTCGATTGACCGGCAGGCGCGAATGAGGGCGGCCGCAGGCGGTCGCGCTTTTCCGGCCTGGCCGCCTCCATCCGCAGGCGCACCTGGCCCATGGTCTTGCGGATCAGCCGCGCGTCCTTCTCCGGCGCCAGCCGCCCCAGGGCCTCGTCGCGCGGAAGCTCGATATTGGCCGACAGCCGATCCGCATACCGCCCGGCCAGCCCCACCAGCCGCTCGTCCGCCTCAGGGATCAGCTTCAGGTGGATATAGCCGCGAAAGTCATGATCCTCACGCAGACGGCGCGCGACCTCGACCAGTTGCTCCATCGTATAGTCGCCGGACCGGATGACGCCCGAGGACAGGAACAGGCCCTCGATATAGTTGCGCTTGTAGAAGGCCAGCGTCAGGTCGACGACCTCCTCAATCGTGAACCGCGCCCGCTCCACATTCGAGGAGGACCGGTTGATGCAATAGACACAGTCGTAGATGCAGAAATTGGTCAGCAGGATCTTGAGCAGGCTGACGCAGCGCCCGTCCGGGGTGTAGGCGTGGCAAATGCCCATCCCCTCGGTCGACCCCACCCCCTTTCCCCCCAGGGAGTTGCGTTTGGGTGCACCGGAGGAGGCGCACGAGGCGTCATACTTGGCCGCGTCAGAGAGGACGGAGAGCTTTCGTCGAAGTTCAATACGCGCCATTTGTTCACGTTACGTTCCGGCGCGCCTTTTGTACAGCGTGGCGGTCAGACTTCGCGCTTTCTCCAGGCCCAAGCCTCAATGAGCGAGCCGGCGCCAAGCATAACGCCTCCAGTCGGTCTAGCCGCCGTAGCCTCGTCCGCCGCCGCCGAAGCCGCCGCGCGAGACGACCGTGGTGCGGCTCTGCACCCGGCTGGGAGCCTGACGGGCCACGTCGCCATATTCCCGGCCGTTGGTCAGGGTCTTGCCTGTGCGATAGTCGCGATAGGCGTAACCGCCGCCGTAACCGTTCGAATACTGGTTGTTGCGGTCCCGGTACATCGGACCGCCCCCGCGATAGCCGCCGCCGTTCAGCATCTGGCCAACGACGAAACCGGCCAGCAGCGGCGTGAAGAAGGAGCCGCCGCCGCTATTGTTCGGCTGGCACTGGGATGGACCCCACTGGCCTTCGCATTCGGACTGGGTGGCGTAGCGTGGCGCGGTCTCGGCGGCGGCCTTCTGGGCTGCGGCCTGTGCGGCGTCGCACTCGGCGTCCGAGATGTCGTTGGCGGCGCGGCACTCGTCCAGCGAGGTATAGACCGGGGTGGGCTCCGGCTCCGGCGCAGCCACGCGTTGGGGCGACCCGCAGGCGGCCAGCGAGAAGCTGGCGGTCGCCATCAGGCTGCTGACGTGCAGGACGCGCGAGCGCTTCATCCGGCGCATCGTGGCGGTTTTCGGCAGGTCCTTGGGATCGGTCATCGCGGTCACGCCGTCATGCAGGCGGCGTTGAGCAAGCCCACGCAGATGGAGATGGCGGCCAGATAGACGGCGGCGGCGATCTCGCCCGCCTCGATGCGGACGACCAGGTTGCGGAAAGCCATGCGGCTAATGGTGACGAAGACCAGGATCTGGATCACGCCGGCCAGCAAGGCCCAGGCGGCGAACTCCATCAAGCTGACGGTGTGCGACAGGGCAGAGGCCAGGGGCAGGACATAGCCGATCAGGGCGCCCCCGAGAGCAATGGCGGCCGCGGTGTTGCCCTCCCGGATCAGCGTATGCTCGTGATAGGGCGTGACCCACTGATAGATCAGCTTGAACGCCACGGTGAAGGCGCCGGCCATGGCGAAGGCGATCAGGAAGGCGATGGCCCCCTGCTGAAATCCGAACCAGTCAAACATCATTGCGTCTCCCCAAGCGCCGTCAGGCGCGGAACTCGGCCATTTCCAGCGGAATGCCGATCATGATTTCGTGCGTCGTCTCGCCGCCCTCGGGCTGCTGCTCCAGGGCGATCATCAGTTCGCGGCCGCCCGCCAGATCACGCCCGTACAGCATACAGGTCTGAAAGATTTTTGCGTAGGGCGTCGTCGCCGCACGGTCGTCCCAGATCGTCTCCCAAAGGGTCACCGGCGGCTGGTTTGCATCGCTCTCGGCGAACCAGAAGCGCGGATAGTCGGGCAGTTCCTCGGCCGCGCCATGAAACACCGGCGCCGACAGCCGGTCGCGCCAGATGCGGCGCTCGCGCTCGCCCGGCGGATAGGCCGAGGTCCAGGGAATGAACAGGCTGAAGTCGTAGCTTTCGGCCCCCGCCTCGTCGTCGCTCATGGCCTGAAGCATGACGTGGTCGTCAGTATAGAAGCGGTGCACGAACTGCCCGCCGTCCAGACTGACCAGCCCTTGCGCCGTGATATTCAGCACGTCGCGATCCAGCGTAAAATGCGTCTCGTCGCCCAGCCGGCGCCAGGCCAGCGGGTCCAGCGCCACGGTGCGGCCCACGGTGATGTTGCGCACCGTGGCCAGCCGCGACGCGGGCTCGACCTTGTCCGATTTTCCGAAAAGCTTCTTGAACATGGGCGACTATCTAGGCCTGCTGCGGAGGAACTGCGAGCGAACAGAGACGATGCGACCGAATGATGCGGATCATGGTCTGAAATTCCGTCCTGCATTGCTCAATGTCAAGCGTTCATGTTACGCGTTACATGAAACATGACCAAGCCCCCCGCCCCCTCCTCCGCTGCGACCGACCGCATTCGTGCGTGGCGTCAGGCACGCCGCGAGGCCGGGCTGGTCAAGCTGGAGCTTTGGGTGCCCGAGGCTGCGCGCGACGACGTGAGAGCCGCCGTCCGCGCCATCGTCACCGATTCGACCCGCGGCCCCCATCTTGCCGGCCGGGCGCGCCGCCCCACTTCTGATTCCATCACTTCTGGAGACGACCACCACATGGACGCCGTGATCGAAACCCCCTGGACCGTGCCGGCCATCAAGGAGGCGATGGACGCCTCGCCACTGATCCGCGAGGGCGAGATGACCCTGCGCGTGCTGGAAGGCGCGGACGCCGTGCTGCTGGCCACCATGCATGAATACGGCGACTTGCCGGTCTATCTCAGCGTCGGCGGCGCCCAGATCGTCTGTTCGGTGCTGCTGTGGCCGGTGGCCGAACAGGCCGATCGCCACGCCTTCAACGAGTTCCTGCTGAAGGCCCAGCGCGTGGTGCCGCTGTCAAACTTCGCCATCACCAATGTGGGCGGCGAGGACGTCTATGAGCTGATGGGCGAGCTGTCGTGCAAGACGACGCTGCAGACCATCCTGATCGAGTTGCGCACCCTGGCGGAAAACGCCATCGACGCCACCGAACTGCGTGAAACTTTCGGCGCCGACGCCGCCTGATCCCGGAGACCCCATCATGTCCATGCTCAGAAAACTCTCCGCCCTGTTCCGCGGCACCGCTCATGACGCGGCCCAGGGCGTCGTCGACGCCAATGCGCTGAAGATCCTGGATCAGGAAATTCGCGACGCCGACAACGCCCAGGGCAAGGCGCGCGACGACCTGGCCGGCCTGGTGGCGCGCCGTCGCATGGCAGAGAACGAAATGGCCAGCTTCCACGACCAGATCGCCAAGTATGAAAGCTCGGCGCGCTCGGCCCTGGGTCAGGGCAAGACCGATCTGGCGCGCGAAGTCGCCGGCCGCATCGCCGAACTGGAAGTCGAGATCAACAGCCGCGGCCCGCTGATCGAGGACATGAAGACGGCCGAGGCGCGGCTGCGCACCGCCATCGCCTCAACCGACCAGAAGATCGAGACGCTTCGTCGCGAGATCGACATCGTCAAGGTCAACGAGTCCGTCCAGCGCGCCCAGACCTCGGTAGCGCTGAACTCGGCCGGGGCCCAGTCGCGCATCGGCTCGGCCGCCGACAGCCTGCAACGCATCAAGCAGCGCCAGGCCGTGCAGGAAGAAAAACTGCGCGAGAACCAGGCCCTGGAAGACCGTCGCACCGGCGCCGATCTGGACGCCAAGCTGCGCGACGCCGGCATCCTGCCCGGCCATTCCTCGGC
>CAYWDO010000001.1:21086-33233 GCA_964456995.1 uncultured Brevundimonas sp.
CCGATCTGGACGCCAAGCTGCGCGACGCCGGCATCCTGCCCGGCCATTCCTCGGCCGACGACGTCCTGGCTCGCCTGACCCAGAAGGATGTGACCATCGTCACCCCGCGCATCGGCCAATCTGCGCCCATCGCGGACAAGGACCCGGCCTGATCCATGCAACGTCTGCGCCTTGATCCCCGCCCCGACTGGGACGCCCAGGCCGAAGGCCTCGGCTTCACCTGGCGTCACACCGGCGGCGAGTTGTACTGGGACGAGACCGCCGCCTACGCCTTCACCATGGCCGAGGTCGAGGACGGGATCGAGGCGCCGACCGAGGAACTGCACGCCATGTGCCTGGATCTGGTCGCCGAGGCGGTCCAGTCCGAACGGCTGATGGAGCAGCTCGACATCCCCGAGACCATGCGGGACTACGTGGCCGACAGCTGGAAGCGGGGCGATCCGTCGCTCTATGGCCGCTTCGACTTCGCCTATGACGGCACGGGCCCGGCCAAGCTGTACGAGTATAACGCCGACACCCCGACCAGCATCTATGAGACGGCGGTGTTCCAGTGGCTGTGGCTGGAGGATCAGATCAAGGCCGGCGTCCTGCCCGCCGACGCCGACCAGTTCAACAGCCTGCACGAGAAGCTGGTTGACCGGTTCCGGGCCATCTTCCCCAGCGGTGGCTTCGTGCATTTCAGTTCCGACGCCGACTTCGTCGAGGATCGCCAGACCGTGCGCTTCCTCGAGGACCTAGCGCGTCAGGCGGGACTGGACCCGCAGTTCGTGGCCATCGACCAGATCGGCCTGAACGCGGACGGCCAGTTCGTGGACCACGATAACTGGATCATCCAGGCCATGTTCAAGCTCTATCCGTGGGAGCAGATGCTGCGCGACGACTACGCCGCGCCCCTGCCGACGGCGGGGGTGACCGTGCTGGAACCGGCGTGGAAGAGCATCCTGTCCAACAAGGCGATCCTGCCCCTGCTGTGGGAGCGTCACGCGGGCCACCCCAACCTGCTGGAAGCCTATTTCGAGGATGACCCGGCGCATTCAGCCCTTGGGTCATCCTACGTCCGCAAGCCCTTGTTTTCACGCGAAGGCGCCAATGTCGAACTGATTGATCAGGGCCGCAGCGTCGCTGAGGTCGTGGATGGCGGCTACGGCGGCGGACGCTGGATCCGTCAGGCGCTTTGCAATCCGCCGAGCTTTGACGGAAACCACGTCATCGTCGGTTCCTGGGTCGTCGGCGTCGAGGCGGCGGGCATGAGTCTGCGCGAGGACACCAGCCTGATCACCCGCAACACCTCGCGCTTCGTGCCCCACTTCATCCGCGACTAGGTCGGCGTCACGCCGCCCGATCTAGGGTCAACTGGATCACATCGGTGCGTCGGGACCTGAATCCCGCCTCGCAGTAGGCGAGATAGAAGCGCCACAGACGGTGGAAACGTTCGTCGAAGCCGGCGCCAGCGCGGCCGATGTCTCCCCAGGCCGCCTCAAAACGGCGCGCCCATTCGGCCAGGGTGTCGGCATAGTCTCGCCCAAAGCGCTCCGTCTGGCCCCAGGTCAGACCGGCGCCGGCCACCACAGGCGCCAGCTTGGCCTCCGAAGGCAACGAACCGCCAGGGAAGACGTACTTCTGAATGAAGTCGGTTCGGGCGTCGTATTCTTCAAACAGAGCGTCCTGGATGGTGATGATCTGCAACCCGGCGCGTCCGCCGGGCTTCAGGGCGCTGCGGACCTTGGCGAAATAGGTCGGCCAGTATTCCCGCCCCACCGCCTCGAACATCTCGATCGACGCCACCCGATCAAACTGCCCCGCGACATCGCGATAATCGATCAGTTGAATGTCCGCCTTGTCCGCCAGTCCGGCCTCGAACAGGCGGCGACGGGCGAAGTCATGCTGCTCTCGCGAGATGGTCACGCCGGTGACGGTCGCCCCGATCTCGCGGGCGGCGAACTCGGCGAAACCACCCCAGCCACATCCGATCTCCAGCACGCTGTGGCCCGGCTGCAGGTCCATCATACGGGCCAGAGACGCGTACTTGGCGCGCTGGGCCGCCTCCAGCGGCTGATCCGGCCGCTCGAAACGCGCGGCGGAATAGGTCATCGAAGGATCCAGCCACGCCGCATAGAAGGTGTTGCCCAGATCGTAGTGGGCGTGGATGTTGCGGCGCGATCCACGACGGCTGTTACGATTGAGCCGGTGCCCCAGCCAATTGATCGCGTTCACCAGGGGATTGCCGTCGAACAGGCGTCGGATGTGATCGTAGTTGTTGACCAGGGTCTCTAGCAGGACCGGCAGTTCGGGCGAGTCCCACTCGCCCGCCATATAGGCCTCGGCGAAGCCGATATCGCCGCCCTTCAGCACGCGCGCGGCGAAGTTGTAGCTGCGGATGTTCATCACCGCCGCGTGGCCGGGCTCCTTGCCGCTCAGTTGGCGGCTGGAGCCGTCGGGCAGCACCAGCGTCAGCCGCCCCCAGGTCCAGTTGGAGGACAGCAGGCGCAGCAACAGCCCGAATACGGCCGACGACGGTCCTGCTTCTCGGGCTCCGTAGAAGGTCGTGGTCATGGCTTGCAGAGGTCTCTGTTCGGGAAAAGGTTCATTGCGGGTCTTCATCCTGCGAGCGGCCGGCCAGGGTTTTCAAGGCGTCCAGAGCCCGCTGGCGCGCCTCGGCGTGATCGACAATGGGTCGGGGGTAGGTCTTGCCCAATCGAACGCCGGCCTCGGCCAGGACGGCGGCCGGCGCGGTCCAGGGGGCGTGAATCCAACGGTCCGAGAGCGCCCGAAGCTCGGGAACCCAGCGCCGCACATAGCGGCCGTCGGCGTCGAACTTCTGCCCCTGGATGACGGGATTGAAGATGCGGAAATAGGGCGCGGCGTCGGCCCCGCAACCCGCAACCCACTGCCAATTCTGCACATTGCTGGCCAGATCCGCGTCCACCAACGTGTCCCAGAACCAGGCCTCGCCCTCGCGCCAGTCGATCAGGAGATGCTTTACCAGGAAGGAGGCGACCACCATCCGCACGCGGTTGTGCATCCAGCCGGTCGCCCACAACTCGCGCATGCCGGCGTCCACCAGGGGATAGCCCGTCCGCCCCTGCTTCCAGGCCGCCAAGGCGGCGTCATCGGCGCGCCAGGGCATGGCGTCGAACTCGGGCCGGAAGGCTCGGTCGGTGATGTAGGGGAACTGGTGCAGCAGATGAGCCGAGAACTCGCGCCAGCCGATCTCGGCGACGAACTTGTCCGCCTGAGCGGGGGCGACGCGCCCCTGCGCCGCCGCCTGACGCGCAGCCTGCACCGCGCGCCGGGGGCTGATCTCGCCCCAGTGCAGATGCGGCGACAGACGCGACGTGCCCTGTCGCCCCGGAACATCACGACCGGCGGCATAGTCTTTCAGGCCGTTTTCAAGAAAGGCGGCCAGTGCGGAGGCCGCGCCGGCCTCTCCCGGCGACCAGTCGAAGCCCCCGGACCAGTCAGGGGCGGTCGGATGCAGACCCCAATCGTCGATGTCGTCGCTGGCCGTGTCTGAAGGCGTGAACACGGCTTGGGGCGCGGGTGCGGGGGCCCGGTCCGGCATCACCTGCAACAGCGCCTTCATGAAGGGCGTGAACACCTTGTACGGCTTTTCCGCGCCGGTCACGACCGAGCCCGGACGCGTCAGCAGGGCGGCGTTGAAGCCATGACACTCGACCCCGTCGTGGCGCAGGGCATGGGCGATATCGACGTCGCGCGTAAAGGCCTCAGGCTCGAACCGACGGTTCATGAAGACCTGATCGGCGCCGGTCTGATCAATCAGACGGCGCAGTTCGGCCTCTGAGTCGCCCCGGCGCAGAACGAGCCGCCCGCCGCGTGTGCGCAGCGCGGCGTCCAACGCCCGCAGCGACTTGTCCAGCCACCACGCGGACGCGGCGCCGAGCGCACGCCCCTCCCCCATCTCGTCCAGGATGAAAAGCGGCAAAATGGGCCGCCCCGTCGCTGCGGCGGCGTTCAGGGCGGGGTTGTCTTCCAGTCTCAGGTCGCGGCGGAACCACAGGATGACCGGACGCGCGCTGTCATCGACCAAGGCGGCTCTCCCGCGCGCGATGCTGGATCGTGAAGGGCTCCGACGACGGAAGCGGCTGGCGCGTCAGACGCACACCCTTGACCCACAGCTTCAGCGCCTCCCAGTGGATTGCGGCCACCACCTTCAAGGTCATGAGGGGCAAGGCGACGGCGGCGGCCAGAAGGTCGCCATCCTCCAGCGGGCGACGCTTGGCGGATAGGGCCGCCGTGATCAGCATGCCCTCGGCGTCGATGCCGTCGATGGTCAGATCCAGACGCTGACCCGGCGCATGGCCGCGGAACGCATAGTCCATCTCCATGCCCATGAAGGGCGAAACATAGAGTGCCTTGGCCGCGCCCTGGCGGATCAGACCCGCCGCCTGATCCTCGGCCGGCACGGGGATGACGTAGGCGTGGCGCACGCCGAAGGTGCTGGTCACTTCATAGATCATGGCCGCCAACCGCCCGTCGGCGTGATGGCAATAATAGAGGCTGATCGGATTGAAGACGTAGCCCAGGACCCTCGGCATGGTCAGCAGACGGATCGGCCCGACGCCGAGGTCGATGTCGGCGCGCGCCAGCAGGGCCTCTATCTGCGAACGCAAAGCCAGACACGAGCCGTCGCCATGGTCCCGGTCGTGAAAGGACAGAAGGTTGAAACGATTGCGCGAGAACAGGCGCAGCCGACGATCCAGCCCGTCGATCTCGTCCAGATCCAGCAGCAGCCAGAAGACCCGATAGTTCAAGCGGTGCGCCTTGGGCCGCAGCCGTCGGTGCATGACCTGGCCGCGATAGAGGGCCGAGGCCTGGGTCACGCAGCCTTCTCCATGGCGTCGGCGGTCGGGGCGGACAGATGGATGCGGCCGCTCTCGTTCTCCACCGACCAGGGACGGCGCACGCCGCCCAGTTGCTCGGCCACGGCGAGGCCGGACTGCAGGCCGTCCTCGTGGAAGCCTGCGCCGAAATGGGCGCCGCAGAACCAGACCCCGCCCTGACCTTGCAGGCTCCACAACTGCTTCTGCGCATGAAGGGCGGCGGGGTTGAAAATGGGGTGTTCGTAGAGCTCGCTGCGCAGGATGGTGTCGGGCTTTGGCGGACGCGGCGGATTCAGGGTGACGAACAGGTCCTGACCCGGCAGGCCCTGAAGCTTGTTCATCCAGTAGGTGACGCACAGGCCGTCATCGGCGCCGATGTAGTTCCAGCTGGCCCAGGCGCGACGGCGTTGCGGCATCAGGCCGGCGTCGGTGTGCAGGACCGTCAGGTTGCGGCTGTAATGGAAGGCGCCCAGCACCTCCTTCTCTCGCGCGGTCGGTTCGGCCAGCATCGCTAGAGCCTGATCGGCATGGGCGCCGATGACGACATGGTCGAAGCGCTCGACGCCGCCCTGGCTGTCGTGAACCATGACGCCCTGATCCGTGCGGCGCACCGCCGTCACCCCGTGGTTCAGACGGACATCGCCGATCTCTTTCGCCAGACGCTCGACATAGACGCGGCTGCCGCCCTCGACGGTGCGCCACAGCGGGCGGCCGACCAGCTTCAACAAGCCATGGTTGCCGCAGAACCTAATGAAGGCTTCGGCCGGATAGTCCATGAGCGTATGCGCTGGAGAGGACCAGATCGCCGCCGCCATCGGCAGCAGGTGATCATCTCGAAAGGCATCGCTAAAGCCCTCGCGCTTCAGATACTCGCCGAGCGTGAGATGAGGATCGGTAAGCCCGCCTAGATCAATCGGCGCCTCACGATAGAAGCGCATGATTTCGCTCAGCATCGACCAGAAGCGGGGACGCAGCATGTTACGTCTCTGGGCGAACAGGCCCGGTGCGGCGTATTCAAATCGGCCGTCATCCAGAGACACGGCAAAGGACATATCGGTCGCGCGAGTCTGAACGCCCAGGTGCGCGAACAAGGCGATGAGGTTGGGATAGGTGGCGTCGTTAAAGCATATGAAGCCGGTATCGACCGCAACATCCCCCGTCGCCGCACCCGCTGTAACGGTGTTGGAATGACCGCCCAAACGCTCCGCCTGCTCATACAGCGTGACCTGATGGCGCTGTGACAACAGCCAGGCCGATGACAGAGCGGCTACGCCTGAGCCCACCACGGCGATCTTCAAGGCCCGATCGGAATGGGGGGCAGAGGAATGGGACATGAGGACTCCAACACGCGCCCGCCGAAAGAGTGGCGGGCTTGATCCGATTACGCACTGTCACGGTGATCGGATCGCGAATGATCCAGACATTTCCGCGAAGCGTATTAGACTTCATGTATGCTGAGGCTTCATCTTTCACATCTTCTGCAAACGTCGCGGGCCGCATGAGCGTGGACGGTTCCTCGCATGACGCCTTTGCGCACGACCGGCTCATTGAGGCGGTGGCGCTACGCCGCGACCGTGACGCTTTTGCGGAATTATTCAACTATTTCGCCCCGCGATTGAAGGCCTGGCTGATCAAGTCCGGGGCGACCCCGGCGGCGGCCGAGGATTTCGCACAGGACGCCATGCTGACGGTGTGGCGAAAGGCTGATCTCTTCGACAGCCACAAGGCTCGCGCGGCCACATGGATATTCACCATTGCGCGCAATCGACGCCTCGACATGTTGCGCCGCGACGCCCGTCCTCTGCCGACACCCGAGATCGAACTGGTTGGCGAGGAGGTTCGTCGCCCGGACGACCTGCTTTCCATGTCCGAAGACGCTGAAAGGGTTCGTGACGCCTTATCGCGCCTCAAGCCCGATCAGGTCGAGGTTCTGCGTCTCGCCTTCTTCATGGACAGCCCCCATTCCGAAATCGCCCGACAACTCGATCTGCCACTGGGCACCGTAAAATCTCGAATCCGTAACGCCATGATCAAACTCCGCCTGCTTCTTGAACCCTCCGAGGAGGCTTCACGATGAATGCTCATCGCAATCCTTCCGAGGAACGCCTGCTCGCCTACGCCGCCGGGACGCTCAGCCCCCCCGAGGCCGTCGTGGTCGCCGCCCACCTGGCCTTGCGTCCAGCCAACGACGCATGGGTGCGTCAGCTCCAGGCCGTCGGCGGCGAGTTTCTGAATGACGCGGCGCCGGCCAGCCTGTCGAACGACGCCCTGGCGCAGGCCATGGCGCGGATCGAGACTGACGCAGGAGAATCGAGAGCCCCGGCCCCGCTGAACGATATGCCCGAACTGCCGGAACCCTTGCGGCGATACGCTCTGGGTCCGTGGCGCTGGATCGGACCAGGCATAAGGGCGCGCGACGTGCATGCCCCGCGCGATGGCGACTGCCGCGTCATCCTGCTGAAAATCGATTCCGGCCGCGAAACCCCTCGTCACACTCACTGCGGCGTAGAGCTGACCTGTGTCCTATCCGGCGCATACGCCGTCAGCGACCAGCGATACGACGTCGGCGATCTGGAAGAAGCCGACGGCGACACTCTGCACCAACCCCGGGTCGTGTCCGACGAGCCATGCCTTTGTGTCGTCGCCCTGGATGGTGAAATCCAATTCGACGGCTGGTTGGGTCGACTGATGCAGCCGTTCGTGCGGCTTTGATCTGACCTGCCTCTTTGGCGGGTCGGGGCGACTTCCAGCACGCATGACCAGGCTAGCCCGGCGCTTTCGGCCAAGGGCGTCGGTGAGAAAGTCCAGCCTCCCCTGGCGACGGCCACGCCTTACAACAGGCGCCTTCTCCGCTATCGCCCGCGATTGAATTGCGCCAGGCGGACAAGAGGGGCAAACAGGCAGGATATGCCCGCGCATGAGAAGGCGCGGCGGACGAGTAGCTGTATTGACCGAACCCGACATTCGCTCCCTCATCATGGGCAATCCGGTCGCACGCGCCTTTGCGATCACGGGTGACGCCTGGACGCAGTTGATCCTGCGCGAAGCTTTTTATGGTGTGCGGCGCTTCGGCGTATGGCGCGAACGGCTGGGCACGCCGCGCAGCGTTCTGACGGATCGACTGCAAAGGCTGGTGGCGGCCGGACTGCTGAAACAGGTCCAGGTCGATACGGGGACGCGCACGGAGTATCGGCTGACGGAAATGGGCCTCGACATGTTCGGCGTCGCCATCATGCAGGGTCAGTGGGAAAAGGCCTGGGCGCGGTCGCCGCTTCAGGAGCGATACGCCATCGCTTTCTTCGACCGCGAAACCGGACGACGACTGACGCCGGCTGTGCTCACACGTCCCCACGGCGTCGAGATAAAAGTGAACCAGGTCGATTGGAAGCCCGGTCCGGGTTTGACGGTCATTCCTGCCCCGACGTCGCGCCGTCGCCGTTCGACGCCCATCGAAACTGACCGGCCGATCATTGACCGTTCGACCGACATCATGGGCGACTACTGGAGCTGGGCGTTGCTGTCAGCGGCCTATTTTCGGCTGCGTCGCTTCGACGAAATCCATGCGGCGCTAGGCGTTGCGACCAATATTCTGGCCGACCGGCTGAATCGACTGGTGCTTCAAGGGGTGCTGGAGAAACGCCCCTATCAGACTGCACCTGTGCGCTTTGAATATCGGCTGACCGAGGCCGGACGGGCGCTTTACCCCATCGTCCTGGCCATGCATGGCTGGAGCCAGCGGTGGCTGGTGGAACCAGACCAGGCGCCCCTGACCTTGATCGACCGCACCAGCGGTGACGCCATCACCCCCGTAGTCTGCGATCTGGGCAGCGGCGAGCCGCTGGACCCCCGCCATATCCGATGGGAGGTCGAGGCCGCCCTACAAGAAGGACCGCCCGCCGGCGCAGGGCCGGACGGGCGGTAAGTTCAGGACAGAGACGAACCGTCAGAAGGTCTTGCTGACCGCCACGCCGAAGGAACGCGGGGCGCCGAAGACGCTGAAGCCGATGCTGGCGTTCTTGATGATATGCTGCTGATATTCCTCGTCGCCGAGGTTCTTGCCGTAGACCGAGACCTTCAGCCCGCTCGGCGCTTCCCATGAGGCGAAGGCGCTGATCAGACCATAGGACGGCACCAAAACCTCGGGCGCGTTTGACGGGTCGAAGTAGAAGTCATTCGTCCACTGATAGTCCGCCCGCGCCGACAGCGTGCCGCCGAATGCGTCCCATTGCCCGTCGGCGTAGAGGGTGAACTGGCTTTCCGGCGAGCGCGGCAGCGTGTTGCCCTTGTACGGCAGGGCCAGGGAGCCCGACACGGCGTTGGACGTATATTCGGCGTCCAGCTGGGTGTAGGAGCCGCCGATGGTGATGTTGTGGTTCACCGCCAGCGCCGTCTCGACCTCGAAGCCGCGCACCTCGGCCTCGGCGTTGGACGTGACCAGGGTCAGGCCCAGCAGCTCATAGACCTGCAGGTCGGTATAATCGAGCATGAAGGCCGCTGCGTTGAGGCGCAGCCGCCCGCCCGCCAACGTCGTCTTGGCGCCGATCTCGTAGTTGTCGAGCAGTTCGGAGCGCAGCGGCTTGGTCGCCTGTGCGCCGGTCTGAGCGGCGCTGGGGAAGGCGCCGGCCTTATAGCCGCGATCATAGCTGACGTAGAACCGCATATTGTCGATCGGCTCGACCGCCAGGGCCAGCTTCCAGGTCGGTTCCTCGAAGGTGGCGTCGGCCTTGACGTTATAGGGCGAGCCCGTCGGCCCCAGCGGAATGCCGGGAGGGGCGTTGGCGCCGTTTTCGTTGTCCAGGGCGACCTGATGCACTTCGCGTTCGTCATGCGTCCAGCGCGCGCCGGCGGTCAGCTCCCAGATATTGGCGAAGGGGATCGTGGCCTGGCCGAACAAGGCGTAGCTGGAGTTGGTGGCGTCCTGATTGAAGGTCGTGTCGCCGCCAAACGAAGGCGGTGCGATCGGCAGCGCCGTCTGCACCACGAACCGCTCCGACCGCTCCACCTCTTCGCGGAACATATAGACGCCGGCGACCCAGTCGATCGAAGAACCGGACTTGGAGGTCAGGCGGAATTCCTGGCTGAACTGCTTGGCCGCCTCGCTGGCGCGGTCGTCGACCGACAGGGGGAAGCCCGGGAACGGCAGTCCGCCCAGGTTGTCGCGCCAGCTGTAGTCGTTGTCGCGGTAGGAGGTCAGGGAGATGACGTCGAAGTGCTCGGCGCCTGACCACTGGGCGCGCCCGGTCAGGCCCCAGTTTTCCCGCTTCTGATAATTGTCCGCCGAAGAGAAGCTCTGCCGCACGTTCAGACCGGCGCGTAAGTTGTTCACCAGCGTCGCAAACGCCGGCGGCGTTGAGGAGGCCAGGACCGGAACGCGGGCGTGGCCCTGCATGTCGTCCTTGGAGTAGTCGACGCCGCCCAGGAAGCTCCAGTCGCCGGCGTTGTGCAGCACCTGGGCGCGCAGGCCGAACTGTTCGCCGCCCTCCAGGCCCCGGCCGGTCGGCACGTTCTCGGCGTAGCCGTCGTTCTGGTTCCAGCGCAGGGCCAGACGACCGGCGGTGTCCTCGCCCAGCTGGCGGTTCAGCACGGCCTCGACGCCGCGCTCGTCAAAGCTGCCGAGGCGGCCGGCAAGCTGGGCCGAGTTCTCGAAACGCGGCTTCTTGGTATAGACGTTCAGCGCCCCGCCCGAGGCGTTGCGGCCATAGAGGGTGCCCTGCGGCCCGCGCAGGATCTCGACCCGCTCGACATCGAGGAAGGCCATGGAGCTGGCGCCCGCGCGGCCGATGGAGACCTCGTCGATCGACACGCCGATGGAGGGGTCGCTGGCGGCGGAATCGCTGGTGGTGCCGACGCCGCGGATGAAGATCTGCGGCTCGCCGATGTTGAACTGGGTCAGGGTCACGCCCGGCGCCTTGCCCGCCACGTCCTGAATGCCCGTCGCCGCCGTGCGCTCCAGCGTCTCGGCGTTGAAGGCGGTGACGGCGATCGGCACGTCCTGAAGGCTCTGTTCGCGACGCTGGGCCGTGACGACGACGTCGCCGAGCGTGACGGCGCCCTCGGTCGGCGTGGTCTGGGCCATGGCGGGTGCGGCCATCCCCGTGGCCAGCAGCAGCGTCGCGACCGACGCGCTGAATGCGGTCTTCCTCATGTTTCGCTCCCTCGACCGCGCCCCGGCTCCGTTGATCGGATGCTCCAGCGGTCCAACAGAAGCTTGCGCTAACGAACCTTGTTTGCAAGTCTTTTTACGCAAGTCATAAATGGAGCCGCCGCGTGAGACTGGATGGATGGATGCTGGCCGCCTTGGCCTGGGTCGCTCTCGTGGCGGTCTGGCTCTTCGTCATGCCCGCGAAAACACGCGGAAAAGCATGGCATTACGTCATGATGGCCGCGCCTCTGGCGGCCTTCGCCGCCGCCTTCGCCGCGCCGCCCTCCCTGTTGCGTGAAACATTGTTCATCTGGCTCGCCAGCGGCGGCGGCGTGCTGGCCGTGGTCGCCCTGGGCTGGCTGGCGGGGACGATGAAGCGCAACCATGGACTGATGGACGTGGCCTATCCGCTGGCCCCGGCGGCGGCGGCGGGGACGGGTTTCGCCCTGTCCGGCCTGCCGCTGGACCTGTTCAGCGGCCTGTTCCTGTTCAGCCTCGGCGTCTGGTCGATCCGGCTGGCGGTCCAGACCTGGGGCCACAACATCCACGCCGAGCGCCAGCCCTACGCCCATTGGCGCAAGAGCTTCGGCCCCAACTGGCTGTGGTGGAGCGGCTTCCAGGTCCACCTGCTGCAAGGGGTCACCGTCTGGCTGTGGTGCGCGCCCTTCGCCTTCATCCTGACGGCGCCGACGCCGCGCCCGACCGCGCTGCTGGCCTTGGGCGTCGTCGTCTGGCTGGCCGGCTTCCTGTTGCAGAGCACGGCGGATCGCCAGTTGGCGGCCTTCAAGCGGGCGCCCGCCAACCGAGGCGGCCTGCTGGACACGGGCGCCTGGGCCTTCGTGCGCCACCCCAACTATCTGGGCGAGAGCGTCATGTGGGCGGGCTGGTTCGGGCTGGCCCTGGCGCATCCGTGGGGCTGGGTCACGATCTTCGCCCCCCTCTATACCGGCTGGTTCATGGGCTATGCCTCCGCCGCGCCGTTCAAGGAGCAGCATATGGCCCGCACCCGACCCGATGCCTGGGCCGCCTACTGCGCCCGCACCCCCCGCTTCCTGCCCTGGCCGCGACCGAAGACCGCCGCCAATGCTGCCCACAAGACCGAAGGCGCAGACGCATGAGCGCGCTTCAGGATCGGGTCGTCATCGTCACCGGCGCCGGGCGCGG
>CAYWDO010000001.1:33333-39878 GCA_964456995.1 uncultured Brevundimonas sp.
GGTCGTCATCGTCACCGGCGCCGGGCGCGGCCTCGGTCGGGCCTATGCCCTGGACCTGGCCCGGCGCGGAGCCGGCGTAGTGGTCAACACCCGCCCCCGCCCGGCCGACGCGCCCGGCTCGGCCGAGGCGGTCGTGGCCGAGATTCTCGCCCAGGGCGGTCGCGCCGTCGCCGCGGCGCTCGCCGTCGAGGAGGTCGATTCCGGCGAGCGGCTGCTGGCCGCCGCTCTGGACGCCTTCGGTCGCGTCGACGGCCTGCTGAACAATGCGGGCGCGCCCGAGGCCAGGACCCTGCACAAGCAGACCACCGACGCCTTTCGGCAGGTGTTCGAGGTCAACTTCTTCGGCGCCCTGACGCCCACCCTGCCCGTCTATCGCCATCTGCGCGCCCAGGGCTCGGGCCGCATCCTGATGTCGACCTCGGCGGCGGGGCTGCACGGCGTCCACGGCATGGCCGCCTATTCGTCGTCCAAGGCGGCGCTGATCGGGCTGATGCAGGTCATCGCCCTGGAAGGCGCGGCGCACGGCGTGGCCTGCAACGCCATCGCCCCCTACGCCGCCACCGGCATGACCGCCAACTATCTGGACGCCGACAGCGCCGCCCGCATGGCGCCGGAGCGGGTCGCCCCGGTCGCCAGCTGGCTGATGGCGACGGACTGTCCCTTGAACGGCGAGACCCTGGTGGCGGGGGCCGGGCGCGTGCGACCCGCCGCGCGAATCGAGGGGCCCGGCCTGGCCTTCGCCGCCGATTTCGCCCCCGACGACCTGTCCGCCCACGCCGCCGCCCTGATGGATCTGCACGGCTGGACGACCTTCACCGACGGCAACGCCGCCTTTGATCAGCTGATGGCCGCGACGCTGCCGCCGACGCCGTCAAAGTGACTTGCGTTAAGCGACTTAACCGCTCATGGTCGCAGCAGACAAGGATGAGCGAGGCGCGATCTCGCTCACAGACAGGGAAGGAACAGCCGTCATGGCCGACGACGCCCGCCGGATCGAAACCGGACCGCTCAGCCCGTTGAACACGCTGAACCCCTATCTCCAGGGGGCCTATGAGCCCGTGGCGAAGGAGACGACCGCGCTGAATCTGGAGGTGATCGGCGAGATCCCGAAAGACCTCTACGGCTGCTTCTATCGCAATGGCCCGAACCCGGCCCAGGCGCCCGAGGGGATGCACCACTGGTTCGACGGCGACGGCATGTTGCACGCCGTCTATTTCGAAAACGGCAAGGCGGAATACCGCAATCGCTTCGTCCGCTCGGCGGACCATGTAGCGGACCTGAACGGCGGCTGCGGCGCGGGCGGGGTCATGCTGCCCTCGACGCGGGCCAACCCCGCCTCGACGCGCGGCGACAAGGTTTACAAGGACACGGCCAATACTGACGTGGTGCTGCACAACGGCTCGCTGATGGCCCTGTGGTACATCTCGGGCCATCCGGTTCGGGTGGATGCGCGTACGCTGGAAACCATCGGCATCGAGACCTTCGGCGGCCAGTTGCCGCGCCATGTCTCGGCTCACTCCAAGGTCGATCCCCGCACCGGCGAGTTTGTCTTTTTCGACTATTCGCTCTACGAGCCGTGGATGACCTACGGCACGGTCAGCGCCAATAACGAACTGACCCATTTCGAGCGCGTCGAGCTGCCGGGGCCGCGCCTGCCGCATGACATGGGCCTGACCGAGAACTACGTTATCCTGCACGACCTGCCGGTGGTCTTCACCGACGCCGGCCTGCGCAAGAGCCAATGGAACATCCATTTCGCCGACCAGCCCGCCCGCTTCGGCGTGGCGCCGCGCCGGGGCCGTGGCGACCAGATCCGCTGGTTCGAGACGGATAGCTGCTACATCTACCACGTCGTCAACAGCTGGGAGGACGGCGACGAGGTCGTCATGACCGCCTGCATGATGACGTCCAACGGCTATCCGCCGAACCCGGCCTACGGCCCCTATGCGGCCATGGTGAATGTGCTGGCCCTGAACGCCGTGCCCGTCGAATGGCGGATGAACATGCGCACCGGCGAGGTCAAGAAGCGCCAGCTGGACGACCGCATCGGCGAGTTCCCGGTCGTCAACCTCGACTATTCCGCCCAGCCGACCCAGTGGTCCTATCACGTGGCCATGTCGAAGACGGAGCTTCAGCGCTTCAAGGGTCTGATCAAGTACGACCTGACCACGGGCGCCGCGCGGACCTTTGATTACGAGCCGCAGATGTTCGGCTCTGAACCCGCCTTCGCCCCGCGCATCGACGCACGGGCCGAGGACGACGGCTACGTCATCGCCTTCGCCACCGACGAAAACACGGGCCGGTCCGAGGTCCAGGTGATCGACGCCCAGAACTTCGAGGCCGGGCCGGTGGCGCGCGTCATGCTGCCCGTCCGTGTGCCCGCCGGCTTCCACGGCACCTGGGCGCGCGGCGATCAGATGGCGAAGGGTTGATCCGTTGAGCGCCTATATTCACGACGCCGTCCGCACCCCTCGCGGCAAGGCCCGCCCCGACGGCGGGCTGGCCGCCCTGAAACCGCACGAACTGGTCACGGGCCTGATCGACGCCATGGAGGCGCGCGGCCATACGCCCCGCGCCGCCGAGGCCCTGATCCTGGGCTGCGTCGGCCAGGTCGGCGCCCAGGGGGCCAATGTCGCCCTGGTCAGCAAGATGCACGCGGGTCTGGACGACGCCGCCTTCGCCTTCGCCCTCAACAACTACTGCGTCTCTGGCCTGACCGCCGTGGGTCAGGCGGCGGCCCTGGTCCAGACGGACGCCGTGGGTTCGGCCCTGGCCGGCGGGGTCGAGATGATGTCCCGCGTCCCCTTCATGGGCGACAAGGCCGACTATTATGAGGACGCCAGCTTCCCGCCGCGCACCCGCTACCTGCCCGTCGCCGTCGCCGCCGACCGCCTGGCCGAAGACATCGGCGTCACGCGCGCCGAGATGGACGCCGCCGCCCTCACCTCGCAGCAGCGTACCGCCTTCGCCGAGGGCACGCCGCTGACCGCCTCGCGCATTCCGCTGAACGGCCTGTCGCACGAAGAAGCGGCGCGCCCGAAGACCAGCAGCGAGAGCCTGGCGTCGCTGCCCCCCGCCTTCACCGCCCTGGCCGCGCCCTACGCCGAGGCGCTGGAGGGACGGGTGATCGACCACCGCCATACCGTGTCGCACGCCCCGCCGATGAGCGACGGCGCCGGCCTGGCCCTGATCTCCAGCCAGGCCGAAGGCGCCCGCGCCCGCATCCTCGCCTGGGCCGAGGCCGGGGGCGATCCCGCCGCCTCCCTGACCGCCGGCTTCACGGCCATGGACCGGGTGCTGGACCAGGCCGGACTGACCCTGGCCGAGATGGACCGGATCGAGTTCATGGAGGCCTTCGCCGTCACCATCGCAAAGTTCACGCGGGAACACCCGACGCTGAGCGACAAGGTCAATGTCGGCGGCGGCCACCTGGCCAAGGGGCACCCGATGGGCGCGACCGGGGCCATCCTGCTGTCGTCCCTGCTCGATGCGCTGGACGCCTGCGAAGGCCGCTACGGTCTGGTCGTGGCGGCGGGCGCGCAAGGCGTCGGCTCGGCCATGATCGTCGAGCGGATGGGCTGAGCATGAACGCGCCCTTCCCGCCCGCCGAGGCCCGCCGCGCCCTCATCGCACGCCACGCGACCCTGATCGAGGCCGCGATCAAGGCCGTGTCCGCCCGCGCCGCCTGGTCGCCGTTCAAGGACTCGCCCTCGACCAAGATCCACGGCCCGGACAAGCCCGTCGCGGGCAAGGCCGCCTTCGAGGCCCAGCTCAATCGTCCCTTCGACCTGGACCTGCCCGGCGTGATCGACCGCGTCGGCGCAGAGGTCTCGCCCTTCACCGGCGAGGCGCTGGGGATCACCTATCCGCGCTGCGATCCCGAGGCCCTGATCGAAGCGGCCCAGACCGCCTGGCCCGACTGGCGCGCCGCCGATCCGGAACTGCGTCTGGCCCTGTGCGCCGAGATGGCGATACGACTCTACGACGCGAACTTCGAAATGGCCCAGGCCGTCATGCACGTCGCGGGTCAGAGCTATACGCAAGCTTTCAGCGGCTCCGGCCCCAACGCCCTGGACCGGGGCCTCGAGGCCCTGGCCTACGCCGCCAAGGCCATGCGCGACGTGACCTGCAGCGCCCGCTACGAACGCGATTTCGCCGGTGAAGCGGTCAGTCTGGACAAGACCTATGTCCTGGTCCCGCGCGGCATCGGCCTAGTCATCTGCTGCGCCAGCTTCCCGACCTGGAACGCCTACCCGGCCTTGTTCGCCAGTCTGGCCACCGGCAATCCGGTCATCCTCAAGCCCCACCCCATCGCCGTCCTGCCCATGGCCATCGTGGCGCGCGAATGCCGTCGGGCGCTGGCCGACTTCGGCTTTGATCCCAACCTGATCACCCTGGCCGTCGACACTCTGGCCGAGCCGGTGGCTCAGGTTCTGGTCGATCATCCCGCCGTCCAGATCGTCGATTTCACCGGCAGCCCCCGCTACGGCGGTCATCTGGAACGGACGGTGACGGGTAAGCTGCTGTTCACCGAGACGGCGGGCGTCAACACCGTGGTGGTCGAATCCGTCGCTGATCTGGACGCCGCCGCCCGCGCGGTGGCGCGCGCCGCCAGCCTGTTTTCGGCCCAGATGTGCACCAGCCCGCAGGTGGTCTATGTCGCCCCGGATTTGGCCGAGGCCTTCGCCGCCGCCCTGGTCGCCCAGATCGACGCCATCGCCGAAGACCCGGCCCTGGCCGCCGGGATCATGGGCGCCGTCCAGGGCGAGGTCAGCCTCAAAGCCGTGGCCGACGTGCGCGGGGCCGTGGAGCGGCGTCCCGGCGTCCGCGTCCTGCGCGAAGCCGCGCCCTACGCCCACCCGCAGTTCCCCCAAGCGCGCACCCTGACGCCGCTGGTGCTGGGCGTAGATGGCTCCGCGCCCGACCTCTACGCCGAGGAGCATTTCGGCCCGGTCCTGTTCGTGGTGACGATGGAGGCCGACGCCGCCGTGGCCGAGGCGACGCATCTGGCCCGCACCAAGGGCTCGATCTCGTCCTATCTCTATTCGACGGATGAGGCCTTCATCGACCGCTCGACGCCGCTCTATGAGCAGGCCGGGGCCAATCTGACGATCAACCTGACCGGGGCGATGTGGATCAACTTCGCCGCCGCCTACAGCGACTATCACGTCAGCGGACTGAACCCGGCGGGCAACGCCTGCCTGGCCGATCTGGCCTTCGTCGCCGCGCGCTTCCGCATCGTCCAGCGTCGTCGTCCGACAGCATGACGACGCCGGTCTTCATCGCCGGCGTGTCGATGACCGCCCTGGGCAAGCGCCCCGCCGAGACGGTGAAGAGCCTGACCGCCGAAGCCGTGCGCGAGGCCCTGGCCGACGCGGGCGCGCAGGTCGGCGACATCGAGGCCGCCTGGTTCTCCAACACCCGCCAGCCCATGCTGGAGGGCCAGAACACGGTGCGCGGCCAGATCGCCCTGCGCCGGCTGGGCCTGACCGGCATCCCCGTGGTCAATGTCGAGAACGCCTGCGCCTCGGGCTCGACGGCCTTGCATCAGGCGATCCAGTGGCTGCGCGCGGGTGCGGGCGACATCGCCCTGATCGTCGGGGCCGAGAAGATGGTCTGGCCCGACCGGCCCGAGCGCGTCGCCGCCGCCTTCATGGGCGGGACCGACATCCACGACCGCGAGGGCGTCCTGGCCTATATAGCCGCCATGGGCGGCGAAGCGCCGGGCGAAGGCCGCAGCCTGTTCATGGACCTCTACGCCGCCCAGGCCCGCGCCCACATGGCCCGCTTCGGCACGACCCAGGAAGACTTCGCCCGCCTCGCCGCCAAGAACCACACGGCTGCCGCCCTCAACCCGAAGTCGCAGTACCGCACGCCGATGACGGTCGAACAGGTGATGGGCGACAAGCCCATCGTCTTCCCCTTCACCCGCGCCATGTGCGCCCCCGTCAGCGACGGCGCGGCGGCCATGGTGGTCTGTTCGGCCAAGGGGCTGGAGCGGCTGGGCGCCGCCGCCCGCGCCGTGCGGGTGCGCGGCTGCGCCCTGGTCAGCGCCACCGACCGCGCGCCCGACGATTACGCCAACCATATCGGCCGCCGCGCCGCCCGCGCCGCCTATGAGCAGGCCGGTCTGGAACCGGAGGCCGTGGACCTGGCCGAGGTTCACGACGCCACCAGCTACGCCGAACTGCAGCAGATCGAGAACCTGGGTCTGGCCGTGCCCGGCGAAGTCGGGGCGCGGCTGAAGGCAGGCGATTTCGCCCTGGGCGGCCGCACCCCGGTCAATCCGTCCGGCGGTCTGGTGGCCAAGGGACACCCGGTCGGCGCCACCGGCATAGGCCAGCTGTATGAACTGATCCAGCACCTACGCGACGAGGCCGGTGCGCGTCAGGTCACGGGCGCCCGCATCGCGGCGGCCGAGAACGGCGGCGGCTTCCTCGGCGTCGAGGAGGCGGCCACCGTCGTCACCATTCTGGAGCGCCCGGCGGCATGATCCGGCACCCGATCCGCGCCCTCTACGACAACCTGCCCGCCAAGCGCGACCG
>CAYWDO010000001.1:39978-44681 GCA_964456995.1 uncultured Brevundimonas sp.
CGCAGCGGGGCGGCGGCGCTGCGCTCGCTACAGAGCTTCTATGGCTTCGGCCCCGATGACGTGAACCTGGCCGTCGCGCCGCTGACGCACGGGGCCTCGCACTACATCCTGCCGGTGCTGGCGGCGGGCGGGGCCCATGTCCTGCTGGACAAGCCCGAGCGCGAGGCCATCCTGCGCGAGCTGAAGAGCCGGATCACCACCGTCTTCATGCCGCCGACCCTGATCTATCTGCTGATGGAGGAAGGCCGCTTTACTCCGAGCGACTTCGCCCGCCTGCGTCACCTGACCTATTCCGCCGCCCCCATGCCGCCCGCCCGGATCGCCGAGGCGGTCACGCGCTTCGGCAAAGTGCTCTCGACCCTTTACGGCCAGACCGAAGCCCCCATGACCATCGCCGGCCTGTCGCCCGCCGAGATGGCCCGGCCCGAACTGCGGACCTCGGTCGGGCGACTGTTCCCGGACACGCCGGTCGCCTTGCTGGGCGCCGACGGCGCGGTCCGCACGGGCGAGGCGGAGGGCGAGATCCTGGTGCGCGGCGACCTGGCCGCCACTGTCTATCTGGACGACCCGGAGCAGACCGACGCCGCCCGCCACGAGGGCTGGCTGAAGACCGGCGACATCGGGCGGCTGGACGCCGACGGCTATCTCTTCCTGCTGGGCCGCTCGAAGGAACTGATCATCAGCGGCGGCTACAACATCTATCCCGGCGAGGTCGAAGCCGCGCTGAACGCCCACCCCGCCGTGCGCGAGGCCTGCGCCTTCGGCGTCGCCGACTCTGTCTGGGGCGAGCGGCTGGAGGCCGTCGCGGCCCTGGACGACCCTTCGGTGACGCCCGAGGCCCTGACCGCCTTCGTGCGCGAGGCCGTCGGCCCGGTGCGCACCCCCAAGACCCTTCACGTCGTCGCCGCCCTGCCCCGCAATCCGGTGGGCAAGGTGGTGCGCGGCGAGGTGAAGTCACTGATCTATCCGGCGCCTCAATGACCGGAAGACGTAAAAGAGAACCAGGGAGAAGACCGACATGATCGTCGTGCCGGAGGAGCGCATCCGCGATTTCAAGGCCAGGGGCTGGTGGGGCGAGGAGACGCTGGACGACCTGTTCCGCCGCCACGTCGCCGCCATGCCCGACGCCGAATCCGTGGTCGATCCGATCAACCGCGAGGCCATCATGGGCGGCGCCCCGGCCCGCCTGACCTGGGCCCAGGTCGAGGACAGGGTGGCGCGCTATGTCGCTGTCCTGCACGCAACCGGGGTCGGCCGCGACGACGTGGTGGCGGTGCAATTGCCCAACGTCATCGAACTGGGCCTGATCTATCTGGCCTGCATCCGGCTCGGCGCCATCGTCACCCCCGCTCCGGTCCAGTACCGCGAGCACGAACTGGCCTATATTCTCCGCAAGACCGACGCCAAGGCCGTCGTCACCGCCGCCCGCATCGGCAAGCACGCCCACGCCGAGATGATGCTGGCGGTCCAGACGGGCGCCGCCGCCCTGAACACCGTTCTGGTGGTCGGCGGCCATGCTCCTGACGGAAGCATCGACCTCGACGCCCGCGCCGCCGGGCTGGATGAGGCCGAGATCGAGGCCGGTCGCGCCGCCGCCCGCGCGGCGAACATCTGCGCCGACGACATCGTCACCATCTGCTGGACCTCCGGCACCGAGGCCGAGCCCAAGGGCGTGCCGCGCAGCCACAACGAATGGATCATCATGGGCGCCGGCGTCACCGACGCCGCCGACCTGCAACCCGGCGCGGTCCTGCTGAACCCCTTCCCCATGGTGAACATGGCGGGCATCTCGACCAGTTTCGTCTCCTGGCTGCTGCTGGGCGGGGTGCTGGTCCAGCATCAGCCGTTCGACCTGCAGATCTTCCTGCAACAGGTCCGCGACGAGAAGATCGACTACACCGTCGCCCCGCCCGCCATCCTGAACCTGCTGCTGCAGAACGAGGCCCTGCTGGAGGGCGTGGACTTCGGCCGGCTGCGCGCCATCGGCTCGGGCTCGGCGCCCCTGTCGGAATGGATGGTCCGCACCTTCCACGAGAAATACGGCGTCCAGATCGTCAACTATTTCGGCTCCAACGAAGGCGCCTCCTTCCCCAGCGCCCAGAAGGACGTGCCCGACGCCGCCGAACGCGCCGTCCTGTTCCCCCGCCTGGGCGACGGCTTTGAATGGAAGGCCCTGCTGCACGACCGCATCTTCACCCGTCTGGTCGATCCCGAGACGGAGCAGGAGATCACCGAGCCGGGCCTTCCCGGCGAACTGCGGGTCAAGGGCGCGACGGTCTTTTCCGGCTATTGGCGCGCGCCCGAAATCAACGCCCGCGCCTTTGACGGCGACGGCTGGTTCCGCACCGGCGACCTGTTCGAACTGGCGGGCGACCGGCTGCAGTTCTACCGCTTCGTCGGGCGTCTGAAGGACGTCATCATCCGCGGCGGGATGAACATCTCGTCCGAGGAGATCGAGGGCCATCTGATCGGCCACCCGGCCGTGGCCGACGCCGCCGTGGTCGGCGCGCCCGACCCGAACCTGGGCGAACGCCTGTGCGCCTTCGTCGTCTTCAAGCCCGGTCAGAGCGCCGACCTGGGCGACATCAACCGCTTCCTGACCGGCGACAAGCACGTGGCCGTCTACAAGCAGATCGAGCGGCTGGAGGTCATCGCCGTCCTGCCGCGCAACCCCGTCGGCAAGGTGCTGAAGCGCGAACTGCGCCAGTCCCTGGGCGACCAATCCGGACACCTGAAATCCGCATGACCACCGCCTTCCCCCACCCGATGCGCCTGCCCGTGATCGCGGCGCCCATGTTCCTGGTCAGCGGGCCGGAACTGGTCATCGCCGCCTGCAAGGCCGGCATAGGCGGCGCCTTTCCCACGCCCAACTGCCGCACGGTCGCCGACCTCGACGCCTGGATGGGTCAGATCACCGACGCCCTGTCGCCGGGCGACGGTCCCTGGGTCGCCAACCTGATCACCCATTCGACCAACGCCCGTCTGGCCGAGGATCTGGCCCTGGTGGCCCAGTACAAGCCGCCCATCGTCATCACCGCCCTGGGCTCGCCCAAGCCGGTCATGGAGACGGTCAAGGCCTATGGCGGCCTGGTCTTCGCCGACGTGGTCAACATGGCTCTGGCCAAGAAGGCGGCGGACGCGGGCGTGGACGGCCTGGCCTGCATCAGCGCCGGCGCGGGCGGCCACACCGGCCATCTGTCGCCCTTCGCCTTCGTCTCGGCGGTGCGCGAGTTCTTCGACGGCTGGCTGACCATCGGCGGGGGCATCGCCGACGGCGCGGGCGTGGCGGGCGCGATCGCGGCGGGCGCCGACATGGTCTATATGGGCACGCGCTTCCTGGCCGCCGCCGAGAGCCGGGCGCAGGACCCCTACAAGCAGATGATCGTGGACTGCGGGCCGGACGACCTGATCGTCTCCTCGGCCATCACCGGCACGCCCGCATCGTGGTTGAAGCCCAGCCTGCGTGCGGCGGGCATGGACCCGGACGCGCTGGGCGGCCCCATCACCCGCGACTATTCCGGCGACGCCGCGCACAAGCGCTGGCGCGACATCTGGGCCGCCGGTCAGGGTCTGCAAAAGGTCGGCGCCGTCGAGCCGACCGCCGTCGTGGTGGATCGGCTGGAGGCTGAATACCGCGCCGCCGCCGCCCGCTTCGCCGGGCTGACCGCGCCCCGGAGCGCTGCGGCATGACTGCGTCGCCCCAGATGATCCAGCCGCCCGCCTTCGCCCTCGACCCGGCGCAGAGCGGGCTGGAGCTGGCGCGCCGCTGGATCGAGACGGTCTGGCCGGGCGGTTTCGTCAACCGCCTGGCCGCCCGTCCGGTCGAGGCGGCTGAAGGCTTCATGCGGGTCGAGTGCGACATCGACCCCGGCCACTCCAACTTCGTCGGTCTGGTCCATGGCGGGGTGACGGCGGCCCTGGTCGACATCGTCGGCGGCGGGGCGGCCATGACCCTGCTGAAGCCGGGCGAGTTCCTGCTGTCCACCGACCTGTCGATGCGCTTCCTCAACGCCGCCCCCATCGGCTGCGGACGGCTGATCGCCGAGGGCCGCGCGGTCTACGCCGACCCGCGCAAGGTGGTGGCCGAGGTCACGGTCTCGACGCCCGAGGGCCTGACCATCGCCCACGGCTCCGCCGCCATCGCCATCCGCGTCCGGCGTCAGGACGGCTGAGCCGCCCCGAGGCCTGAGGCTTCAGTCGCGACCGATCACCAGGCTGACGGTCGTGGTGGTCGAGCCGCCGATGTTCAGGGTCTGGACATTACGCGCCCCCTCGACCTGACCGCCGCCCGCCGTCCCCGTCGTCTGGCGGAAGGCGTCCAGCGCCATCCGCACCCCGGTCGCCCCGACCGGATGTCCGCAGCCGATCAGACCGCCCGACGGATTGATCGGCAGGCGTCCGCCGATCTCGATATCCCCCGCCTCGATGGCCTTCCAGCTCTCGCCCGGCGCGGTCAGGCCCAGATGGTCGATGGCCATGTATTCGGTCATGGCGAAGCAGTCGTGCGTCTCCACCGCGTCGATCGCCTCCAACGACAGCCCCGCCCGCGCCCGCGCCTCATCGATGGCGCGCTTGACCTGAGGGAAGACGTAAGGCGCCCCGGCGCTGGCCTCGACCTTGCGCTGATAGCTGATCGGTCCCGACCGATGGCCCCAGCCCTTGATGCGCGGCAGGGATTCCAGCGGCACGCCGCGCCGCCGGGC
>CAYWDO010000001.1:44781-62516 GCA_964456995.1 uncultured Brevundimonas sp.
TCGATGTCCGCCATCGCCGCCAGCAGGGCGATGCTGCCCGAGGCGCAGGCCGCTTCGTGCCGCGAGGTCGGCAGACCGTCGAAGGCCGGCTCGGCCATGGCGAAGAAGCCGCCCAACTGCCCCTGCCCCGAGAACAGGTCGCCGACGAAGTTGCCGACATGGCCGACCTCGACCTCGGCCGGCGCCATGCCCACGGCGTCGAGGCCGCCGTGCAGGGCCTCGGCGAAACCATCGCCGATCTCCAGTCCTTCGCGGGCCCAGTTGCGTTTGAAGTCGGACTGCCAGCCGCCCAGGATATAGACCATCGGATATTCTCTCTGTTTCAGGCGACGACCACGCCCGGCCCCGGCGGCTCGGCGTAGAGGGCCTCGACCTGGGCCTTGCGGTTGTCGATGACGGCGCGGCGGCTGATGGTGGCCTTGTCCGACACCTCGTGGGCGTTCGGATCGGGCGGCGTGGTCAGGAAGGCCAGCCGGGCGATGCGGCCGCTGGCGCCGTGGGCCGAGGCGTTATGCGCGGCCAGTCGTTCCCGCGCCGCCTGCGCCAACGCGCCCGAGGTCAGGGCCTCCACGACCTCCATGTTCAGCGCCGCCTTGATCCCGGCGGCCGAGGGCCAGGCCAGCACGCCCAGCCACGGTCGGTTGTCGTCGCACAGCACCACCTCGGCGGCCAAAGGCGCCAGGGCCTGCAAGGCGGCTTCGCGCATCTGCGCCCCGAACACCCAGGAGCCGGTCGACAGCTTGAACTGATCCGCCAGCCGCCCGGCGAAGAAGACGCCCTGGGCCGGATCGTCCCGGTCGGCCAGGGTCGCCAGATCGCCCATGCGGTAATAGCCGTCGGCGTCGAACGCCTCGGCTGTCCGCGCCGCGTCGTCGTGATAGCCGGACATGACATTGGGGCCGCGCACCCGCACCTCGAACTTGTCCGCGTCGTGCGGGACCAGCTTCACCTCGACGCCGGGCACCGGCAGACCCAGGCCCAGTCGGTCGGTGTACTGATGCACCACCATGAAGCCCGCCGTGGTTTCGGTCGCGCCATAGGCCGAGGTCAGCATGATGCGATGGCCGGTTTCCTGCACCGCCATGGCCTGAATCCGGTCGCTGACCGACTGGCTCAGGGCCGCGCCGCCGAAGACCATGACCCGCAGGTCCGAAAAGAAGGTCCGGCGCAGCTCGGCGTCCGTCTCCAGCGCATCGGCCAGCATGGCGTAGCCGGTGGGGACGTTGACATAGTAGCGCACCGGCAGCTCGCGCAGGTTGCGGATCGACTCCTCGAACAGGCCCGGCATGGGCTTGCCGTCGTCGGTGTAGAAGGCGCCGCCCGCCAGCAGGACCGCGCGCAGCACCGCCGCCCCCGCCACATGGTTCCACGGCATCCAGCCGAGCATCTGCCCCGACCAGGCATAGCCTTCGCCGATCACCTGGGCGGCCTGGGCGGTGTTGGCGGCGACCGATTTCAGGCTCAGCGGTACGACCTTGGGCAGGCCGGTCGAGCCCGAGGTCATCATGAACTGGGCGACCTGATCGGGCTGCAACCCTTCGATGCTCGCGGCGACATCCGGGCCAGGCCGCGTCGCCATGACCTCGGCCAGGGGCAGGTTGGGGCGGGTCAGGGCCTCGGGCGTCGCAGTGATGACGATGGCGTCGCCCAGGTCCAAGGCGTCGATCGCGCCCGCGACCATGCGCGCGTCCTCCACCAGCAGGATGGACGGCTTCAGACTACGGATGACATGGTTCAAGCGCCCCAGATCGCCGCCCAGCAGGGCGTAATGGGCGCTGACCGGCGCGGTCGGCACGCCCGCCGCCATGGCGCCGAACAGGAAGGCGGCCATGGCCGGACTGTTGGCGCCCATCAGCATCAGCGGCCCGCCCGTATGCTGCGGATGATCCAGCAGCCACTGGGTCACGGCGTCCATGCGGTGCTTCAGACCGGCGTAGCCCAGCGTGGACCAGGCCCCGCCCTGGGCCGGATCGCGCCGCGCCAGGGCCGTCTCCGCCCCCCGGCGCGCCGCCACCCCGGCAAAGGCGCGCGGCAGGTTCCAGTCATGCTCGGCCAGAGCCACGCGCGAGCGCATCACCATCGCCCCATCCGGCTCGCGCCGCACGTCCAGATCGACGGGCATCAGCCCGGCGTCGCGGAAGCCTGCGGTTCGCCACTGCTCCGACATCTGATCCGATGCGTCCATGAAACCCTCCTGGTCGCCGCCTCAAGACGGTCTGCTAATAAAAGCAAGATGAGACGCAGAACGACGCTGGGTCAAGCCGCCTCGGCGTCCGCCTCGGCGGTCAGGAAGCGGCGGTCGGCCCAGCAGGCGTGGGTGCCGGAACTGATCTTGTGCGGCAGGGCGATGCGGCAGACGGGGCCGTCCTCGAACCGCTTGCAGTCGATCAGGATGCACTCCGACCGGCCCGCGTTCTCGTCGATGATGAAGCTGACCAGATAGCCGTCGTCCTCGTCCGTCGCCCCGATGCGCGGCGCGAACGGCGCCTCGCTGGCGTAGCGCCCGTCGGGCAGGGTCACGGTCCAGGATTCCCCGGTCTTCAGGTCGTGCTTGATGAAGCCGTTGAACAGGAACCAGCCCGGCTTGGTCGTGGTGCTGTAGGCATAGCGATAGGGCTGGCCGGCGTACTGCTGATTGATGGTGCCGAACTCGACCAGCCGGTCGTCCAGCCGCTCTTCCTTGGTCGTCCCGTCCGCCAGATTGAAGCGCCAGCGGTGCAGTTTCGGGCGGAAGCTGTTCTCGTCGACGAAGGCCATCATGTGGGCGTGCTCGGCGTAGATCTCGGGCAGGTCGCCCAGCGGGTCCGGCATCGGCTTTTCCTGGAAATAGCCGTCCATGACGATCTCGTCGCCCTCCTCATAGGCGTTGAGGAAGTGCAGCACATAGGTCGGCGCCGCCTCGAACCAGCGGATATCCTTGGCCTCGCCATAGCGGGGGATGACGGCGAAGCGCGACGGCATGTCGGGGCGATAGCGCACGGCGTGATAGCCCGCCTTCAGCGCCTTCTCGTCCCAGAACAGCGGGAAGTCGTTCAGGATGGTGTAGTTTTCGCTGAAGATCATGTCGTGCGGCAGACGCGCGCCCGGCAAGGGAACGGGCGTGTAGTGGGTGCGCCGCCCGTCCGGGCCGACCACGCCGTAATACATATAGGGCGCGTGCTTGGAGTAGTTGAAGAACAGCAGCTCGCCGGTCTGCTCGTCCACCCGCGCATGGGCCGAGACCCCGTCCAGCGGCGCCCAGGGCGCGACGCCCTGATCCTCCAGTGAGGTCGGGTCCAACTGATAGGCCTCGCCGCACTGATAGAAGGTCGCCAGCGCCTTGCCCGCATGGACCACCACGTCGGTGCTGGCCGAATCCTTGATGCCGCCATGGGCGCCGAAGCCGGGGCGTTTCGACACTTCCGGCCCGTCCATCATCCCGCCCCACAGGCTCTCGCCCGCCTGCTGCTCCGCCTGGAAACAGCGGCTGCGCACGAAGCGGTTGCGATAGTCGGCCTTGCCGTTGCGGAAGCTGATCTGATGCAGCATCCCGTCGCCGTCGAAGGGATGGTGACGGCCCAGGGGCGTGTGTATCTGGTTCTCGGTGTTGCGGATATAGACGCCGTCGATGTCCGCCGGGATCGCCCCCTCGATCACCTCCAGATCAACCGCGTTGACCTCTTCATGCTGAGGCGTCCACGGCCCGCTGAGGTAGGGGTGATTACTGGGTTTCAGGGTCGCGACGATGGGCGACAACCGCTCGATCTGCATGGCTCATCTCCGAGTTCAGGATTAGCCTCGCCCTTTTGGTCTATTTACGCAAGTTTCAGATTAACTCAGCCTCTCACTCGACGGTTCTTGTGCGCCATCTGCCGGCAAGCGCGCGATGAAATGCCCCTTTATGGCTTCCGGCCATTCTCGATAGGCTACGACGCCATTCGGGCTGGCGGCATAGAGGCGAGCGAACGCGACAACAGCCTGGGCCGCCTCTGGGGTGGGAGAAAAGCGCCCGGCCAGATAGGCTGGCTTGCCCGGTGCGGCCAAATAGACGGTGCAATGGCTCGAACAGGCCCACAGACAGGCTTGCGCCTCGATCTCCAGGCCGCCGCCTTCCGATTCCACAACAGCCGACACCGCCTGCATAAGACCCTGCCCACCGGACAGACCGTCAGCGTTCATCTGTTCCTCGCTCGAGAAGCGGCAGGTCGTGCAGACGACCAGACGCGCCGTCATCAGAACTCCACCCCGGCCTGAGCCTTCACGCCAGTCCGGAACGGGTGCTTCAACATCTGCATGTCGGTGACCAGATCCGCCGCCTCGATCAACTCGGGCGGGGCGTTGCGCCCGGTAATGACAACGTGGGTGTCCGCCGGCCGAGCGGCCAGAACCGCCAGCACCTCTTCGACCGGCAGATAGTCGTAGCGAAGAGCGATGTTCAACTCGTCGCAGACGACCATCTTCCATTCGGGGTCCATGATGCGGGTCTTGGCCGCCTCCCAGGCGCGCCGGACATTGGCGATGTCCCGCGCACGGTCCTGGGTGTCCCAGGTGAAGCCCTCGCCCATCGGCCGCATCTCGACCAGATCTGGAAAGGCGTCGAACAGGTTCTGCTCGCCCGTCTCCATCGCCCCCTTGATGAACTGGATGATCGACGCCTTCATGCCGTGGCCGATCATGCGACAGACCATGCCCAGCGCGGCCGTGGTCTTGCCCTTGCCGGTTCCGGTGTGGACGATAACGAGGCCGCGCTCGACCGTCTTGGACGCCATCATCCGGGCGCGGGCGGCCTGGACCTTCTTCATCTTCTCGGCGTGGCGGGCGTTCAGATCGGCTTCGGTCATCAGCGCGAGGCTCCATGGTGCGACAGGTCGAGTTCAAAGGGAGCGCCCCAGGCCGTTTCAGCCCCGCGCCCGATGGAGGCGACGGCCTGGCTCATAGCGCCCTCGCGCTCCAGCAGTCGGTCGGCCAGCGCCACGATCAGGGGATTGGGCGTGGCGGTCGGCGCTGCGAAACGCAGGCGCTCCGCCCAGTCCTGCTCCCGACCCGGCGCAGATCTGGCGCAGGCGGTCACGTAGGCGGCGGCCGTCGAGCGGCTGACCCCCGCCCAGCAGTGGATCAACAAGGGCCGCGTTCCGTCCCAGCTCTCAGCAAAGGCCAGCAGCGCGGCGACGTCCTTCTCGCTTGGGGGCGTCAGCCCCTCACGCGGCTCGGCGATGTCATTGAACCGCAAGGCCAGCCGATGCGGCGGGGGATCGGTCAGCGGCGAGTCGACATGGCCGGGCGAGGCCAGGCTGATCAGATGCGACGGTCGATGGTGCATGATCAAAGCGCGAACTTCATGCACGGGCGCGACGATCAGCTTCATCCGACCGCCAGCCCCGCGACGGCCAGCAGGAAGCCGACCTCGAACGCCTGTTCCACCGCGCCCAAGACATCGCCGGTCCGGCCGCCGATCAATCGCAAGGCCAGCCAGGCGGGGACGAACCCAACCAGAAGACCCAGCGCGACACCCGACGCCCCGGTGATCAGCGGCAGGAAAGCCAGTGGCCACAGGGCGATCATGACAGCGACCGTCAGGCCGACGAAAGAGGCCCGATCCGGTCTGCCCTCCTTGGCCATGCCGGGGTCGCCGCCATAGGGCATGACCGTCATGGCTGCGACCGCCGCCGCCCGTCCCAGACCGTGTGCCGCCAATAGCGCGGCGACCGCCATCAGGGGCGAGACCTCAACAAGCATGACCAGTGCCGCCACGCGCAGGGCCAGGGTCAGCCCCAGCGCCAGCGCGCCATAGGAGCCCAGCCGGCTGTCCTTCATGATCTCGAGCCGCCGCGCGCGGGTCAGACCACCGCCTAGGCCGTCCGCGGTGTCAGCCAACCCATCCTCATGAAAGCCGCCGGTCAGGGCGACCCCGGCCGCAACCGCCAGCAACGCGGCGATCCACGGACTCCAGATCTGGGCCGCGCCATAGAGGATCAGGGCCGACACGCCGCCGACGATTTGGCCCACCAGCGGATAGTAGCGGGCGCTCTGCTGGATCCATGCAGGCTGAAAGCCCGCCAACTGCGGCGTCGGAATGCGTGTCAGGAACTGCACCGCGCAGATGAACAGGCGCGCCTCATGCCGGATCAACCCGCCGCCTCCAGCACGTCGGCCAGTTCGGCGACTTCGCACAGCAGAGCGCAGGCGGCCTTGACCAAAGGCACAGCCAGAAGGGCGCCGGTCCCTTCGCCCAGCCGCATATCCAGTTCCAGCAGGGGTCGGGCGTCCAGCCGTTGCAGCATCAGCCGGTGGCCTGTCTCGGCTGATGCGTGAGCGAACAGGCAATAGTCCCGCGCGCCCGGCGCCAGCCGGATCGCCAGCAAGGCCGCCGCCGTGCCGATGAAGCCGTCCACCAAAACCGGAACGCCCGCCTTGGCCGTCGCCAGCAGAGCCCCAGCCATCATCGCGATCTCAAACCCGCCGAACTGAGCCAACACATCCATCGGGGCCGCAGCGTTCGACCGGGCCGCCGCCCGGGCCAGAACGACGCGCTTTTGCGCCATCCCTTCCGGCGAATGACCGGCCCCCGGCCCGACGCAGTCGTCCAACGAGGCGGGCGCCAGCCGGTGCATCAGCAAGGCAGCAGAGGCGCTATTGCCGATGCCCATTTCGCCGAGCGCGATCAGATCGGCCCCATCCGCAATCGCTTCGTTCGCCAGCCACGCCCCGGCCAGCAGGGCGGCTTCTGCCTGCTGCGGCGTCATGGCGGGTTCGACCGAGGCGTCGGCCGTCCCTCTCGCGATCTTGGACTGGATCAAACCTTTTCGGTCCGACAGGTCCGCCGCCACACCGGCGTCGATCACCCGGACCTCGGCCCCGACCACGCGAGCAAAGGCGTTGGCGTTGGCCTTGCCCGCCAGCAGCGTATCGACCATGGCCACGGTCACGCCTGATGGAAAAGCCGCCACGCCCGAGCGCGTAAGGCCGTGGTCCCCGGCGAAGACCAGCAGGACCGGCTGCTTGACGGCGGGCCGCTCCCGCCCCTGGATCAGACCCAACGTCAGGGCCAGTTCCTCGATCCGCCCCAGGGCGCCCGGCGGCTTGGCCTTGCCGTCCAGCGCCTTCTGCAAGGTCGGCTCCAGGATGCGGTCCAGCGCGGGAACGGCCAGCAATTCGGTCATCGTCAACGCGGCCAAGCGAAGCCTCCTGCGATCAAGAGCAACATCAACACGGCGCAGGCGACGCCATAGACGCGCAGACCCCGGCCCAGATCATGGGCGCGCGGCGGCGCCCAGTCGCCGAAATCGGGTCGGTGGGTGGTGACGCCGTCATAGCGAACAGGCCCGCCCAACCGCACCCTCAGCGCGCCGGCCATGGCGGCTTCGGGCCAGCCGGCGTTGGGCGAGGCGTGCTTGCCGGCGTCGCGCCACATGATGCGCCAACCCTGCCAGCCGCCGAGCGCAATCAGCGCCCCTGCAATCCGCGCGGGAATCCAGTTCATCACATCATCGGTGCGTGCCGCCGCCCAGCCGAAGGACCGCCAGCGCGGCTCCATATGGCCGATCATGCTGTCGGCGGTATTGATCGCTTTATAGGCGAACAGGCCCGGCAGACCGCCGATCACGAACCAGAAGACGGGCGCGACCACGCCGTCGCAAAAGCTCTCGGCCAGGCTTTCCAGCGCAGCCGCCGCGATCTCGCCTTCGTCCATCGTTGCGACATCGCGGCCGACGATCATGCTGACGGCCAGACGCGCGGTCGGCAGATCGCCAGCCGCCAGAGGCCGGGCGACGGCGCGTACATGATTGAACAGGCTGCGCGCAGCCAGACCCGTCGCCCCGCAGATAACGATCAACATCAGCCCCAGCCCGTCGGGCGAAACCGCCGCCAGCCGTTGCAGACTCCAGCCGACGCCGCCCGCCGTAACCATCAGGATAAGGACCGTCAGAACGCCGAGAATGCGGCGCGGCCTCGCCGTCCACTCAGGGCGGTTCCAGCGGCGCTCCAGCATGGCGATCAGGCCGCCGATCCACACGACCGGATGCGAAAGGCGTTGGGGCCATCCAACGGCGCCTTCGACCAGCAGAGCGCCGGCCACAATCCACGGCGTCGGCGAACTAGCGGGCACGGCCGACCATTTCGAGCACTGGACCATGGGTCCCGTTGAGCGTGCAGGCCTCGACGCCATAGGCCGCCTTCAGCACCGCAGGCGACAGGGCTTCGACCGGCGCGCCGTCCGCCAGCCCTCGGCCCTCGGCCAGAACGATCACACGATCCGCCACGCGCATCGCGGCGTCGAGGTCGTGCAGGGTGACGATCACCCCCCGCCCCTCCTCGTCCGCCAGCCGCCGGAACAGGTCACAGGCGTCGAGCACATGGCCGGGGTCAAGGCCCGCCAAAGGCTCGTCGGCCAGCAGCCATTGCGGATCGCCGGCCAGGGCGCGGGCGATCAGGACGCGCGCGCGCTCGCCACCTGACAGGGTCGAAACCACGCGGTCGGCGAAGGCTTCCACCCCCGTCACGGCCATGGCGCGCTCCACGGCGACGTGGTCCTCGGCCGTTAGCCCCCAGGCGCCGACATAGGGCGTACGGCCCAGACCCACGAAGGTCCGCCCGTCCACCGCCCAGGCGATCTCGGCGTTCTGGGGCAGGTAGGCGATGCGGCGCGCCCGCTCGCGCGACGGCAGGTCACGGACGGCGCGCCCGTCCAATGTCACCCGCCCGGCGTCGGGTCGGCGCAAGGCCGCCAGACAGTCCAGCAGGGTCGACTTGCCTGCCCCGTTCGGACCAACCACCGCCGTCACCAACCCTGGCGCGAAGGCGGCGCTCACATCGTCCAGGACCATCTTGTCGCCCAGACGGACCGACAGGTGCTCTACGCTCAGAAGGCTCATGCCAGCTTCCTCCTCATGCCGATCAACAGGGCCAGGAAGAAGGGGCCGCCCAGAGCCGCCATGGCCACGCCCAGCTTGATTTCGGCAGCCGACGGCGTCAGCCGCACCAGAATGTCCGCCGCCAGCACCAGGGCTGCGCCGCCCAGCATCGAGGGCAGCAGCAGACCGCCGGGCCGGGCCCCGATCAGAGGCCGAAGCAGGTGCGGCACGATCAGGCCGACGAAGCCGATGGACCCGGTCACCGACACCGCCGACCCGACCGCCAGCGCCGCGCCAAGCGCCAGCGTCAGTCGTCCAATATCCAGACGCACGCCGAGAGACCGCGCGCCCGCCTCGCCCAGCGTCAGGGCGTCCAGCGTCCGCCCCTGGGTCATCATCAGCAGGCAGCCCAGAACCATGCCCGGCGCCGCCAGCTTCAGCTCGATCACGCTGCGGTCGGCCAGCGAGCCCATCAGCCAGTTGACGATCTCGTTCACCGCCCAGGGGTTGGGCGCGAGATTGAGCGCCAGCGCCACCCCGGCGCCGGCCATGGTCTGGATCACCACGCCGGCCAGGATGAAGGTGACGACGCTGCTCGTCGCGCCCGCCAGGGCCAGAAGCAGGACCACGCCCAGCCCCGCGCCGACCATCGCCGCGACCGGCAGAACCCAGGGCGCGCTGGCCGCCGCGCCCAGATAGAAGGTCAAAACCGCCCCCAGCGCCGCCATGGTCGAGACGCCGAGCATCCCCGGATCGGCCAGAGGGTTGCGGGTATAGCCCTGCAAAGCCGCCCCGGTCAGGCCCAGCACCGCTCCGACCATCAGGGCCAGCACCGTACGCGGCAGGCGCAGCTCGAACAGGATGGCCCACGCCGGATCGCCTCTCTGGCCCGCCCACTCGCTCCACGGCACCCAGACGCGGCCCGCGCTCATGCTGGCGACGGACAGGGCCACGATCAGGGCCAGCAGCCCCGCCATGATCAAGGGACGTGGCAAGGTCTTCATAGGGCCTCCAGCGCCGTGCGGCGCGCCTCGGCGAGGGCGGCGGCGGTCTGGATCAGCACCGGCCCGCCGCAATAGAGGAGCTTCTCTTCCAGTTGCGCCTGCACCATCCGCCCGGACAGCGAAGCCAGCGCCGGGTGACGCATCACCCGATCGGCCCAGGTGCGCGAGCCTTGAGCGGGCGTGCCGCTCAGCAGGACCTGAGGCGGGTCGGCCAGAAGGCGCTCCACCGGGACATTGCCCCACTTGCCGAGGCCGTAGAGCCCGGCGACATTGTCGAATCCGGCGCGGGTCATCATCTCGTCCATCAGGGTGCCACGCCCGGCGGCGAAGCCGTTGGGCTGATAGATCAGCGCCTTCAATGGTCGCGATCCGGGCGGCGGCGCAGCGGCGGCGATGGCGGCTTCGATGCGGGCGATCAGGGCCTCGCCTCGCGCCGGACGGCCGACCAGACGCGCCACCTCGCGCACCTGATCCAGACTGGCCCCCACGCTGTCGGGCACGGCGAACAGCTCGGTCGGGATGTTCATGCGGCCGAGAGCATTGCGGGTGGCGAGAGCGCTGTGGCGACTGGTCAGGACCAGATCGGGCCGCAAGGCGATGACCTCCTCGGCGGTCTCCCAGGTGAAGGGCAAGGTCTTCGCCACCTCGGAAATGGTCGAGCCGACCGGCTCGCGCGCATAGTGGCTGAGCGCCGCGATCTGCCCCCGGTCGGCGACGTGGACCAGAATGGCGTCGAGGCAGGCGTTCAGCGACACCACACGACGCGGCGCAGCCTTCGCCATGGCGGGCGCGGCGATCAGGGCCGCGCCTGCACCGACCAATGCGCCCCGCCGCGTCGTCCTCACGAGAAGGTCTCCAGCGCACCAGCCAAACGAGGCAGATCGCGTTCGGTCGGGACGCCGAACCGCAAGGCGTCCGGCGTATGGTCGAACGGCCGGGTCAGGATGCCCGCACCGCAAAAGTGCTGAAACCAGCGCGCGGCGTGCGGCGTGCGCGTCATGCGAAACAGGCTGGTCCCGCCGACAACCTCGAACCCCGCGCGCTCCAAAAGCTGGTCGAGCCGATAGGCGCGATCAGCCAGGGCCGCCTCGGTCCGCCGCCGCCATCCGCCGTCGGCATAGGCGCCCCGCCCCATGATCAGGGCGTCGGCGCTCACCGGCCAGTCGCCCAGCAGGGCGCGCAGGCGAGAGATCAGGTCCGGCGCGGCCAGCATGAAGCCCAGCCTTACCCCCGCCAAGCCATAGAACTTGCCGAAGGAGCGCAGGACGATCAGCCCCGGCTCAGCCACGTCCGAGACGCTGTCGTCGGGCGCGCATTCGATGAAGGACTCGTCCACCACCAGCCAGCGCCCCTCCGCCGAACGGGCTCGGGCCATGGCGATCAGGTCGGCGCGCCGGGTCAGGCGTCCGTCGGGATTGTTCGGATTGACGATCACCAGCACATCCGCCTGAGACGTCGCCGCCTGATCCGGGGCGATCAGGCGCGTCGCCACGCCCGCCGCCCGCCAGGCCTCGGCATGGGCGCCATAGGTCGGGCCGACGATCTCGACCGAGCGCACGCCCCGCAGCAGGGGCAGCAGACGGATCGCCGCCTCGGCCCCGGCTGTCGCCGCCGTCCGCTCCGGCGCAGCGCCGAAGGCCGCCGCCGCCGTCGTCTCCAGCGCGATCAGCGCGCCGGGATCGGGCAGACGGTTCAGGTCGGCCTCCGCCGCACGCGGCCCGCGCCACGGCTCGGGATTGATCCCGGTGGACAGGTCCAACCATGGGCGCGGCGCGTCGGGATAGGCGGCGGCGGCCTTCATCAGACCGCCGCCGTGCCGGGTCGCCGTCGTCAGAAACGCGGCGTCATGCATCGGATCAGAACCGGACGCGAACGCCGCCAAACACGCCCTGCCCCGGCGTGCCATAGTTCAGGACCGTCTGATACGCCTCGTCGAAGGCGTTCTCGACCCGACCATAGACTTCGAGATTGTCGTTGATCGGATAGGAGGCCCGAATATCGACCAGGGTGTATTCGTCCACGATCACCGTGTTGGCGTCATTGTTGAACGTCTCGCCGACGTAGCGCACGGCGACGCCCGTCTTCAGGCCAAAGGCGAAGGCGTAATCGGCGGCGAGGTTGCCCATATGCTCGGGACGACGCGTCAGGCGCTTGCCGTCCGTGGCGCCCGATGCGCTCTTGGCGTCGGTCCAGGTGTAGTTGGCGCTGAGGTTCAGGCGCTCGGTCACGTCGATGCGGCCGATCAGTTCGACGCCTTGCGTCTCGGTCTTCTGGACGTTGCGGTAGTAACCCCAACGGCCCACGCCGTTGACGGTGCACAGCGGATCGGTCGAGGGCGTCGAGCAACCGTTGTAGCGGATCTCGTTGTCGGCCTGACGGTTAAAGTAGGTCGCCGAGACCACGGCGCGGTCGAACAGACGCTGTTCGACGCCGACCTCCCAGCTGTCGAACTCTTCCGGCTGGAGCGTCAGGTTGCCGTACTCGCTGTAGAGCTCATACAGGCCCGGCGCCCGGAAGCCCTGCCCCCAGCTGGCGCGCACCACGGTGTCGCCATCGTTCAGAGCCCAGGCCGCCGCAACCTGCCCCAGCAGGTTGTCGCCGTACTGGGCATGGTCGTCATAACGCAGGCCGCCGGTCAGGGTCAGGCCGTCAAGCACCGTCCACTGAACCTGGGCGTAGGCGCTGTCCAGGTCCGCCTGACCGCGTGCGAAGGCCGGGTTCAGGTTGAAGGCCGACGGCGAGCGGGTGCGCATTTCCGAACGCTCGCTCTCGATGCCGAAGGTCGTGTTCAGCGCCTCGGTGACAGCGAACGTGCCCTGGTATTCCCAACGACGGTTCTCGCCCGCCGCGTCGAAGGTCAGCGGCTGAGCCAGGGTCGCGGGGTTATAGTTGCGACGGTCGGTGTCGGTGTAGGCATAGCCGATGCGGTTGCGGAAACGGCCGTCCAGCAGATCGAAGTTCAGCCCGGCGTAACCGACCAGCTCCTTGGTCTTGCCGTACTCGCGGCTGTCGCCGTTGAAGGCGTCGAAATCGTTCTGACCGTTCGACCAGACAGAGCGCAGGTCCAGCGACACGGCGTCGGTGATCTTGACGTTCAGTCGACCCGACAGGCCGGTGTTGGTGTAGCCGTCGTCTTCCTTGCCGGCGGCGAAGGCCGAGAAGCCGTCGGTGTCATAGCGGCTGGCCGCCAGACGCCAGCTCAGGCGCTCGTTGGCGCCGCCGATACCGCCACGGAAATAGGTCGTGCCGCGGGCGCCGGCTTCGGCGTCCAGGCTGCCTTGCAGGGCCTCGGTCGGTTCTACGCTGACGATGTTGACCACCCCGCCGATGGCCTGGCTGCCCCACAGGGTCGACTGGGCGCCGCGCAGGACCTCGATGCGCGACGTGTCGCCCACCAACAGGTTGCCGAAGTTGAAGCCGCCCTGGGTCGAGGACGGGTCGTTCAGCTTGACCCCGTCGATCAGGACGACGGTGTGCTGGCTCTCGGCGCCGCGAATGTTGACGCCCGTGGAGGTGCCGACGCCGCCGTTGCGGGTGAAGCTGACGCCCGGCGTCTGGGCCAGAAGCTCGGCCACGGCCGGGGTTTGACGCGCCTCGATGGCGGCTTGGGTCAGGACAGTAACCGAGGCGCCGACCCGTTCGATCGGCTGGGCCGAACGGTTGGCGGTGACGATGACGTCCGCCACGGCGGTGGCCCCGGCACGGCCCGCGACATCAGGCGCTGCGGCCTGCTGATCCAGTTCTTCGGCGACGGCGGGGAATGCGGCCAGCAGGCTGGCGGCAGCGAGGGTAGCATAGGCGATCCGGTTCATCCGGCGGCTCCTTGACGACGCCGGCCAGCGACCTGCCGCACGCCCATCGGACACGCGAAAGGGACCGCTGGCGCGGCTGGCTTTCACTTGTCGTCACACGAGTCACCTCGACCGCTCGGCACATCCCGACCGCGCGGAGAACGACGGCGACAGGCAGGTCTCCTGGCTCACGGATCAACGCCGGTGCACGTCGCCTTCCCAGAAATCCTTCGGGTCGAAACCGTCCAGATCGCCAGTGGCTATTGACGCGCGGGCTAGCCGCTTACAGTTGCGGGAACAGCCGGAGCATCAAACTCCGTTCCCTTTTGATCCCCTTTCGGGGAACCTGACGCGACCGTGGCAGTAGGGCCGCCCGCGGTTCAGGTCAACTGGCAGGTCACCGGAGACGATCGATGAGCATGACCCTGGTCCTCGGCGGCGCGCGCTCGGGCAAGAGCGCCTACGCCCAGAGGCAGGCCGAACGGGCGTCGGCGAAGACAGGTCGCCCGCCCCTGATGCTCGCCACCGCCGAGGCCTTCGACGACGAGATGCGCGACCGCATCGCCCGCCACCGCGAGGAGCGCGGCGACGGCTGGCGCACCCGCGAGGTTCCTCTCCATCTGGCCGCCGCTGTTCGCGACCTGGGCGCGGATGATGTCGTCGTCGTGGACTGCCTGACCCTGTGGCTCAGCAACCAGATGCTGGGGGGACACGACCTATCTCACGCTGTCGACGATCTGCTCCAGGCTTTCAGGACATGCCCTGCGACGGCATGGGTGGTCAGCAATGAAGTCGGCTGGTCGCTGGTGCCGGACAACGCCCTAGGGCGCTGTTTCCGCGACGAATCTGGCCGCCTCAACCAGGCCATCGCCTCAGTCGCGGACAGGGCCTGCCTGATGGTCGCCGGGATGAAACTTGACCTTCAGCCGATGGAATGAGCCTTCGTCATCGCGGTGACGAAACGCGCCGTGGCCGTCGGGACGATCCGCCCCTCAGCGGTCCAGGCGAAGGTGTCGATAAGGCAGGGAGGCCAGATCCATGTTCAACGAACCCGGCGCATTACAATACAGCATCGCCCCGGCCACCGGCTCGAACGCAGCGCGGAAATGCTGGGTTGATTTGACCACCACCAACCGTTTCGCGGCGAGATCAACGCCGAGCTCGGTAAAACACTCCGGCGAGAAGACCTGTTGACGGATGGAGTTGATAACGACGTCCACGCCGGCGATACGCACAACCACCGCAAGTCCCAGCGGCTCGCTCAGTTGGCCCGTCAGGCCGCGCTGATAGGCGTCTGCACGGACGGCAAGGACCTCGACTTCAGCATCTACCGGCGCGCCCGACATGGGCCCGACCTTGCCGCCGATCCTTAGCGGCAGCCGCGCCCCCACGCCCGCGTCCGAGGCGATCAGGGCGGCCTGCGGATCCCAGATCATGCCGAGCGCGGCGTTCTGAACATCCCGTGCGATCAGGGTCGCCAACAGAAAGGTGCTGTCGCAGGCCGCGCCGCCGCCAGGATTGTCAGCGCCGTCCGCGACCACGACGGGGCCGCTGTTCATCGACAGCGACACAGCCTCGTCCAGTATCTCGTCAATGCCGCGCGTCCGTCCGGGCGACACCTCGGCGCAAATCTCGACGAACCGGCTCAGAATATCGTCGGCTGCGGCCCCGGCCCGTTCGGGATGCGAGCCGTCATGCACCACGATGGACGCCGACCCCGTATGTTCGCTGTCCGACCACGGGAAGCCGTGCATCATGGATACCGACAGCAGGCCGTCGCGCCCTTCCCGCGCCGTCAGGCTGTCGACGAAGCTTCGCATGGGCTCCTCGGTCGTCCCGATCGGCCCGACGACAGGGCCGCGTCGGATGATGGTGCGCGGCGCGATTTCCCGACGCCCCGTGCGCTCGAGCAGTTCGTACAGCTCATCCACGCGAGCGCGATAATCCGTGTGCGGATATTCCTTGCAGCCCACGAGGGCGGTCGCGCTATCGGCCATCAGGGTGGTGATATTGCCGTGCAGGTCCAGGATCGCCCCCAGCGGGATATCGGCGCCGACGGCGGCACGTGTTCGCGCCAGGATGTCGCCTTCGCAGTCCGCGTGGCCGTCGGCCATCATCGCCCCATGCAAGACGAGCATGACCATGTCCAGCGGTCCCGCCGCCGCGATGTCGGCAAGCAGTTCGTCGCGGAGTTGCTCGTAGACCGGCCTTGGAAGCGGGCCGGACGGCTGGGTCCAGGCGCAGAGGCCCGCAATCATCTCGTGGCCCCGCTCGGCGCCAATCTCCAGCGCATCTCCGTAGGCCGGGAACGCCATGGCCTGGGCGCGCGTGGCCTCGTCGCCGGCCCGATGCAGAATGTCAGCTGCAAAGGCGCGCAGACTGGTGGGCAGGGGCGAAAAGCTGTTGGTCTCGTGCGACAGGGAGGCCACGAAGACGCGAAGCGGCCTTCCGCTCATGCGCGAACCCGCTCGAACCGCAGGCGCCGTGTGCGGCCGGCGCTGAAGCTGAAGCCGCCGCCATCGGGGTCGAACTCCACGAAACCTCCCAGTCCGAAATGGGCCATGTCGATCGAAACCGCTCTCCAGAGCGGCCCGCCTACATAATCCAATCGGTAGCGCGCGCCGTTCCACCGCCCCTTGAAGGTCAGCGTCACTCCGTCCACGCCGACGTCCAGCGCAGCCTGTGTTCCGGTGGATGCGGAGGCATAGTCTCCGGCGTGGGCGGACAGATCCGGCGTCGCGCCTGGTTCGAGCCGCTTCAGCACCTCCGCATTTCCCCACTGGCGATAGACCACCTCGGTCGGCGCCGCCTCGCCTTCCGGCGCCTCCACCACCATGTCGAAGATCCGGTAGGCCGAATGCAACCGGCCCTGAGCGTCGCGCCGCGCGGGGAGCGTGGCGCCGCCCATGCCGATCAACTGGCGACCACCGTGTTCCAACAGGTGCAGGGTCGTGCCCGTGGCTTCGGCATAGTACAGGCCGCTGACATTGACGCCGGGCAGGTCTTCCAGCGCAGGCCCCAGATCGGACACGCAGGCGTCGATGACACGATCAGCAAGGCTCATGGTGTCCACGCCGGCGCGGTTGGTGATGATGATGATGTCGAGACCGGCGTCCACGACCTTGATCATCTGACAACCGCCGCCCATCACGGTGCCGCCGTGCTCGATGGTCGCCCGTCCGCGATACTCGCCGACGGAAAGGCCCAGGCCGTACCGGGTCGAGTAACCGCTTTGCAGCATGAAGGGCGCCTTCATCGCCGCCCAGGTTTCGGCCGTCCCCACGACGGGACGATCCATATGGGCCATCCAGCGCAGCATGTCGTCGATGGTGGAGACCATGCCGCCCTCGCCGGTCACCTCCATGCCCATGTAATCCTTGGTGAAGGTCCCGTTCGCCCCCAGCATATGAAGGGTCGCGCTGTTGGGCACGAAGTCGCTGTCGACGCGGCGAAGAAGCGTGTCGGACATGCCCAGCGGTGTGAAGATCCGCTCGCGCAGCACGTCTTCCAGCGACTGCCCCGTCAGCCGCTGTATGGCGACGCTCAAGGCCGTATAGCCGCCGTTGTTATAGGACCAGGCCGTCTCGGGCGCGAAGTTGGTCGCGTCCTGGCGGGCGAACAGGTCCAGGGTATCGGCCTGGGACATATAGTGGCCCATGCCGTTCAACTGCATCGACAGGTCTAGCGAACAGCGCAGGCCGCTGGTGTGGCTCATCAGCTGGCGCATGGTGACGCCGTCGGCGACCGCGGGCGACATCTCGGGGATGTGTTTGCGGACCGGATCGTCGAGCGAGGCCAGGCCTTCTTCGACCAGCAGCATATAGGCCAGGGCCGCAAAATGCTTCGTGGTCGATCCGATCCGCATGCGCATTGTCGGCGACAGCGTCTGGTTCAGCTCGATGCTGGCCAGGCCAAAGGCCTTTCGATAGACGGGCCGCCCCGCCACCGCGATGCCGACCGCCACGCCCGGCGCATGGCTGGTGTCATAGGCCGCAAACAGGGTGTCGATGACGGCGGGATCGACGGTGACGGCGGTCATGGCGGACTCCACGAAAGCTAGAAGCGATGGCTCAGGGTCAGACCGATGGTCCGGGGCCGGAGCGGCGTAA
>CAYWDO010000001.1:62616-68921 GCA_964456995.1 uncultured Brevundimonas sp.
TCGCTGGCGTTGGCCACGACGCCCACTCCATTGCGAAGCGCCACGATCTGCAGATCCGTCCAGTCGATCAGATAGACGCTCGCATCGAGACCGAAGCGCCCATCGGCCGTGCTGACCTTGTAGCCCGCCTCATAGCTTTCCAGGCTGTCGGAGTCGAAGGTCGGGGGCGCCAACGGTTCGCCGGTGACTGGATCGTTGGAAACCATGTTGGGACCGCCCGGGCGATAGCCGGTGGCGTAGCGAAGATAGGCGATGGAGCGGTCGTTCACCCGATACCTGGCGTTGGCCAGATAGGTGGTCACGTTCTCGCTGGAACTCCGCTTGGGCGCCGGGGCCACCAGCAGGCCCGAGGCGATCTGCTCATAGGTCTGTTCGTTCTTGGCGTAGCGAAGGCCGCCGGACAGATCCAGGCGGTCGGTAACGTGCCAGGTGGCCGTCCCGAAGACGGCGGTCTCCTCGTAGAGACTGGGCAGTTCGGCATTGAGCAAGAGGATCGGGAACGGCGCGCCGGTGACGTCGGTGGCCGGCAGGGTCTGGAGTTGGAAACTCTCTTCCCGCGTATAGAAGCCGCCGGCGATCCAGTCGATGGATCCCCACGATCCGGCCAGTCGCGCCTCCTGCGTGAACTTGTCCGTGTCGACCTCTTTCACCAGCGGGGTGGAGCCCAGGGCGAAGCCGAACCCGCCCAGAAGCGGCACATAGAGGGCCGAGACGTCGGTGACATGATTGATGTCGCTCGTCTGGTAGCTGGTGACGGACGTCAGCTGGACCGGGCCGAAGTCATAGTTCACGACCGCGCTGGCCAGGCGGAAGTCCTGGGTGAAGGGTTCGGAGAAGCGGCGCTGATCGTACTGTCCGTCAACGGGTTCGTTCGTGGCGGGATTCACATCCACGGATCCCGATCCATCCCGCTTGATGTCCTGGGCGAAGGCCGTCAGACGCACGGACAGGGCGTCCGTGGGATTGAACAGGACATCGACCCGCCCGCCGACCACCTCGGAGGTGTTGGCGTCTTCCTCGTCCAGGATCAGGTTGTCGATGAAGCCGGCGTCCTTGGTATAGAATCCATTCAGCCGGACGGCGGCGGTTTCGCCTGCAAACGGCGCGTTCAAGGCCCCCGCCAGATCGTATCCGACGCCCCCGTGGGCCGTTGCGTTCACGCCGGCGCGCAGGCCGCCGCCGAACCGCGTGGGATCCGGGGCCTTCGTCACATATTTGAGCAGCCCGCCCATGGTGCTCGCCCCATAGAGCGTGCCTTGCGGCCCCCGCAAAATCTCGACGCGATCAATGTCGAACAGACCGACATCCAGAGCCAATTGCGCCGCACCGGCGAACGACGTGCTGGAACCGTACGGCACCTCATCGACATAGATGCCCACCGTCGGCGACACATTCAGACCCGTGGTCACGCCGCGCAGGTTCACCTGGCCCTGCCCGACGCCGTTGCTGGTGAACGACAGCCCCGGCACGGTGGCGGCGAAATCCGACAACTGGGTGGCGCCCGTCGCCTGTAACGTCTCGCCCGTCAGCACAGACAAAGACAGCGGGGTTTCACTCGCCCGCTCTTCCCGCTTCTGGGCGGTGACGATCACGTCCATGAGTTGGGTGGCCGAATCCGGCGACGCGCCTGCGATCTGGGCTGACGCGGGCAGCCCCCCCAAGGTCGACGTGGCCATCAGAGCGGCCAGGCCAAGAAGCTTGTGATGGTTACGACAGGCGTACGTCATGAGAAACCCCCGATTGCTGTCGTTCACCATCGACCACGTCACGTTTCTGTCAAGAGAATAAATCTCTTGCTATAGACGATGTTCCTCATTCACGCTGAGACCAACCTGGTTCGGCCCTTGTCGGGGCGAACGTGGATGGGATCGGGCAATGGAATACGACTTCATCGTCATCGGAGGCGGCATGGCTGGCGCCTCCGTCGCTTACGAACTGGCCGCCGACGCCCGTGTCTGCCTGATCGAGCGTGAAGGCCAGCCCGGCTATCATGCGACCGGCCGGTCGGCCGCCCTGTTTGCGCCCAGCTACGGCGGGCGTGCGGTCAGGGCCCTGACCCGGGCCAGCCAGCTCTTCTTCACCACGCCGCCGCAGGGGTTCACCCCCGCGCCGCTCCTGACCCAGCGAAGCGCGATGTACATCGCCCGGGAAGACCAGCGCGACGAACTGGAGGTCATGATCGGAGAAATCCGGCGGTCCGGCGGCGTGATCGATCAACTGACGATCGCCCAGGCGTTGCAGGCTGTGCCTCTGCTGAAGGCCGACTATGTCGCCGGCGCAGCGATCGATCACGACGCCCGCGACATCGATGTGGACGCCCTGCACCAGGGCTTCCTGCGTGGAGCCAGGGCGCGGGGCGCGCAGGTGATGACCGATACAGGCGAACCGCTGTTTTCGCGTCAGGACGGGGTTTGGCGCGTGGGTCTGGCAACGGGCGCTATCTCGGCGCCCGTGGTGATCAACGCCGCCGGCGCCTGGGGCGATCTTGTGGCGGCGGCTTGCGGCGCCCGGCCCATCGGCCTGCAGCCGCTGCGGCGAACGGCCGTGCTGGTCGATCCGCCGGCCGGCGCCGACATCACGAACTGGCCTGCGGTCATCGATGTCGACGAGACCTTCTATTTCAAGCCCGACGCCGGCAAGCTGCTGATCTCGCCGGCTGACGAAACCCTGGTCGATCCCTGCGACGTACAGCCCGAAGAGCTGGACATCGCCATCGGGGTCGATCGCGTCCAGGCGGCTCTGTCGCTGGACGTCGAACGCATCAACCACAGCTGGGCGGGGCTGCGTACCTTCGCGCCGGACCGCGGCCCCGTCATCGGCTTCGACCCCGAAATCGACGGCCTGTTCTGGTCGGTGGGCCAGGGCGGATACGGGATCCAGACCGCGCCGGCCTGGGCGCGAACCGCCGCCGCACTCGCGCAGGGTCAGCCCGTGCCCGCCGACATTGCGGCGGAGGGACTGGCGCCCGAGCATGTTTCGCCCTCGCGCTTTCGCGACCAGCAACCGGACCTGCAAAGGGCGTCACAATGAAGATCCATGGCGGCCCGCTTGTCGGCCCGGGCGGCGGCGTCCTTCCGTTATCGCTGGCGGTGGAGGTTGACGGCCTGGTGTTCGTCTCCGGTCAGCTTGCCCTGGTTGACGGCCGGGTAGAAGGCGACATCGCCGTACAGACCCATCGCACCTTCGACGCGATCGCCGCGATCCTGTCGGGCGCCGGCCTCAGTCTGGATCATGTGATCAAGGCGACCATCTGGTTGACCGATCCGGCGGATTTCGGCGCCTTCAACACGGTCTATGCGGAACGCCTCTCCGCGCCCTATCCCGCCCGCTCGTGCGTGATTTCTCAGCTCGTGCTACCGAATGCGCGCGTAGAGATCGAGGTCGTGGCCAGCCGCGACCATCGGCGAACATGATCCGGCATCCGTGTCGGACGGGCAGGACATCATGGCGAACAACACCAGCACCCTCGGCAGCCTCATCCGCATCGTACGGCAGCGCAAAGGCTGGACGCTGCGCGAGATGAGCGCGGTCGTCGGCATTCCCCTGTCGACCCTGGCCAAGGTCGAGACCGACAAACTGTCCCTGACCTACGACAAGCTGCAGCAGTTCACCGCCAGGCTGGGCCTGACCATGGCCGAGTTCCTAGCCGAGGGCGAGACGGCGGCAGGAGTCGTCGAGGCTGCGCCGGTCATGGGCCGACGCAGCCTGACCACCACAGGCAACTCGGTCCACATCAAGACGCCCAACTATGACTACGAATATCTCTGCGCCGATCTTCGCCAGAAGCGGATGGTGCCGATCATCACCCGGATCCACACCCGCGACATCGCCGAATTCGGCGAGGCCGTTCGGCACAAGGGCGAGGAGTTCGTCTTCGTCCTGGAAGGGACGATCGAGGTGCACCTGCAGTTCTACACGCCGGTCGTGCTGAAGGCGGGCGAAGGCATCTATCTCGATAGCTCCATGGGCCACGCCTACGTCTGCAAGGACTGCGACACGGCCCTCGTGCTGGGCGTCTGCTCCAGCGAGGACGCCGACCTGGCGGGCGAGTTGATCAGCCTGGCCGAAGAAGAAGCCAAACACGCGGCCGAGCCCGCATAGCGCCCATGAAGGGGACCTCTTGAGCACCATTGCACAGCCCGACGTCCCCGAAGTCGGCATTATCGAAGCCCCCGCCCCCTTCTCGGCCTGGTTCGCCGTGGCTGTTCTTGTAGGCGTCACCATCTTCTCATTCGTCGATCGCCAGATTCTGGCTGTCGTGGCCACGCCCCTGAAGGCGTCGCTGGGCCTGACCGATCTGGAGCTCGGCGCCCTGCAGGGGCTGGGCCTCGCCTTCTTCGCGGCGGTCGCCACCTATCCGATCGCCTGGCTGGCGGATCGGTTCGACCGTCGCCTCATCCTTTGCATCGGCATCGCCGTCTGGTCGCTGGCGACGGCGGCCTGCGCCTTCCAGACGACGTTCGAGGGGCTGTTGATCGCCACCATCGGCATCGCCATCGGCGAGGCGGGGCTGGGGCCCATCGTCTGGGCCGTGATCCCCGACCTGTTCCCGGGACGCCAACGCGCCGCTGCGAACCTGGTCTATTTCCTGGCGGCGATCCTGGGCACGGCGCTCGGCCTGGGGATCAGCGGGGCCACCTTCGGCTGGCTGGCGGCGAATGGGGCCGCGCTTCCGGGCTTTCTCGGCGACATGGAGCCGTGGCGTGCGACCCTGCTGTTCGTCGCCCTGCCCGGCCCCCTGTTCATCCTGCTGGTCGCAACCCTGCGGCTGAAGGGCAGCCGCGCCGCCGCCAAGGCCTCCGCCGCCGCCTTCGCCACCGTTCTGGCGGACAGCGGATTCGTCGCCTATGCGCGACGACATATCGTCACCCTGTCCTGCGTCTTCGCCGCCATCGCCGCCTATAATATCGGCATCGCCTCCACCCTGGTGTGGCTGCCCACCGCCCTGCCCCGCATCTTTGCGATCGATCCGGCGACCGTCAGCGTCCAGCTGGGTCTGGCCATCGGACCGGCCAGCCTGATCGGGGTCGGGGTTTCCGCCCTGTGCGTCAAGTTCTGGCGAGGCGATCGCGCCGTCATGGCGCCCCGTCTGGCCACCATCGCCTTCTTGGCCGCCGCCGTTCCGACGGCCCTCCTGCCGTTCGTCACGGAAAGCTGGCAGGCCATGGCCCTGGTCGGCGTGCAGTTCGCCGCCGGGATCGCCGCCGCCTCTGTCCTGCCCAGCATCGTTCAGGACATCAGCCCCCCTCATTTGAGAGCGCGGAACTTCGGCCTCATGACCGTCGTCGCCCTGGTCCCGCAGGGTCTGAGCCCGCTGGTCATCGGCGCGCTATCCGAAGCGGTCGGCGGCCCGCATGGCCTGATCGCCGCCATCGCCCTGGTCGGGGCGCCGGCTTGGGTGCTGGCCGCCGGCCTGATCTGGCGCAGCGAAAACGCCTTCCGCCGCACGGTGGCCGAAGTCCAGTCCGCCAGCCCCGTCACCGTCGCCGCCGGCGAGGCGCATGACAGGGAGACGGGTCGATGACGGGATCCTCCGCCAGCGTCTTCAGCGGTCTGGCGCCCCAGGCGCCCGACGGCCTGTTGGCCCTCATCGGCGCCTATCGATCGGACCTGCGGCCCGGCAAGCTTGACCTCGGCGTGGGCGTCTATCGTGACGCCCTTGGGCGCACGCCGGTGTTCGCCGCCGTCAAGGCGGCGGAGCGGCTGCTGGTCGAGGGACAGGACACCAAGGCCTATCTCGGCGCTGAAGGCGACATCGGGTATCTGGACGCGCTGAAGCCGCTCGTCTTCGGCGCCCGGGCTCAGGCCGACGTCTTCGGCGTGCAGACCCCCGGCGGCACCGGCGCGCTGAGGCTCGCTGCCGAGCTGCTGGCGGCGGGTCGGCCTGCGGCGCGGCTGTTCGTCGGCGCCCCGACCTGGCCGAACCACGAGCAGATCTTCGAGGCCGCCGGCGTCACGCTCGTGACCTACGACTATTTCGACGCCGCCAGCCAGACGGTATGTTTCGAAGCGATGATGGATGCGCTGGCGACCGCCGCGCCGGGCGACGCGGTGCTGCTGCAAGGCGCCTGTCACAATCCCACCGGGGCCGACCTGACCAAGGATCAGTGGGGCACCGTGGCCGACCTTGTCGCCGAGCGCGGCCTGTTTCCGATCATCGACCTGGCCTATCAGGGTCTGGGCCGAGGCCTCGAAGACGACGCCCTTGGCATGCGGCTCATCCTGGAGGCCGCACCCGAAGCGCTCGTGGCCTACTCCTGCGACAAGAATTTCGGTCTCTATCGAGAGCGGACGGGTGCGCTTTT
>CAYWDO010000001.1:69021-71351 GCA_964456995.1 uncultured Brevundimonas sp.
CCCTCAAGGACCAGAACGGGCTTTTCGCCTGCCTGCCTCTCACGCCGCATCAGGTTGCTCGTTTCAAGGACGATCACGCCGTCTATCTGGCCAGTTCCGGACGGATCAACCTTGCGGGCCTGACGGTCGAAGCCGTCCCCGACTTCATCCGCGCCTATCAAACCCTCCGGCAGCCCCTGTCGGGCTGACCATTCCGGCGTCATGGACCGATATTTCTGTCACAGACCGCATCTAAGGCGTGCGGCGTGCGTCAGGATCACTCCGCCATAGGACTTCGGGTCGAAACCGCTGCAGAGGCTGGCGGCGAACCTCGACACACCGATCTATCGGATGCCGATTGGCGGGCGGTGCGACATGCGGTGCTGGTCTATGTCCGGCGTCGCGGCCATTCCCAGGATGTCGCCGAGGATGTCGCTCAGGAAAGCCTGACCAAGCTTTTGCACTATACGCGGCAGGGTCAGACGGCGAGCCTTTACGCCCTGGCGTTCAGGATCGCGGCTAACTGCCTCGTCGACCGTTTTCGCGGGCAGTCTCGCTATGGAGACGCTGTCCTGGACACCCATCCCTGCGGTGAACCGCTGCCGGACAGGATTACATCGGACCGCCAGCGGCTGGCCCGCCTATCCGCCGCACTAGAGCGGCTTCCTCCACTGAGACGCACGGTGCTGCTGCGGCGGCGGATCGACAACCAATCGATCCCTCGCATTGCGGCCGAGATGAATCTCTCGACGGCCGCCGTCGAGAAACATGTCGTGCGAGGGCTTTCAGATTTGCGCAAAGCGATGGAAGACGGGGAAGAACTCAAAGGATCGTCTCGTGACGCCCAGTGAAAAGGTGAGAACCGAGGCGGCCTTCTGGGTTGAGCGCATGAACCGTCCGGCCTTCGATGCACGAGACGGCGCCGCCTTCGATCAGTGGATGCGGAGCGACGCGGACAACCGCGAAGCCTTCGCCGCCATGGCCGCGCTCTGGGACGACGGATTTCCAAGGCCGGACGCCAGGCCTGAACAAGCCTTGCTGGACGGCTCGAAATCGCTGGCTGCGGATCGATTTCCTGGGGGCCGACGATGGGTCGCAGCATCGATCTTCGGCGCGTCAGCGGCGGCGCTGATTGTCGGCGCGCTCATTTCCACCGCCTTGCCACGCAGCTATTCCAGCTTGCCGGGACAGGAACAGGCCATTCAACTGGCTGACGGCTCGACCGTACATCTGGGGGGCAACAGTCGGATCGACGTGCAGTATCTGCCATGGCGGCGGACGGTTCGACTGGAGCGCGGCGAGGCGGGCTTCGACGTCGCCCACGACACAAACCGCCCCTTCGACGTGGATGCTGGCCAGGTCGACGTCGTCGTGCTCGGCACCGCGTTTCACGTCGATCGACTGGCAGAGGGGCGCGTCGGCGTCGCCGTGACCCGCGGGGCCGTCGATGTCCGAACACTCAAGGGCAGCGACAGGCTGGCGGCGGGCCATGCAGTTCGGGTGACTGATCGAGGCATCGAGAGGGTCGCCATGCAGGTCGAAGACAGCCAGTGGTCGTCCGGCTGGTTCGTCGCGCGAAACATTCCCCTCTCCGATCTGGTCGAGAAACTACGCCGGCACAGCAAAACGCCAATAGAAATTTCAGACAGCCAATCAGAAAACCTGATGATCGTGGGACGATTCAATGTTTCTGATCCCGACGCCGCCCTGAAAGGCATCGAAAGCTCATACGACATAGAACTCTCTCGCCGATCTGGAACTCTCTATATTTCCACACCAAACTGAAACATAACCGACGCGAAAACTTACACATTCTATTTGTCCGGTTCCTCTGCGCCGGACCGTTTTCCCCTCGAAACCAACTCGGGGGACTTCATGCGAAACAACCTTATCCTTCTGCTCGCCACGACGGCCATCGTGCCCATGGCGGCGTCGCCGGTCTGGGCCCAGGCGCCCGTTGAACGCAGCCGCACCTACAGCTTCGACCAGCCTGCCCAGGCGCTTGAAACCGCGCTCATCGCCTTCTCCCGCGTGACCGATCTGCAGGTCGCGTCTTCGACGGCCGATCTTGAAAGCCTTCGCGGCGCACCGTTGAACGGGTCGATGACGGCGTCCGCAGCCCTGGCGGAACTGACACGCGGACTTCCGGTTGATGTCCGCCTTTCCGGCCGCACGGTTTCCGTTTCCCGTCGTCCGGGGGTGCCTACGGCTCTGGCTCAGGCTTCAACGCCGGCGCCGGCGCCGGCGCCGATCCCGGCCCAATCGACAGCTCAGGCAGCCTACCCCTCGGAAACGTTCACGACGCTCGACGAGGTCGTCGTCACGGGCTTCCGGTCGAGCCTGAGCCGCGC
>CAYWDO010000002.1:0-17744 GCA_964456995.1 uncultured Brevundimonas sp.
CGCGCGGTCGAAGCTGACGCCATGCGATTCGCGCCTGTCCTTTCCCTTCTGAAACGCCCCTCGTCATGCGCAGCATGAATGGGGTCGGCGAATCGCTGCGCGAAAGCGCGGTGTTCAACTTCAACGGCGCGATGACCATGGTCATCGACGATTCGCCGTTCGCGCTGGAGCTGACCGCCCAGGCCGTGCTCGGCTTCGGCATCAAGGTGCGTCACTCGTGCAGCAGCGCGGCCGAGGCCATCGCCGTTCTACGCGACCATCCCGTCGATCTGATCCTGGTCGACTGCGAAATGCCCGGCATGAGCGGCTATGAGTTCGTGCGCTGGCTGCGCCGGTCGGGGCTGGAGCCCAACGCCTTCGCCCCCGTCATCATGACCGCCGCCCACGTCCGCCGCTCCAAGGTGTCCGAGGCGCGCGACTGCGGCGCCAACTTCCTGATCACCAAGCCCTTCAGCGCGGGCGTCCTGCTGGAGCGCATCGTCTGGGTCGCCCGCGACGCCCGCCCCTTCCTTGAGGTCGGCGACTATTTCGGCCCCGACCGGCGCTTTCGTTCGGAACCCTGGGAGGGTGTGGAGCGTCGTTCAGAAGAAATCCGCAAAGCCGACTTCGAAGCCCAACGCAGAGCGTCAATCGACCTATGACCGTCATTACGCACAATCGCCGAAAATCTCGCCTCTCGACCCTGATCGACCAGCCGGGCGGCGTCAGCGCCGGCGTCGCCCTGGCCCAGGCCAAGGCCAATCTGGCCGAAATGGAAGAGCGCAGCCGCGCCGTCATCGAAGAAGAGGTGGCGGCCCTGGCCCTTCTGACGCCCGCCGCAACTCTGGAAGAAACCGCCCGCGTCCTGGATCAGGCCTACGGCCACTCCAGCGCCGTCATCGACGCCGCCGGCCCGTTTGAACTCAAGGACCTGTGCGCCGCCGCCGCCAACCTGTGCGACCTGATCGACGCCGCGCCCGAGGACAGGCCCTTCGACTGGCGCATCGTCACCGTCCACGCCCAGGCCCTGCGCCTGCTTCTGATCCTGCCGCTGGATCAGGCCGACGCTCGCACCCAGGTTCTGGCCAGCCTCAAGGACGTGCTGAAGGCCAAGGTTCCGGGCGGGGCCTAGTCCGCCGCCGGCGCCTGGTTCTTCGCCCCGCGCGTCTGCTTGCGCCACAGGCTGGCGTATTCCCCGCCCTGACGCGCCACCAGTTCGTGGTGCGCGCCGCGCTCGATGATCCTTCCGGCCTTCAGCACCAAGATCTGATCGGCGTCGGCCACGGTGGACAGCCGGTGCGCCACCACCAGGGTCGTGCGGCCCGTCCGCGCCTTCCTCAGCGTCTTCTGGATCGCCGCCTCGGTCTGGCTGTCCAGGGCGCTGGTTGCCTCGTCCAGAATCAGGATGCAGGGATCGGCCAGCAGGGCGCGGGCGATGCCCACGCGCTGACGCTCGCCGCCCGACAGCTTCAGACCCCGCTCCCCGACCCGCGTCTCCATGCCCTCCGGCAGGTTGCGGATAAAGTCGGCCAGCTCCGCCCCCTCCGCCGCGCCCCAGATGGCCGTCTCATCGGCGTCAGGTCGCGCAAAGGCGATGTTGGCGCGGATGCTGTCGTTGAACAGGGCCACGTCCTGCGGCACCAGGGCCACCGCAGCCCGCAGCGACGTCTGCGTCACCGCGCGCGCGTCCAGCCCGTCGATCAGCACCCTGCCCTCTTGCGGGTCCAGCAGCCGCAGCGCCAGCTTGACGATCGTGGACTTGCCCGCGCCCGATGCGCCCACCAGGGCCGTCGTCGTGCCCGGCGGCGTGACAAAGCTGACATCGTCCAGACCGCTGGCCCGCGCATCATGACGAAAGCCGACGTGGTCGAAGACGATCTCGGCCCCGCAGCCGCTGGCCGGACGCGGCAGGTCCACCGCGTCGGGCGCGTCCGCCACCTGCGGCGCCTGACGCGTCACCTTCAGCATCTCCTCCATGTCGATGAAGGACTGACGAATTTCACGATAGGCGAAGCCCAGAATGTTCAACGGCGCGTACAGCGAAATCATGATCAGCACCGCCGCCGTCACGTCGCCTGGTCCCATGCGGCCCGCCGCGGCCTCGAACCCGGCCATCACGGCCATGATCCCCAGGCCGATATTCATGATCAGGCCCTGGATCAGGTTCAGCGCCGCCAGCGACGTGTTGGCCTTCAACGCCGCATCGACATAGGTCGATAGCGACTGGTCATAGGCCTCAGCCGCCCGCGTCTCGGCGCCGAAAGACTTGACCGTCTCATAGTTCAGCAGGGCGTCGACCGATAGACCCGCCGCCTCGCTGTCGGCGGCGTTCATCGCGCGGCGATGCTCCAGCCGCCAGTTGGCCATGGAGAAGGTCGTCACGGCATAGACGGCCACCACCCCCACGGCGACCGCCGCGAACCGCCAGTCATACTTGGCTCCCAGGACGCCGGCGGCCAGCACCAGCTCAACCGCCGTCGGCCCCAGGTTGAACACCAGGATCCGCAGCAGAAAGTCCACCGCCCGCGAGCCGCGATCCATGGTCCGCGACAGGGCGCCCGAGCGCTTGGTCTGATGGAAGTCCAGCGACAGACTGAGGGCGTGGGCGAAAGTCTCCGCCGCCGTCTTGCGCTGAGCCGCCGCCCGCACCGGTGCGAACACCACGTCCGACAACTGCGGCGTGGCCGCCGACAGGAAGCGAACCACGGCCCAGCCCACGGCGAAGGCGGCGAAGCCCCAGCCCACGGCCGCCGCCGCGCCCTGCCCCGCCGCCAAATGGTTGACCGCCGCGCCCAGGATCAGCGGCGCCAGCACGCCCAGCCCCTTGCCCGCCAGCGTCAGGCCGATGGCGCCGGTGATGCGCCAAGGCAGTTGCGGCGCGCCCGAACGACCCACCACGCGCAGCAGATCGGTCAGCGCCTGCAAGGTCGGCGGCGCCTCTGGTTTCATCTGGTCCTGGCCCGCCGCCATGGCCTTGACCGTCGAGTCGCCCCGTCGGCCGGATCGTTCACCGCGCATCGTCATGCTCCAGCATATGGGCGGCGCCGTACTGGAGCGAAACCGTCATTCAGTTCAGGCTCGCAATAGCTTCAAGCAGTTCATCGACCGCGCCTTCGGTCGTCGCCCAGGAACAGACGAACCGCACCGAACCGTCATCGAACTGGTAGCAGGCCCAGCCCAGAGCATTGAGCCGCTGATGCGCCTCGTCCGGCATCCGCACGAAGACAGCGTTGGACTCGACCGGATGCGCCAGAACGAAGGACGAGCGGTCCGCGATTCCGTCGGCCAGCCGCTCGGCCATCCGGTTGGCGTGCGCGGCGCCGGTCTCCCAGGCGCCCGATTCCAGCAATCCGAGGATGGGCGCGGCCAGGAACCGGGCCTTGGACGCCGTCTGCCCGGCCTGCTTCAGCCGATTGTCGATCCGGCGCGTCAGGTTCTTGTTGAAGATGACCAGGGCCTCGGCGCAGTTGGCCCCCGCCTTGGCCCCGCCGAACACCAGAACATCCACGCCCAGACGCGGAATGTCCTTCGGATCGAACCCCGCCGCCACCGCATTGGCCAGCCGCGCCCCGTCCATGTGGACGCCCAGCCCCGCCAGCTTGGCCGGCTCGATCAGGTGGCGCAGCTCTTCCTCGGAATAGACGGCGCCGTACTCGGTCGCCTGGGTGACGCTTAGCGCCGCCGCCGGCTGGCGATGCCCCACGACCGGCTCGTCCAACGCGGCCTGCAGAGCCATGCCGTCGATCTTGCCCGAATAGCCCGGCAGGCCGATCAGGCCCACGCCCTGGCCAAAGAAGCCCGGCGCGCCCGTCTCATCGGTGCAGATGTGGGCCGCATGATGCGTCAGCACCGCCTCATAGGGCTGGGCCAGCATGGAGACGGAGATGGCGTTGGCCGCCGTGCCGCTGAACACGAACCGCACCTCGGCGTCCGCATCCAGCCGCTGACGGATCAGTTCGGCGGCGCGCGCCGTCGTCTCGTCCGCGCCATAGGCCTTGGCGAACCCGCTGTTGGCCGCGACCAGGGCGTTCAGCGCGTCTGGCGCCATGCCGGCGGTGTTGTCGGATCCGAAATCGTAGCGCACGCGTCACTCTTCCTGTTCTGCCGGCGCCATGACGACGCGGGCGAATTGGGCGTCCTTGGCCGGCACCTCGACCTGATGCGGGAAAGGTATCTCGATTCCAGCAGCGTCCAGCGCTTCCTTGCCGCCCTGCATCAGGTCAGCCTGGGTCTGCCACCAGTCATTGACGTTGACCCAGGCGTGCAGCGTGATCTCGACGGAGCTGTCCAGCAACGCCGTCACCCCCGTCCACGGCGTCGGGTCCTTCAACACCTTGGCGTGGGCGACGCCGACGCCCGCCAGCACATCACAGGCGTCCTTCAGATTTTCGCCGTAACCGACCGTAAACTTGATCTCGACGCGCCGCGTCCGCTGGCCCGTCAGGTTGATGATGACGTCGCTCAGCACCTTGGAGTTCGGGATAACGATCTTGTGGTTGTTGGCGTTGCTCAGTTGGGTCGTGAACAGGTCCAGCTTTTGCACCGTGCCCGAGGCGCCGCCGACGTCGATGACCTCGCCCACCCGATAGGGGCGCAGCATCAGCAGCATGACCCCCGCCGCCACGTTCGACAGCGTCCCTTGCAGGGCCAGGCCGACCGCCAGCGAGGCTGCACCCAGCACCGCAATGATCGAGGTCGTCTGCACGCCCAGCCGCTGCAACACCGCGATCAGACCGATGATAATGACAACCACCCGAACGACCTGGGTGGCGAAGCTGAGCACCGTCTGATCGTGACGGAAGGCTCGCATCCTCCCCAGAACCCGCCGTGTCGCACCGGAAGCCCAGCGCGCGACGAACAGCGTGGCTGTGAAAATCAGCGCCGCTATGGTCAGGTTGATCGCTAAATCGCCGGCCATGTCGGCCAGCTTGGCTACAATGGCGGCATCGACCGTCAGTCGCTTTTCACCGACGGCGACGGCCTGTGTCAGGGTTTCATGCAGGGAAGACATGGCCTTGGGTCTAGCGCCTGCCTCTGCGAATGGAAGCCCCGACCGTCAGGCTTTTTCCTCAAACGCCTCGGGCCAGACGCTGGAAATACCTGGACGGTCCAATCTTTCGCCACTCGGCAGCGTGACGCAGCCTTGGATCAGGCGGCGACCGCAGGCTCTTCGACCGCCGCCGCTGCCTGGCGCAGGGCGATACGGCCGCCTGGCGCCTGAACCATCAGTCCGGCCAGGCTACGGAAATCTATCGGCTTGTTCAGATAGGCGTCGGCCCCCGCCGCCAGACCCGCTTCATGATCCTCAATCCGGGCAGACGCAGATAGAACGACAATGGGGGTGTCGATATTCACGCCGGCGCCTTCACGGATCATCCGGGTGGCCGTCAGCCCGTCCATGATCGGCATATTCACGTCCATGATGATCAGGTCGAACCGCTGGTTCTTGGCAAGATCGACCGCCAACTGGCCGTTCTCCGCCGTACTGGTGCGGTGTCCCGCCGACCCCATCCAGGCCTCCAGGATCATGCGGTTGACCGGGTGATCCTCCACTACCAGTACGTCCAGATGGTCGCCGCCCTCGACATCGGCGTCCACGGCTGAGGCCGCCTGCTCGCAGGCCCATTCGACCACTTCGCCTTCGATGGAAAGGGTGAAGGTCGACCCCTCCCCAAGCCGCGAAGTCACACTGATGTCGCCACCCATGATTTGCGCCATGCGGCGAGCGATGGTCAGGCCAAGCCCGGTTCCGCCAAATCGACGGGTGGAAGAATTATCGACCTGAGTGAAGGGCTGGAACAGTCGTTCCAGATCCTCGCGAGAAATGCCCGAGCCGCTGTCAGTGACCGAAAACTCGAAGCCGACGCGACGGTCCGAGATGCGGCGGCCGCGCACCGTGTAGTGAATCTCACCCGTGTCCGTAAACTTGACGGCGTTTGACAGCAGGTTCTGAACCACCTGACAGACCCGCAGCGGATCCCCCCGCACGAGGGCCGGAAGCTCACCCTCAAACGTCGAAACCAGCGTCAGCCCCTTGGCCTCGGCCTGGGCCTCAAACGGGCCGATAATACGACGATGCAGATCATCGACTTCGATGTCGACGATGTCGAAGCTCATCTTGCCGGCCTCGATCTTGGTCATGTCGAGAATGTCGTTCAGCAGGCTCAAGAGATTGTCGCCAGAATTGCGAATGATCGACAGATACTCACGCTGCGTCCCTTCCAGCCGGGTGGCGCTCAGCAGTTGCGCGGCCCCCAACACCCCGTTCATCGGTGTGCGCAGTTCATGCGAAATGACGCCCAGGAAGCTGGACTTGGCCTCGTTGGCGGCATCCGCCTTGTCGCGGGCGGCCTCCAATTCCTCGATCAGATGGGCCTGGTGCTCCTGAAACGCCCGGATCCGCTCCTCACGCAGCATGGTCATGGTGACGAGAACAAACAGACTGGCCGCCGTAAACGGTATCAGGGCCAGGAAGGGCCAGAACAGGGGGCCACCCACCAGACTGAACGCAATGACGGCCGCAGCTAGGCCATAGGGCGATGAAATCATGAGCGCCTGACGCGGCGAACTGCGCAACTGAGCAAACACCAGCACATAGCCCGACACCAGCAGGGCGATGGCCAGCTCATGGCCAAAAGCGGTCGGCGAAAACCACGCCAGAATCGGCGCGACCGCCCAGACGGCGGTGGTGGCTGTCGCTACGGCAGGAAAAACCATGCCCCAGCCCGAGCCAACGCGCTGGCTGACGCGCTTCTCGACCTCTCCACGCAAGGCGCCGGCGGCCAGGGTGGCTACGAACCAGATAAGGCCCTGCGTCAGCCCCACGGTTGCGATCACGCCGACGGCCCAGCTGACGATGATCAGATAACGCAGGTAATGGGTTTGCAGGATCGCGGTCAGCGCCTGTGCCGCCTCACCGGGCGCCTGCCCGTCCAGTCCCTTGATCCCGCCATCCACCATTCGCACGCCCCCGCCATTGCAAATCAGTCCGGAGCGGACGCTAGGTAGAAGGTTCTAAGACGAGGTGAATACGTTTTTTTACGTATCAATCCGTAAAAGATCATCGACCGCTGGCTTCGGCGGTCGTCAGCGCGCGAACGGCAAGGGCGTGCACTGGCCCGGCCAGTTCCTCCTTCAGCACCGTATTGATCGCCCTCTGACGCGCCACTCGCCCCTGGCCCTCAAAGACGTCCGACACGATGGTCAGTTGGAAATGGCTTTCCCCGCCGTCCTTGGCGTCCATGCCGCCTTCATGATGGTGTCCGGCGTGTTTCCAGCTGTCGTCTTCCAGCTCGATCCGCTGCGGAGCGAAGGCCCCTGTCAGTTTTTCGCGGATAAGTGCCGCAATCGGGCCATCTGACATCGGTCGTTCCTTGAAGCTGTCCCAATCAAGCTTACACTGCCGGCAATGTCCGCGTCATTTGAATACAAACCCCGCTTCACCGACATCCGCGTGAAGAAGCCCAAAACCGATGAGGAAAAGGCGGCTGCGGCTGACGTCCTGCATCGGAAGAACGGCGAGAAGACGTGCGAGTGGCCCGACTGCACGCGCCCGGCGACCGCCAAGGCGCCCAAGTCGCGCGAGCAGTTGGCCGACTTCTACGAGTTCTGTCAGACGCACGCGGGGCAGTACAACAAGAGCTGGAACTTCTACGCCGGCATGAACGAGGCTCAGGTTCGCGCCGCTCAGGAAAACGAGGCCATGACTGGCGGGCGTCCGACCTGGGAGATGAAGGCCGGCAAGAACACGCGCGAAGCCGCCGCCTTCGCCGCCAAGATGGGCACCGCCAATACAGAAGGCGTCGGCTCCTGGCGCGACAGCTTCGGCCTGTTCGGTCGCCGCACCCAGGATCAGGCCGGCCCCGCCGCGCCCGAGGTGCACCGTATCGGCAAGATCGAGCGCGCCGCCCTGGCTGACCTGGATCTTACACCGGGCGCCAACAAGGAAGCCATCAAGGCGCGCTATCACGAGATGCTGAAACGCTTCCACCCCGACACCAACGGCGGTGATCGCGGCGCCGAGGCCAAGCTTCAAAGCGTCATCAAGGCCTGGAAAGTCTTGAAGAAGGCCGGTCACGCCTGAGGCTTCTCAACAGCCCGCCCTCCTTGGGCGGGCCATCGATGCGCGTGACGCTCTCGCCCGCTCCGTCCCAGATTTCAGCGAAGGCGCTGCCCGCGTCATCCCGCATCATGCGTCGCGTCTCACTGACCGCCTCGTTTAAACTGTCCGCTTCCAGAGCGAACATGTTCGGCGTGCCTTCCGGCGCGTCATAGACATAGCAAAAGTACTGCGCGTGCGTCTGCATGGCGTCTTCCCCGACGGAAGTGATAACCAATTTATTAACAGCCCATTGTGGATTACACGAATCACAGAACCGTTGTTTCTGAGCGACTGACGCCCATATGCGGGACCTTGGACCATCAAAGGAGTCGCTCCATGGAAGTCTTGTACCGCGCCCACGCCACCGCCTCGGGAGGCGGCCGCGACGAAGGCCGCTCCGCCACCGACGACGGCAAGCTCGACGTCCGCCTGTCCGTGCCGACCGAGATGGGCGGCAAGGGCGGCGACGGGACCAATCCCGAGCAGTTGTTCGCCACCGGCTACGCCGCCTGTTATCTCGGCGCCCTGCGTCTGGTCTCCGGCAAGGCCGGAACCCCGGTCGGCCCGGGCACCAAGGTCGAGGCCGGCGTCGGCTTTGGCAAGAACACGCGCGGCGAGGGCTTCAACCTCGATCTCGCCCTGACCATCACCGACCACGGGCTCGATCAGGCGGTCATCGACGACCTGATCCAAAAGGCGCATCAGGTCTGCCCCTATTCCAACGCCACACGCGGCAACATCGACGTCGCGCTTTCCGCCAAATAAGCGTCGCAACCGCCCTCGCGCGTGTTGACCGCGCGCGCGAGGGGACTAGATGGGAGCCATGACCTCTCCCCTCGACGCCTCGCCCGATCCCCTGGTCACGCTGGAGCCGCACCGCAAGGTGACGGTCAGGGAAGCGTTCGGCGTCGATTCCGACATGCTCGTCCCCGCGTTCGAGACGCGCGACAGCCATGTGCCCGAGATCGACAACAGCTATCGCTTCGATCCGCAGACGACGCTGGCCATCTGCGCCGGCTTCGCCTTTGACCGCCGCGTCATGGTTCAGGGCTATCACGGCACCGGCAAGTCGACCCACATCGAACAGGTCGCGGCCCGCCTGAACTGGCCCCTGGTCCGCGTGAACCTGGACAGCCACATCAGCCGCATCGACCTGATCGGCAAGGACGCCATCGTCCTGAAGGACGGCAAGCAGATCACCGAGTTCCGCGAGGGCATCCTGCCCTGGTCGCTGCAACGCCCGGTCGCCCTGGTCTTCGACGAATACGACGCCGGCCGTCCCGACGTCATGTTCGTGATCCAGCGTGTGCTGGAGGCGCAAGGCCGCCTGACCTTGCTGGACCAGAACCGCGTCATTCGTCCGAACCGCTGGTTCCGCCTGTTCTCGACCACCAACACCATCGGCCTGGGCGACACCTCTGGCCTCTATCACGGCACCCAGCAGATCAACCAGGGTCAGATGGACCGCTGGAACATCGTCACCACGCTCAACTACCTCGACCACGATGTCGAAGCCGAGATCGTCGCCGCCAAGATTCCCGAGTGGAACGATACTGAGGGCAAGCGCCGCATCGCCGCCATGGTCCGCGTGGCCGACATGACCCGCAACGCCTTCATGAACGGCGACATCTCCACCGTCATGTCGCCGCGCACGGTCATCACCTGGGCGCAGAACGCCATCATCTTCGGCGGCGACCTGGCGCTCAGCTTCCGCCTGACCTTCCTGAACAAGTGCGACGAGCTGGAACGCCCGACCATCGCCGAGTTCTACCAGCGCGCCTTCGGCGAGGACCTGCCGGAAGCCGCGACTCGCGTGAAGATCGGCTAGGATCGCCTCTAAATCCTTCTCCCCTTGCGGGAGAAGGACACTTCGACGGATCTCTCCCCGGTTTCGGCGCCCTTACCGACAGGTTCGGCATCCCGTGGATGGTCAACACTAAACCCTGCCGAGGAATGGAAACCGGGACTAACGCCTTTGTGATCACGGACTGCTACGACCAAAGGCGTATTGGAATCAGAGTGATGCGGCCCCTATGTCCGCCTCGCTCCCCAAGCCCGTCAGGGCCTAGTCGTCAGGTTTCCGATGTCCCGCGTCCGCAACCCCGCCCTGCAGTCGAAGATCATGTCCGCACAGGACGCCGCTTCCCTGATCCCGGCCAACTCGACGGTGGGCATGAGCGGCTTTACCGGCTCCGGCTATCCCAAGACCGTGCCCATGGCCCTGGCCAGCCGGATCGAGGCCGAGCACGCGGCGGGCAATCCTTTCAAGCTGAAGGTCTGGACCGGCGCCTCGACCGGGCCGGAACTGGACGGCGCCCTGGCCAAGGCGGACGGCATCGAGTTCCGCCTGCCCTACAACTCCGACCCCATCGCCCGTGAGAAGATCAACAAGGGCGAGATGGAGTACCTCGACATGCACCTGTCGCAGGTGGCGCCCGCCGCCTGGCAGGGCTTCCTCGGCCCGCTGGAGACCGCGGTGGTCGAGGTGTCAGGCATTCGCGAGGACGGCTCGCTGATCCCCTCGTCGTCGATCGGCAACAACAAGACCTGGCTGGACCGCGCCGACCGCATCATCCTGGAGGTCAACAGCTGGCAGAACCCGGCGCTGGAGGGGATGCACGACATCTATTACGGCACGGCCCTGCCGCCGGCCCGCGTGCCGATCCCGCTGACCAAGCCCACCGACCGGATCGGCGAGACGGTGTTCCGCGTCGATCCGTCCAAGATCGTCGCCATCGTCGAGACGGATGCGCCTGACCGCAACCTGCCCTTCGCCGCGCCGGACGCCTCAGCCACGGCCATCGCCGGGCACCTGATCGAATTCCTTCAGCACGAGGTGAAGCTGGGTCGCCTGCCCGCCCATCTGCTGCCGCTGCAATCGGGCGTCGGCAATGTCGCCAACGCCGTGCTGGCGGGACTGGCTGAAAGCCCCTTCGAGCAACTGACCGCCTATACCGAGGTGCTTCAGGACGGGATGCTGGACCTGCTGGACTCGGGCAAGCTGACCGTCGCCTCGGCCACCGCCTTCTCGCTCAGCCCCGAGGCCGCCGCCGACCTGAATAGCCGCATGGAGCAGTTCCGCGGCAAGATCATCCTGCGCCCGCAGGAAATCTCGAACCACCCGGAGATCATCCGCCGTCTGGGCTGCATCGCCATGAACGGCCTGATCGAGGCCGACATCTATGGCAACGTCAACTCGACCCACGTCATGGGCTCGCGCATCCAGAACGGCATCGGCGGCTCAGGCGACTTTGCGCGCAACGCCTACATCTCCTGCTTCGTCACGCCCTCGACGGCCAAGGGGGGCAAGATCTCGGCCATCGTCCCCATGGCCAGCCACGTCGACCACATCACCCAGGACGTGCAGGTCATCGTCACCGAACAGGGGCTGGCCGACCTGCGCGGCTTGTCGCCGAAACAGCGCGCTCAGGTCATCATCGCCAACTGCGCCCACCCCGACTATCGCGACGCGCTGAAGGACTACTACGACCGCGCGCTGAAGGGCTCTTATGGTCTGCAATCGCCGCACCTGCTGACCGAGGCCCTGTCCTGGCACCAGCGCTTCATCGAAACCGGCTCGATGAAGCCGTAGCCTGCGCTAGCGGCGCAGACTGGTCGGGAACTCGCGGCCCAGGGCCTCAGCCATGGCCTGCTGGCTCAGCATGAAGACCAGGTCGCGCTGGTGGTAGTTGTTGGACAGGACCACCACGGTCACCTCGGCCTCAGGCTGATAAAGGACCAGGTTGCGGAACCCGGCCCAGCTGCCCGTATGATAGATCTGCTTGTCGTCAAACGCCGGCGAGACCTGATGCCCCAGGCTGTTGACGTAGACGCCATAGCCATAGGCGCGGTGCGCGCGGCCGCGCTCCTTGGGCGTGTCCGCAGGGGCGTGGTCGGCGATCATCTGAGCATAGGCGTCGTCGCTCAGCACCCGCCCCTCATGCAGGGCGCGGTTCCACGCCAGCATGTCGTCCAGCGTCGAATAGAGGGCGCCGGCGCCGAAGACGACACTGACGTTGGCGATCGGCTGGGCCGTCAGCCCGCCGGGGAAGTTGGCGTAACCCATGGCCAGGCCTTGCGCGTCGGCGTGGGCGTCCGATCCCGTGTCCTTCAGGCCCAGCGGCTTCAGGATGGCGTCGTTCAAATAGGTCTCGAACGACTTGCCGCTGGCCCTCGCCACGATCTCGGCCGCCAGATTATAGGCGGCGTTGTCATAGCGGATCTTGGTTCCCGGCTCGAACTGCAGGCCATAGCGAGCCGAGGTCTCGGTCAGTTCCTTCGGCGTGCGCGGGGTGACGCGGATGCGGCCCCACTCGGACTGCGCCATCAGATCGGGAATGCCCGAAGTGTGCGACAGCAGGTGGTGGATGCGCAGCGGCTTCCACGCGTCCGGGCAGGCCTCGATCCATTTGCAGACCGGGTCGTTGACCGACAGCCTGCCCTCATCCTGAAGCTTCAGGATCGCGGCGGCGGTGAACTGTTTCGATACCGAGGCCAGACGGAAACGGGTGTCCAGCTTCAGCGGCTGATCATTTTCGTAGTTGGCCTTGCCGTAAACCTGACGGAACAGGACCTGATCGCCCTTGGCCACCAAGATGGCGCCCATGAACTGCTTGCGCTCGCCCAGATAATCCAGCCGCGTCTTCAGTTGCGGCAGGCCCTCGACCACCTCGACCGGCGGGCGCTCAGGCAGCTTGGCCTGGGGCGCGACCGCCGCCTGGGTTTCCGGCGCGACGGCGTGCACGATCCAGGCGCCGGCGCCGGCGCAAACCAGGCCGACCGCGGCCAGGGATCCGAGGAGCCAGGGCCGCCCGCCTGCGGACTTGGGAACTACAAACACGATACTAAACCACGTTTTTTAGACGTCGAAATCCAACCCAAACTGAGCATAGAGGGCGCGGCTGTCCTGCCACTTCGGATCGACCTTCACGGTCAGGAACAGGTGAACGGGGCGGTCGAGCAGCTCGATCAACTCCTCGCGTGACTTCTGGCCGATCCATTTCAGGGTCTGACCGCCCTTGCCCAGAACGATGGGGCGCTGGCTTTCCCGCTCGACATAGATGGTCTGTTCGATGCGGGCCGAACCGTCGGCCTTCTCCTCGAACGAGGTCGTTTCCACCGCCGCCGAATAGGGCAGCTCTTCGTGGACGCGCAGATAGACCTTCTCGCGGGTGATCTCGGCGGCCAGAACGCGCACCGGCACGTCAGCCGACTGATCTTCCGGGTAGAGCCACGGCCCGGCAGGCATGGAGCGCGCCAGACGCTTCTTCAGGTCGTCCACGCCGTCGCCGCTGAGGGCCGAGATCATATAGACCTCTTCATAGACGCCGGTTTCGAACAGGCGCTGCGACAGGGCCAGCAGGGTGTCGCGGCGCATTCCGTCGATCTTGTTGAGGCCCAGAATGACCTTGGTGCCCGTCGCCTTCAGATTGGCGATGATGGTCTCGGTGTCCTCGGCCGAGCGGCGGTCGGCGGCGGTGCCTTCACGGCCTTCCGCGTCGATATGCGACTGGGCGTCGATCAGGTGCAGCACCACGTCGGCGTCCTGCGCCCCGCCCCAAGCCGAGGCGACCATGGCGCGGTCCAGGCGACGGCGCGGCGTAAAGATGCCGGGCGTGTCCACCAGAACGATCTGGGCGTCGCCCTCGATGGCGATGCCGCGCACGGGAAAGCGCGTGGTCTGGACCTTCTGGGTGACGATCGAGACCTTGGTACCCGTCAGCCGGTTCACCAACGTCGACTTGCCGGCGTTGGGTGCGCCAATGATGGCGGCGAAGCCCGCGTGCTGGTTGGGGTTGAGGGTCTCGGTCAAATTACGCCTTCTCGTTTCAACAGCGCCGTGGCGGCGGCTTTTTCCGCCTCCTGACGCGAACGTCCTGTTTGTTTCACGGGGTCAAAGCCGACCACCGTCGCCTCGACCACGAAGGTCGGAGCATGATCTGATCCGGTGCGTTCCACCACCCGATAGGTCGGCAGCGCACGCCCCTGGCCTTGCGCCCACTCCTGCAGAGCGGACTTGGGATTGGTCACGGCCGCGGCGGGCGGCGACGCAAACTCCTCGGCCCAGGCGATGTCGAACATGGCCTTGGCCGCCGTTAGGCCGCCGTCGCGATAGACGGCCGCCAGGATAGCCTCGACAGCATCGGCGATGACCCCGGCTTTTCTGCGGCCGCCCGTCTTGGTCTCGCCGGGCGACAGACGCAGAGCCGCGCCGACGCCCAGCCGCTCGCCGACGCGGGCGCAGGCGCTCTTGTCCACCAGGGCGTGCAGACGGGCCGAAAGCTGGCCTTCATCCGCCGAGGGGAAGTCGCGCGTGAGCCGGTCGGCGACCAGCAGGCCCAGCACCCGGTCGCCCAGGAACTCCAGCCGCTCGTTGTCGGCCACGACACGGCCGTCGGCCTGTCCTGCGCCCTCGCCCACGCTGGCGTGGGTCAGGGCGCGTTCCAGCAGAGACGGATCGGCGAAATCATGGCCCAGCCGACGCCTGAGCGCGGCGACGGCCTCGGCCCGAACGTTCGCCATCAGTCGAGGATCTTGAAGAACCGGCTCGGACGCAGGTTGGCGAACCAGCTGACCGGGTTGAACAGCGAGGCGCCCGGCGACCAGGAGAACATGATGATCTCGGCCTTGCCGACCAGGTTCTCGGCCGGGACCATGCCCACGCCAGCCGACATCTCGACACGGCTGTCGATCGAGTTGTCGCGGTTGTCGCCCATCATGAAGAAGTGGCCAGCCGGGACTTCATAGACCGGGGTGTCGTCCAGATCGCCGCCCGGACCATAGTCCTGGGTCATGAAGCTCTTGCCGTTCGGCAGGGTCTCACGGAGTTGAGTCACCGGGCGGGGACCGAACATATCGGCCAGTTCGGCGCGGCTGACGACGACATCCTTCACTGGCGCCCCATTGAGATACAGCTTGTTGGCGACCATCTGCACCTTGTCGCCCGGCAAGCCGATCACGCGCTTGATGTAGTCGGTCTTGTTGTCACGCGGCAACTTGAACACGACGATGTCCCCGCGGGTCGGGTCCTTGCCCAGGATGCGGCCGTCGAACAGCGGCGGGCTCCACGGGATCGAGTGCTTCGAATAGCCATAGGACCACTTCGACACGACGATGTAGTCGCCCTCATAAAGGTTGGGCTCCATCGAGGCCGACGGGATGGTGAAGGGCTGGAATAGCAAAACCCGCAGCACGAAGGCGATCAGCAGGGCAAAGACGACGGTCTTGATGATCTCGACCGTCTCGTTGCTCTCGGACTTCTCTTTTTTCACACGTTTGGCTTTCTTGGGACGCGGCGTGGCGTAGATCGGCTTGTCGCTGTCGAGGGCTTCGGGATCGTCGCCCAGATCGAAGGGGGCGTCGCCGTCGTCGCTCCAGATCGGTCGCTGCTCGGTGGGGTCGATGGCAGGATTGCCGGCGCCGCCGTTCGCCTTGGAGTGGTCGCTCATGGTCTGCTCGAATCCCCCGCCGAACGCGGAGTTTGAACCTGAGGCCTAAAGGCTGATTACGCCACGGGCAAGGCTTCGATCACCACGAAAGCGAGAGCATACGGGTGTTCGTCGCTGAGCGTCAGATGAATACGCGGCTCATGCCCCAGCGGGACCAGCCGGGCCAGATGCTCGGCGGCGTGCCCGGTCAGGGCCAGGGTCGGCTGACCCGACTTCAGGTTCACCACCCCCATGTCGCGCCAATAGACGTCGGCCCGCATCCCGGTGCCCAGAGCCTTGGCGCAGGCCTCCTTGGCCGCGAACCGCTTGGCGTAGCTCCAGGCCGGGTCCGGCTTGCGGTCCGAGCGGGTGCGTTCCAGATCGGTGAAGCAGCGCTGCTTGAACCGCTCGCCGAACCGATCCAGCGATTTCTGGATGCGGCGAATGTCCGAAAGGTCAGCGCCGACGCCAATGATCACCGGCTCGCCCCGCTGACGGCTTCATCCATAGCCGTCCGCATCCGGCGGATGGCGGCGTCCAGACCGACGAAAACCGCCTCCCCGATCAGGAAGTGGCCGATGTTCAGTTCCTTGATCTCGGGGATGGCCAGAACCACGCTGGCGGTGGCGTAGTCGAGGCCGTGCCCGGCGTGAACCTCCAGCCCCAGGATGTCGGCCTGGGCGGCGGCGGCGGCCAGACGGTCCAGCTCGAAGGCGCGCTCGGCGGGGTCGGACAGGTGGCAGTAGCGGCCGGTGTGAAACTCGACCACCTGCGCGCCCACAGCGGCGGCGGCTTCGACCTGGGCTTCGGACGGCTCGATGAACAGGCTGACGCGGATGCCCGCGTCGGACAACGCCTTCACCACGGGGGCGATGCGCGCCTCGTGGCCGGCGACAGCCAGACCGCCCTCGGTCGTGACCTCCTCGCGCCGCTCCGGCACCAGACAGGCGGCGTGCGGACGGTGACGCAGGGCGATGGCCAGCATCTCTTCCGTCACCGCCATCTCGAAGTTCAGCGGCTTGTTCGCCCGGCGGCACAGAGCCGTCAGCACGTCGATGTCGGCGTCGGTGATGTGGCGGCGATCTTCGCGCAGGTGGGCTGTGATGCCGTCCGCCCCCGCCGCCAGCGCCGCCTCGGCCGCGCGGGCCGGATCGGGATGAGCGCCGCCGCGCGCGTTACGAACCGTGGCGACGTGGTCGATGTTGACGCCCAGACGAACCCGCTCGCGCTTCATCCCGTTCTCTTTCTCTACTTGGACAGCCGGCGGCTGCCCGGATCCTCGACCGGCAGGGCGGCCAGTTCGGGCGGCAGGGCGTCGGCCGGATAGGCCGGCACGTCCAGCGTCGCCAGGGCGATCAGCGGCACGCCCACGTCGGCGCGACCGCCCGAGCGGTCAACGATGCAGGCAGCGGCCACGACTTCGCCTCCGGCCTTCTGGATGGCGGCGATGCATTCGCGCGACGACAGGCCGGTCGTGACGATGTCCTCGACCATGACGACCTTCTCGCCCTGTTCGACGGTGAAGCCCCGCCGAAGCTTGAACTCGCCGCCTTCGCGCTCGACGTAGAGCGAGCGCACGTTCAGGTGCCGCGCCGTCTCATAGCCAGGAATGATGCCGCCGACGGCGGGCGAGATCGCCACGTCCACCGGACCGACCGTAGCCACGATCTTCTCGGCCAGAGCCTTGCACAGGCGCTCGCAGCGGCGCGTGTCCATGAAGACCAGGTTCTTCTGCAGGAAGACCGGGCTGTGCAGGCCGGACGACAGGACGAAATGGCCTTCGCGCAGAGCGCCGGCGTCGCGGAATTCGTTGAGGACGTCTTCAGTGTTCATGAGAGCGTCCCTTAGACCCTGCATCACCGCCCCTCAAGCCGAGTGACCTACTTGATGTCGCAGTTCGGCTTCAGTCCGCCTTCCAGCAGCTTGGTCCACACCGTTTCGGCGTCATCGGCGAAGGCGAAGAGCTCCATGTCCGACGCCTTGACCATGCCGTGCTCGATCAGGGTGTCGAAGTTGATCACCGAGCGCCAATAGGCCTCGTCGAACAGGACGATGGGGATCGGCGGCGCCTTGTCGGTCTGGCGCAGGGTCAGGATCTCGAACATCTCGTCCAGGGTGCCAAAGCCGCCGGGGAAGACCACCAGACCATTGGCGCGCATAGCCAAATGCATCTTGCGCATGGCGAAGTAGTGGAACTGGAAGGTCAGTTCCGGCGTCGACCAGGGGTTCGGGACCTG
>CAYWDO010000002.1:17844-22847 GCA_964456995.1 uncultured Brevundimonas sp.
GCATGATGCCCGGTCCGCCGCCCGTGGCGATGACGTTGTCGCGCACCTCGCCGGGTGATCCACGGAAAGCCCCGCCCCGCTCCGAGGCGATGCGGCCGAACTGTCGCGCCTGTTCGTACCAATAGGCGTGCCGCCCATCGCCGTTCTTGCCCACCCGCGCGCTGCCGAACACTACCAGGGTCGACCGCACGCCCCAGGCCTTCAAAGCCTCCTCAGCCTTTTCGTACTCCATCAGGAAGCGCACGCCGCGCATCGATTCGCCGAGCAGGAAATCCCGATCCAGCGCAGCCAGACGATAAGAGGGCGACGCCAGCTGAGCGGCGTTGGCGAGAGCTTGTTGTTCGGGAGACATTTCGGCCTTCAGAGTCAGACGCGGGGGCGATCAGCCGCGCGCGCGGTCCACGGTGTCGACGGACGGATTGGCGCGCAGCGCCGCGATGATCATGGTGGCATGGCGCGCGTCCTCGACCTCCACGTCGATATCGACGTCGAAGAAGTCCTGCTGCCGGTGAGCCATCGACAGGTTCAGGATATTGCCGCCGGCCTCGCCGATGATAGTCGCCACCTGCCCCAGAACGCCCGGCGCATTGCGGATGGTGGCGCGCAGACGGGCCGCCGCCACCGCGTCCTGTTCCGCCTGCGGCGTCCACTGCAGGTCCTGCCAGACGCTGTCGTCGTCGGCGAAGTCCGCCAAGGTCTGACAGTCGATGGTGTGGACCGTCAGCCCCTTGTCAGGTTCCAGAATGCCGACGATGCGGTCGCCCGGCACCGGGCTGCAACAGGCGCCGAAGTGGATGCTGACGCCGGGTGTCAGGCCGCTGCCGCGCACGAACAGGCGGGCATGTTCATTGCCGATCCGCTTGCGCTCCGGCCCGGCCTTCAACTGGCCCTTCAGCGCCGGGAAAATGGTTTCGGCCACCTTGGTCGCCGCCAGACGGCCCCGGCCGATGGCGTCGAACAGATCGTCGTCCGAGGCGATGACATGGGCTTCCAGCACCGGCTTCAGCGAGATGTCGGCCAGCGACTTGCCCGCGCGTTCGAGCGTCTGCTCCAGCGTGGCCTTGCCCAGACGCACGAACTCGTCGCGCTCTGACGTGCGGATATGACGGCGGATGGCCGAGCGCGCCCGGCCTGTAACGGTCAGACTGCGCCAATCCGTTGGCACCTCGCGCTTGGCGCCCCGGATGATCTCAACCACATCGCCGTTTTGCAGCGCCGTGCGCATCGGCTTGAGTTCGCCGTTGATCTTCACGCCCACCGCCGTGTCCCCGACCTCGGTGTGGACGGCGTAGGCGAAGTCCAGCGCCATGCCGCCGCGCGGCAGAGTGATCAGCGCGCCCTTGGGCGTGAAGACGAAGACCTGATCCAGGTACATTTCGAGCTTGGCGTGCTCGACCCAGTCTTCGCCGCCCTCGCCATGCTCGATGACCTGTACCAGATGGCGCAGGTTCAGCAGCGGGTCACGCCCGCCGTCCGCCTCCATCGCCTCCCGGTCAAAGCCATAGGAGTGGTTCTTGTAGGCCCAGTGCGCCGCGACGCCGTCCTCGGCCACCCGGTCCATAATCTCGGTGCGAATCTGCATCTCGATGCGCAAGCCCCCCGGCCCGACGACCGTGGTGTGCAGCGAGCGATAGTTGTTCGACTTGGGGGTAGAGATGAAGTCCTTGAACCGCTCCGGCACCATGGGCCAGGTGCGGTGGATGACGCCCAGGGCGCGATAGCAGTCGTCTTCAGCCTCAACGATCACCCGGAAGCCATAGATGTCCGACAAGGACGAGAAGCCCACCGACTTCCTCTGCAGCTTGCGCCAGATCGAATAGGGCGTCTTTTCGCGGCCTTTGACGTGGGCGCGGACGCCGGCCTCGCTAAGGACCAGTTCGACTTCGCGCGACACGCCTTCGATGGCGCGGCCATGCTCCAGCTTCAGGGCCTCCAGACGCCGCTGGATGGCGACGCGCGCTGTGGCGTTCAGATGCTCGAACGCCAGTTCCTCCAGTTCGGAGGCGATGGAATGAATGCCGATGGAGCGGCCCAGCGGCGCATAGACTTCCAGCGTTTCGCGGCTGATGCGCTCGCGCTTCTCCGGCTTCACGTACTGGAGGGTGCGCATATTGTGCAGGCGGTCGGCCAGCTTGACCAACAGGACCCGCACGTCCTTCGAAATCGCCAGGATGAACTTGCGCAGGTTCTCGGCCTGGCGCGTGTGCTCGGCCTGAAGCTCCAACCGCGACAGCTTGGTCACGCCCTCGACCAGGACGGCGACCTCTTCGCCGAACATGGTCGCAATGTCGTCACGTGTGGCCGAGGTGTCCTCGACCACATCATGCAGCAGGGCCGTGACGATGGTCGCCGTATCCAGCCGGTAGTCGGTCAAAATGCCCGCAACCTGGATCGGATGGGCAAAATAGGGGTCGCCCGAGGCCCGCAACTGCGAGCCGTGCATCTTCATGGCATAGACATAGGCCTTGTTGAGCAGGGCCTCATTGGCGGTCGGGTCATAGGCCTTGACCGCCTCGATCAGTTCGAACTGGCGCATGATCGGCGCGCGCTTGAATTCAGGCACTTGGGACTCGGACTGGGGGCCGTCAGACGACTTCGGCGCCGCCCCGGTGAGGAGCGACGCCGATTGGTCTCGTTGATTCGCGACCTGGCCCGTCGGCGTGTCCGCCAGGGGCCGCGCCGGAAGAATAGTGACGCCGTTGACAGGCTCAGCCGTCAGTAGCGTTCCTCCTGGCCGCCGTCCCGGTCGCTTTGCAACGCACGGATCAGTTCGGCCTCGGCCATGTTCATGTGCTGCGGCTCAGCCAGCAGCGCCACGATCTCGGCTTCATCCTCGGCTTCGGTACGTTCATCGACGCGTTGCAGCGTGGTGATGATGTTCTCGCGCAGCTCGTCGGGGACCACCCGATCCTCGGCCAATTCACGCAGCGCCACGACCGGATTCTTGTCGTTGTCGCGATCCAGCGTCAAAGGCGCGCCGTTGGCGATATTGCGGGCGCGGTGGCCGGCCAGCAGAACCAGACCAAAGCGGTTCGGCACCTTCTCGATGCAGTCTTCGACAGTGACGCGGGCCATGAATTTCCTCTGGCGGCAGGGAGAACCGCACAAAATATAGGGTTAGGCGTGATTGTGCAACGCCGCGAAGGCCTGAATGCGGCGCAAAACGCCTCAGTTCTTCCTTTGGGCTAGCGGATAGCTGATGATGAGCACCAGGTCCACCTCTCCCGTCTGGCGGATGCCCACGACATTGCCGTCAAACAGATAGGCCGCATCGCCGGCCCGCATCGGCGAAGTCACCCCGTCCGACGTCACTTCACCCTCGCCGCTGACCACGTAATAGACTTCGTCGTGCGCGATGGGATGCAGACCGATAGCCCCGCCGGGGTGCAGGACGCGCTTGCGGAACTCCATCGCCCGGTTCGGCACGCCGTCCGAGATGCGATAAGCAGTGCTCATGCCCTGGCCGTTATGCGGCGGGACCTGACGAACGACCGTGTCGGCCTCGTGGATCACCATGCCCGTCCCCGCAGGCGGAGAAGCGGGCGCCGGTGAGGTTTGAAACAGGGCGACCAAGGCCAGGGCAGGCAGCAACATGACTTTGTCTCCCGGTGTCATTCACACCGACCCTAGCGGTCAGCCAGATTGCGTCAACGGCGCAAAGGTCGCGCGTCCGCGCCGACGGTCGCATTGGCGGCCAGCGCCGCCGCATCGCCCTCGACCGTCGGATGCCTCCACTCCGGCGCTATCTCGGCCAGAGGCCCCATGACGAACAGACGCTCGGCGGCGCGCGGATGCGGCAGGATCAGCCCGTCAAGATCGCCGCTCAGCCGCCCATAGGCGATCAGGTCCAGATCCAGCGTGCGTGGCGCATTGCGAACGCTGCGGCGGCGGTCGAACACATCCTCCATCCGGGCCAGCTTACCCATCAGTGCGCCGGGGTCATGGGCCGTACGCACGATAACGACGCCGTTCAGGAAGGGCGGATCGGTCGGATCGGGCCAAGCCTGCGACGACCACCAGGACGAGCGGGCCAGGATGTCGATGCCCTCGGCCCGGAACCGCGCCAGCGCCGCCTCCAGCGACTCTTCGCAAGACGCCCAGACGCCCTTGTCATTACAACCCAGCGCGACGATGACTGCGCCGTCCAGATCAAGGTCCCCCTCGGGTATTTCGGTCGGGACGCTCATATTCTCGACCATTTCCACGGACCCATATTCATGACCGGCCATACGGGCGACCGCATCGCCTTGTTCATCGACGGCGCCAACCTCTATTCCTCGGCCCGCGCGCTCAACGTCGATCTCGACTTCAAAAAGCTGTCCGACTGGTTCGCTCAGAAGGGCCAGCTGGTGCGCGCCTATTATTACACGGCGGTGATCGAGGGCGAAGAGTTCTCGCCCATCCGGCCGCTGGTCGACTGGCTCGACTACAACGGCTTCACGGTGGTGACCAAGCCGGTCAAGCGCTTCACCGACGCGCAAGGCCAGTCGCGCATCAAGGGCAATATGGATATCGAGATCGCTGTCGATATGCTGGAGCTGGCGCCGCATCTGGACCATATGATCCTGTTCTCGGGCGACGGCGACTTCCGCCGACTGGTGCAGGCGGTTCAAGCCAAGGGCGTGCGCGTCACCGTGGTCTCGACCACCAGGAGCCAGCCGCCCCAGATCGCCGACGAACTGCGTCGTCAGGCCGACGCCTTCATCGAACTGGCCGACATGGCGACCCAGTTCAGCAAGCCCAAGAGCGCCGCGCCCCAGGCCACGATGCGCACCTTCGACCGAGACGACCGCCCATGAGCCGCGCCCTGAACCCTGAACCGCCGCGCGATTGCCCCCTGTGCCCGCGCCTGGTCGCCTATCGCCAGGAGAATATCCGCCAGAATCCCGATTGGTGGAACGGCCCCGCACCGTCGTTCGGCGATCCCAATGCCCGGCTGCTGATCGCGGGCCTGGCGCCCGGTCGCATGGGCGCCAACCGCACCGGCCGGCCGTTCACGGGCG
>CAYWDO010000002.1:22947-30128 GCA_964456995.1 uncultured Brevundimonas sp.
GGCCTGGCGCCCGGTCGCATGGGCGCCAACCGCACCGGCCGGCCGTTCACGGGCGACCACGCTGGCTGGCTGCTCTACGATACGCTGCGCAAGACCGGTTTCGCCCGGGGTGACTATGACCCCGATGGCAAGGACGACCTGACCCTGGTCGACTGCATGATCACCAACGCTGTTCGCTGCGCCCCGCCGCAGAACAAGCCCACCGGCGCGGAAGAGAACACCTGCCGCCCCTTCCTGATCGACCGTCTGGCCGCCCTGCCCCGGTTGAAGGTGATCGTGACCCTGGGCGACGTGTCGCGGCGCAGCATCCTGCGGACGCTGGGCTATCCCGGCACGGCCATTCCCGCCGGACACGGCGTCGAGGGCAAGGTCGGCGACTACACCATCATCAACAGCTATCACTGCTCCCGGTTGAACACGAACACAGGGCGGCTAACGTCAGAAATGTTCGAAGCCATCTTCCACCGCGCCAAGCGGGCGCTGGAGGAATAGGTCAGCCGCCGCCGGCGACCTCGCCGGCCACCATGACCGCCGCCGAGGGCTCACGGAAGTAGCGGTCGATGCCCTCGGCGACCGAGCGCATCAGGCGGCGACGGGCGCGCTCGTCGGTCAGGACACGCTCGTCCTCGGGATTGGTGATGAAGCCCATCTCCAAAAGAATGGCCGGAACGTCAGGCGCCAACAGCACAGCCAACCCGGCGTCGCGGTGGCTGCGTCGCAGCAGAGGATGGCTGTCGCCCTCCAGATGGGTCAGCAGGACGCGCGCGAACTGAGCCGAGCGGTTCTGGGTGGCGCGCTGGGTCATGTCCAGCAGGATACGGTCCACGGAAGGATCCCGTCCGGGCAGGCGCAGTTCACGCTGCCAGTCGTCGCCACGCGTATATTCCCGCACCGCGCGGCCCGCGCCCTGCTCCGACAAGGTGTAGACGCTGGCTCCTCGCAGCGCCGGATCCGTCCCGGCGTCGGCGTGCAGCGAAATGAACAGGTCAGCCCCGGCGTCACGCGCGATCTGCACCCGACGCCCGTGAATGACATAGACGTCGCTGTCGCGCGTCAGACGCACGCGATAGCGGCCCGTGCGCTCGATCGCGACCTTCAGTTCGCGCGCGGCGGCCAGAGTGACAGCCTTTTCCTGAGCATGAACGCCCTGCGCACCGGGATCCCGCCCGCCGTGGCCGGCGTCGATGACGACCAGCGGCTTTTCCTTGCGCGCCTGCTCGCGACGCGGCGGCGCGCTGGCCGCGATCGCTGCGGCTGCGCCCGTAGCCTTCAGGTCGATGACGTAGCGATAGTGCTGCACCCCGTCGCCTGGCGGCAGCAGGAAGCGACGCTCGATCTCGGCGCCACGCGCCAGGTCCAGACGGATGCGCGACGACGTGCCCGCCGAACTGACTTCATAGCCGCGCACCAGACCCGAACCGTTGCCGTCCAGCCCCCGCCCCGGCGCCACGTCCGACAAGGCCACGATCACGCGGCCAGTCGTGCCGTCCTCGATCACCTGACCACGAGTGGTCTTGCCCAGATCCAGCACGACGCGGGTGCGCTGGGCGTCGCCGCCGAAGCGAATTCCGGAGATCTGACCATCCGGTCCAAAGGCCAGGCCCCGCCCAGCCGTCAGCACGACGGCGCAAATCACGATGAAGGCCAGGCCCGTCATCGCCCATTCGCGCACGCCCATACGGGCCAGACTGTCACGCAACCGGCCATACATGGACGGACTTCACCCTTCTGGTTCAGCTTGAACAGTGATCAAACCTGCTAAGGATTTCGTTAACTCATGTAACGGCGGCGGTTCTTTTATTTTCCACAACATGGGCCTATGGTGTGATCCGCTAGCGAACGATCGCGCCCCCTGCACATTGCTTCAGGGTCAGGCGCGCCCTCCTCGCAGCGCTGACTTTCACCTCATTCCGAGGATCGACCGGCCTGGCTGGCGATCTGAAGAACGGGTCCGGGACGCGGCCTTGAACGGCGCGTTCGGATCCAGGACCGACAGAACCTCATGGGCCGACCCGCCTGCGCTCCCGACCGGCATACCTTTGCCGCTCTCGCATTTTGCGAGGGGATGACGCGCGCCCTGGCCCCCATTTCCATTCGGCGAGCCGCCCCCTTGTCCGCGGATGTATCCGCAGGGCCCGGCCTGGCGCGCCAGAGAGAGACTATCCATGTCAAAGACAATGCTGATCGATGCGGCGCACGCGGAAGAAACCCGCGTCGCCATCGTGGACGGACGCCAGGTTGAGGAATTCGATTTTGAATCCACGGCCCGCCGTCAGCTTCGCGGCAACATCTATCTCGCCAAAGTCACCCGCGTAGAGCCCAGCCTGCAGGCGGCCTTCATCGAGTACGGCGGCAATCGCCACGGCTTCCTGGCCTTCAACGAAATCCACCCCGACTACTATCAGATCCCGGTCGCCGACCGCGAAGCCATCATGGCCGAAGCGCACTCCGACGACGACGATCATGACGATCTGGGCCGTGAAGGCGATGACGAGTCCGAAGGCGGGCTGGCCGACGAGGAGCGTCTGAAGCGTCGCCTGATGCGTCGCTACAAGATCCAGGACGTCATCAAGCGCCGTCAGATCCTGCTGGTGCAGGTCGTCAAGGACGAGCGTGGCGCCAAGGGCGCGGCCCTGACCACCTGGCTGTCGCTGGCCGGTCGCTACTGCGTCCTGATGCCGAACACCGGCAAGGGCGGCGGCATCAGCCGCAAGATCACAAACACCTCTGACCGTCGCCGCCTGAAGTCCGCCGCCTCGGCGCTGAAGGTGCCGAAAGGCATGGGCCTGATCATCCGCACGGCCGGCGCCAAGCGCACCAAGGCCGAGATCAAGCGCGACTACGAATACCTGCTGCGTCTGTGGGGGACGATCCGCGAGACCACGCTGAAGTCGAACGCCCCGGCTGTGATCTACGAAGAAGAAAACCTGGTCCGCCGCGCCGTGCGCGATATGTACGACAAGGACTTCGACGGGATTCAGGTCGAGGGGCTGGAAGGCTTCAAGGAAGCCCGCGACTTCATGCGCGTGCTGATGCCGTCGCAGGCCAAGAAGATCCACCTCTATCAGGGCTCCAAGCCCCTGTTCGCCGCCAACGGCATCGAGGAACTGCTGACGCAGATCCACCAGCCGGTCGTGCCGTTGAAGTCGGGCGGCTATCTGGTGATCAACCAGACTGAAGCCCTGGTCGCCATCGACGTGAACTCGGGCCGTTCCACCAAGGAACGCAATGTCGAGGCCACCGCCACCAAGACCAATCTGGAAGCCGCCGTCGAGGCCGCCCGCCAGCTGCGTCTGCGCGACCTCGCCGGCCTGATCGTCATCGACTTCATCGACATGGATGAAGGCAAGAACAATCGCGCCGTCGAAAAAGTGCTGAAAGACGCGCTGGCCCAGGATCGCGCCCGCATCCAGATGGGCCGCATCTCGGGCTTCGGCCTGATGGAAATCAGCCGCCAGCGCCGTCGCCTGGGCGTCATCGAAGGCGCCACCGAGGTCTGCCAACACTGCCAGGGTGCTGGCCGTATCCGCTCGGCGGAATCCGCGGCTCTGGTCACCCTGCGCGCCGTGGACATCGAAGCGGGACGCAATGGCGCCGGCTGCGTCAACCTGCGCGTGTCGACCGCCGTGGCTCTCTACATCCTGAACCACAAGCGCGAGTATCTGCAGCGCCTGGTCGAACAGCGCGGCCTGAAGGTCGTCATCCTGATCGATGACAGCCTGGCCCAGGGCGAGCACGCCATCGAGCGCACCGAGACCAACGAGGACTTCGTCCCTACCGTCACCCACATCTCGGCGGCGGACCTGGACGACGGCTTCGACGACAACGCCTTCGACCATGAGGACGAAGACGAGGACGACGAAGTCATCAGCGGCGACGACGAGGACGACGCCGATCTCGACCGCGAAGATAATGACGACGACGAGCCGCGCGAGCGCGCCGAGGCCCACGATGGCGAAGGCCGCGGCCGTGGCCGTCGCCGCCGACGTCGCGGCGGTCGTCCCGAGGAGGGCGCCGAAGCTGAAGCCGTTTCGACCGACATCGTCGCCGCCGACGACGAGGACGACGACAGCGAGGCCGGCCGTCGCCGTCGTCGCGGCCGTCGTGGCGGACGCCGTATGCGTGAAGATGGCGAACGCGACGCCTTCACTTGGGTGCGCGGCCGCACGCCGTCGCTGGACGACCCCTACGTCTGGTTCGACCCGATCAACCCCGCCCCACGCAACGAACGCGCTCCGGTCGAGACATCTTCGGAAGCCCGCGAGGTCGAGGAAATCATCGGCGAGCGTCCTGAAGGCGAACGCCATGAGGGCGAACGCGGTGAACGCGAAGGCGGTCGCTCGCGCCGTCGTCGTGGTCGCGGCCGTGGTCGTGATCGCGCCCAGGACGGCCTGACCCACGAAGCCAAGGTCGAAGCGCGGGCCGTCAACGAAGGTCTGCCTGCTGCGGGTTCGCCGGACACGCCCATGGCGACCTTCATCCCTGCGGATGACACGGCAGAAGACGTCCCTGCTGTGGTCGCTGAAGCGGTCGAAGCGCCCAAGCGTCGCCGCGTGCGTCGCAAGGTCAGCGCCGATGTCGCCGGCGAAGCGGTGATCGAAGCCCCGGTCGAGGCTGAAACCGAAGCTGAAGCCGAAGTCGAAGCGGAGCCTGCCGTGATCCCCGCCCAACTGGACGTGGAACCCGTGGTCGCCGCCCAGATTGAGGCCGCCATCGAACAGGCTTTCGAGCCTGAACCCACCCCCCAGCCGGTCGTCATCGCCGAGCCGACGCCTGCGCCGACGCCCGAAGTCGACGTGGCCGCCATCATCGCCGAAGACCCGAACCAGATCGGCGCGGCGCCCGCCAAGCCGAAGCGCGGCTGGTGGCGCCGTTGATCGGACACGATTAGGCTTGAAGACACGGGGGAGACTGTCGCTCTGGAGCACGCCATGACCAGGCTTCCCCGTGTCGCTACCCGCGCCGCATCCCGTATCCTCCTCTCCGCCACGGTCGCCGTGGCGGTGCTGGCGGCGGCGGGATCGGCTTCTGCACAGAGCTTGATCCGCGACACCGAGGTCGAGGGAATCATCCGCGACTGGTCCGACCCGGTGTTTGTCGCCATGGGTCTGGAGCCGACCGAGGTCGAGGTCCTGTTGATCAACGATCAGGACCTGAACGCCTTCGCCACGCGCGGGCGGATCATGGGGCTGAACACCGGCCTGATCCTTCAGACCAAGACCCCCAACCAGCTTCTGGGCGTGATCGCCCACGAGGCCGGCCACATCAAGAACCGCCACACCCTGCGAGACGGCGCCCAGAACGCCGGGATGCAGCCTATGATCATGACCATGGCCCTGGGCGCCCTGGCCGCGATCGCCGGCGCGCCGGACGCGGGCGCAGCGCTTCTAGCCTCCAGCCAGTATTTCGGCACGCTGGGCGCCCTGCGCTACATGCAGAGCCAGGAGGGTGAGGCCGATATCACTGGGGCCCGCGCCCTGGAACGCGCTGGCGAGTCCGGCAAGGGCATGGTCGAGTTCTTCGAGAATTTCCGCTCTCAGGAAGTCTTCTCGGACCAGCGCCGCTACCCCTATTTCCGCAGCCACCCCCTGTCGTCGCAGCGCATCGAGGCCCTGCGTCGCCCGGTCGAGACCGCCACCCATTACGGCCATCGGGACAGCCCCGAGCGCATGGCGCAGCACGCCCTGGTGATCGCCAAGATTCGTTCCTTCATGGACGCGCCGAACGCGACGCTGCGCGACTATCCGTCGTCGGACACCTCCCTGCCCGCCCGCTACGCCCGCGCCATCGCCTGGTACCGCGACGGCCAGACGGACAAGGCCTTGGGCGCCGTGGACGACCTGCTGACCGAACAGCCGGCCAATCCCTACTTCTGGGAGTTGAAGGGCCAGATCCTGTTCGAGGAAAGCCGCCCGGCCGAGGCCATCGGCGCCCATCAGAAAGCCGTCGAGTTAAAACCCGACGCGCCCCTGCTCCGCATCAACCTGGCCCACGCCCTGATCGAGACCAGTGATCCCGCCAATCTGGACGCCGCTGTCGATCAGTTGAAGCGCGCCATCGCGCTGGAGAAAGACAACAGCCTGGGCTGGCGCCTGCTGTCCCAAGCCTACGCTAGCCAGGGCAAGGAGGGCGAGGCGCGTCTGGCTTCGGCCGAATACTGGTTCGCCATGGGCCGCACCGAACAGGCCAATCAGTTCGCCATGCGCGCCCGCGACATGCTGGACCGCAGTTCAATTGAATGGCGCCGCGCCACCGACATCGTCCTGTCGTCGGGCGCCTCTGAAAAAGACATCACCGACGCCGAACGCCGCAACGAGCAGCGCAGCAATCGCGGCGTCATCCTGCCCGGCGGCTGACGCCGCCCAACTTCCCGATCCCGAGACCTTCATGACTGACGACGCACGCCCCGACGCTCCCGAGACCCCGACACCCGTCGCCCCGAAAGGCAGCGCCCTGTCACGGCTGTCGGGCAAAACCCTGGGCGCCGCAGCTCTGGCCGTCTCGGTCTTGGCGCTGGGCGTATCCGCCGTACCCTACCTGACCGGCGGCGATTTCGGCGGGCGCGTGCGCGCCTATCTGATCGAGAACCCGCAGGTGCTGGACGAAGTTCTGGCCGCGCGTCAGGCCAATGAGGAGCAATCCCGCGTCCAAACCATCAACGCCGCCGCCGCCGCCAACCCCGCCCTGCTGGCCCCTGACGCGCGCGACCCCAGCTTCGGCCCCGCCGACGCCAAGGTCACGGTGGTCGAGTTCTTCGACTTCCGCTGCCCGGGCTGCAAGGCCGTGGCCCCCGACTTCCGCGCCCTGATGGCCGCCCATCCCGAGGTCCGCTTCGTCTTCAAGGACTGGCCGATCCTGGATCGGGGCGACGACGTCACCTCGCAATACGCCGCCCGCGCCGCCCTCGCCGCGCATCAGCAGGGCAAGTATCTGGAAGTCTACGACGCCCTGATGAGCGAACGCGCGGTGGACCGCGCCGGCATCGACGGCATCCTGGTCGCGAACGGCGTCGACATGACCAAGGCGGAGGCGGCCATCGCCTCGCCCGAGATGACGCGCCACGTCACCGACATCCACACCGTCGCCGCGACGCTGGGCCTGCAAGGCACGCCGACCTTCTTCGTCAACGGCAAGGCCAGCGCCAGCATCGAACCCGGCGAAATCGCCAAGCTGATCGAAGC
>CAYWDO010000002.1:30228-31968 GCA_964456995.1 uncultured Brevundimonas sp.
GCCGCCGCCAGACTGCGCCGTGTCGGATACCAGATGATCGGCGGGTCCCCGCCCTCGTCGTCCATGGCCTGAATCTGCGCGGCGCGAGTGAAGGCGGCGACGGCGGCCGGGGCGTTACCTTCGATCATGGCGGCGCGCCCTTCCAGAATACGTTGGGACAGTTCGGCGAAGACCGCGCGCTGCTCGGCCATAGGCCCGGCGAATGTCGTCGCCTCGCGCACCGTCTTGATGGCCTCGGCCTCGGCGCGAACGGCGGCCGCGTTCCCCGCCCGCGCGGCGGCCTCGCCCCGCGCATAGCGCCAGCTGATGCGCAGCAGCGGATGGGTCGCCGCAGGCTCTTTCAGCGCCGCCACCTGCTCCGGCGTACCGAACCGCCCATAGAGGGCATAGGCGTTGTTGGCCATGATCTGACGCCAGTATTCCTGGGCGCCGATGGTCGGATAGGTGGCCAGGAACCAGTCGGCGAGCTTCAACCCCTCCTCGCCGCCCCCGGCCATCAGGGCGCCGCCCATGCCGAAGTGGATGTTGTGGCCGTGCAGCCGCATCGCCGGCACCCCGCCCGGCGGCTTGGCGAGCGCGTCATAGCGCCGGTCCAGCGCCACAGCGTTGACGTTGGACATCATCGCATCTCGATAGCGCCCCACCCGGTAATAGGTGTGCGACGGCATATGCACCAGATGGCTGGCCGCCGGGGCCAGCAGGGCCAGCTTCTCGCCGTAGGGAATGGCCTTGTGCGGGTCATCCGACCACTCAGTCAGGTGGATATAGAGGTGGATCGCGCCCGTCTCGTTCGGGTTCCGGGCCAGCGCGCGTTCCAACAAGTCCATGGCGCGCGGGATGGCCGGATCAGCCGCCTTGCCCTCGTCGTCCCACCATTCGTCGGCGGCCAGCAGCCAGGCGTCAGCGGTGATGTTGGCGATGGCGCCGTCGTCGGGGTTCTGACGCGCGATCCGGTCCATGCGCTGGGCGAAGCGGTTGGCCCGGCTTTTCTCCGCACCCGAATAGCGTTGGATCAGGGCGTCGATCATCTGCCGCTGCACCGGCGTGGCGTCGCGGGCCAGACGGCGGGCGTCGCGCGCCGCATTGTGCGCCGCCTCGATCGAGGCCTTGTCCTGCCCGCCGCCGTTCAGATTGGGGCCAATAGCCCAGGCCTCGCCCCAGGCGCACATGCCGCACGACGGGTCCAGCGCCCGCGTCTTGCGAAAGGCCCGCACCGATTCGGTATGCTCGAACGCCCAGCGCAGCCGCACGCCGTGGTCGAACCAGGCCTGAGCCTCGGGGTTGACGGTATCCACCTTGAACCCGCCCGTCCCGAACCCATCGACCATGACGATGTCGTTGGTCGGGATCGCCTCGATGGCCGAGCCGCCGGGGCCGCAGACCTGCGGCTGATCCAGCAGGTCGCGCACGGCCTTGTCCGCCGTCGCGTCCGCCACCGCCATCGGCCCGATCATGCAGGCCGCCAGGGCCGTACAGGCCATCCATCCGAAACGCATAGCACCCTCTCCCTCAGTCGCTGGAAGAGTGCGCGTCAGAGGATGAAGCCGCAAGCAGCCTCAGCGTCGCAATAGCCTAGATCAGACCCGCGAGCGGCGAGGACGGGTCGGCATAGAGACGCTTCTTCATCCGTCCCGCCAGATAGGATTCCCGCCCGGCGATCACCGCATGCTTCATGGCGCTGGCCATCAGGATCGGGTCGCGCGCCTCGGCGATGGCCGTGTTCATCAGCACGCCGTCGCA
>CAYWDO010000002.1:32068-41242 GCA_964456995.1 uncultured Brevundimonas sp.
GTCCGCACCGCGTCCTCGCCGGTAAAGCAGCCCGCCGTATTGGGCAGATAGGTATAGCGCTTGGGGTCGAGAAAATCGGTCAGCACCGGCTGGCTGGGGTCGGTCAGGTTCACCCGGCGCACGGCCACGGTGACGATCTCAGCGCCCGAAGCCTCGGCGGCGGCGGCGTTCTGGGCATAGTCGCGGTACTTGCCGGTGCCGACGATCAGGCGCGAGTTGAAGGTGCGGCCGGCGACGGTCCAGCTGTCGGTGCGGGGGGCTGTATCGGTCATGCTCCTGACCTAGCGCCACGCTGCGCCGGGGGAAAGCCGCGTCACGGGATTTGATGGGCTTGTCCCTCTCTTCCCGCTCATCCCGCTCATCCCGGCGTCCGCCGGGATGAGCGGGATGAGAAACGTCACCCGCCCCCGACGAACTGCACCAGCTCGATCCTGTCGCCCTCGGCCAGCGCCGTTTCGCCATGCAGCGAGCGCGGCACGATCTCCAGATTGCGCTCGACCGCCACCTTCTTGGGGTCCAGCGACAGCTCCTGCACCAGGCCCAGAATGGTCGTCGCGGCGGTCTCCCGCCCCTCGCCGTTGACTTCGATACGCATGACGTTAGGTCAACCTCTTCATCGACGCACTTTGCGCCGCGCCTTACCTGAGCTACAACGCCCGACCGAATCCGCGCGGTCGTGAGCGCCAATTTTCCGAGCGAATGCCCGAAGCCCCTGTCCTCTACGTCCTGAACGGCCCTAATCTCAACCTCCTGGGGGTTCGGGAGCCGGACATCTATGGCCACGAGACCCTGGCCGACGTTCAGGCCCTGTGCGAGGCCGCCGCTGGCGATGCGCGCGTCGTGTTCCGCCAATCCAATCACGAAGGCCAGTTGGTCGACTGGATCCATGAGGCGCGCAACGAAGCCTGCGCCCTGGTGATCAATCCCGCCGCCTTCACCCATACCTCGGTGGCCCTGCTGGATGCGTTGAAGACGCTCAGCGTCCCCGTCGTCGAATGTCACCTGTCGAACCCCGCCGCGCGCGAGGATTTCCGGCGTCATTCCTATGTTTCGCTGGTTGCGACCGGCGTCATTTCGGGCTTCGGCCCCCACAGCTACGAACTGGCCGTCACGGTCGCCCTTCGGCTGGCGCGGGAACGCGCCAAGGCCGGGGCTCGTTCGCCCAAGACCTGAAGAGAGACACATCATGTCCGACGACAAGCACAAGAACGAAGGCATCGACGCCGGCCTGATCCGCAGCCTGGCCGACATCCTCAACGAAACCGACCTGACCGAGATCGAGGTCGAGCGCGGCGAACTGCGTATCCGCGTCGCCCGCGAGATCACCATGACGGCCGCCGCGCCGGTTCATTACGCCCCGGCTCCGGTCACCCACGCCGCGCCCGCTGCTGCTCCGGCCGCCATGCCGTCGGACCCGGCGACCATCGTCTCCCGCAAGGGCGAAGAGGTGAAGTCGCCGATGGTCGGCACCGTCTATCTGCAACCTTCACCGGAAGCGCCGCAGTTCGTGAAGCCGGGCGATGCGGTCAAGAAGGGCCAGACCCTGCTGATCATCGAAGCCATGAAGACCATGAACCCGATCCAGGCCCCGCGTGACGGCGTCGTGTCGGAAATCCTGGTCGGCGACGCCCAGCCCGTCGAATACGGCGAAGCTCTGGTCATGCTGGAAGTCTGAGACCCGACATGTTCACCAAGGTCCTGATCGCCAACCGGGGCGAAATCGCCCTGCGCATCCACCGGGCGTGCAAGGAGATGGGCATCTCCACCGTCGCCGTGCACTCCGAAGCCGACCGCGGCGCCATGTGGGTGCGGCTGGCCGACGAAAGCGTCTGCATCGGCCCCGCGCCGGCGGCCAAGTCCTATCTGAACATCCCGTCGATCATCGCGGCCGCCGAAATCACCGGAGCCCAGGCGATCCACCCGGGCTATGGCTTCCTGTCCGAGAACGCCCGCTTCGCCGAGATCGTCGAAGCTCACGGCATGACCTTCATCGGTCCCAAACCCGAGCACATCCGGGTCATGGGCGACAAGATCAGCGCCAAGCAGACCGTTCTGGACGCCGGCATCCCCTGCGTTCCCGGCTCGGCCGGCGAAGTCGAAACCATCGAGGCCGCCATCGAGGCGTCCAAGACCATCGGCTTCCCCCTGATCGTCAAGGCCGCCGCCGGCGGCGGCGGTCGCGGCATGAAGGTCGCCCTGACCGCCGATGATCTGGTCGAGGCCGTGCAGACGGCCCAGACCGAGGCCAAGGCCGCCTTCGGCAATGGCGCCGTCTACATGGAACGCTACCTCCAGAAGCCGCGCCACATCGAGATCCAGGTCATCGCCGACAGCCACGGCAACGTCGTCCACCTGGGCGAACGCGACTGCTCGCTGCAACGCCGCCACCAGAAGGTGCTGGAAGAGGCCCCCTCGCCCGCGCTTTCGGCTGAGGGCCGCAAACAGATCGGCGAGACGGTCAACAAGGCCATCGCCGCCATCGGCTACCTGGGCGTCGGCACCATCGAGTTCCTGTGGGAAGACGGCGAGTTCTTCTTCATCGAGATGAACACCCGTCTGCAGGTCGAACACCCGGTCACGGAAATGATCACGGGCGTCGATCTGGTCCGCGAACAGATCCGCATCGCCGCCGGCCTGCCGCTGTCCTTCACCCAGGACGACATCCATTTCGAAGGCCACGCCATCGAAGTGCGGATCAACGCCGAGAACGCCGAGACCTTCACCCCGTCGCCGGGCACCATCACCGACTTCCACGCCCCGGGCGGCCTGGGCGTGCGTCTGGATAGCGCCATCTACGCCGGCTATTCGATCCCGCCCTACTACGACAGCCTGATCGGCAAGCTGATCGTCCACGGCCGCGACCGCGAGGAGTGCCTGGCGCGCCTCAAGCGTTCGCTGGGCGAGATGGTCATCGGCGGCGTCGATACCACCATCCCCCTGTTCCAGAAGCTGTTGCAGGAGCCGGACATCCTGTCGGGCGACTACGACATCCATTGGCTGGAAAAATGGGCAGCGCGTCAGAAGGCTGCTCAGGCTTAAGGCGTCTTGGAAGACCCCGCGTTCAGCGCCAGCAGCCCCTCCAGCGCCTTCGGGCCTGAAGACCTGTTGGCTTGCTACGCTCGGGGCGTCTTTCCCATGGCCGAGGCGCGCGACGATCCGCGCGTCTTCCTGGTCGAGCCGGACCAGCGGGGCGTTGTGCCGCTGGATCGCTTCCATATCCCTGCGCGCCTGCGCCGCACCGTGCGGGGCGAGCCGTTTCAGGTTCGCGTGGACACCGCCTTCGGGGCCGTGCTCGACGCCTGCGCCGCGTCAGCCGCCGGCCGCGAGGACACCTGGATCAATGATCCGATCCGTAGGCTCTATCTGGAACTGCACGCGCGCGGCCACGCACACAGCCTAGAGTGCTGGCAGGACGAGGTTCTGGTCGGCGGGCTCTATGGCGTGACGCTGGGCGGCGCCTTCTTCGGCGAGAGCATGTTCAGCCGGGCGCGCGATGCGTCAAAGGTCGCCCTGGTGCATCTGGTGGCGCGACTGCGACGCGGTGGCTGGAGTCTGCTGGACGCCCAGTTCCTGACCGAGCACCTGAGCCAGTTCGGCGCGGTGGAGACTCCGCAAGCGGCCTACCTGCGAATGCTGAAGCCCGCCCTGCGCCTGACGCCTGATAAATCGGCCCTGTCCACGCCCCTGACGGGCGCGGAAGCCGTGGCCTATGCCTTACAGCCGACCACCCAGGCGTCGTAGATCGGGTGTTGCAGGCCGCTGACGCCGGGCGATGACGCGAACATCCATCCCTTGAAGATCTGGCGCGCCTCGGTCGGCACGGCTATGCCGCGCGGCTGAACCCCCACTTCCAGATAGGCGATGGCGTCCTCGGTCAGTTCGTCCGACGCCGAGACTTCACAGGCGCGGACGCTGAAGATCAGGGTCTTGTTAAAGCGAACCGGACGCCCGCCGACCTCGACCTCGAACCGCATGGATTCGGCCGTGACCTTGTCGATCGCGTGGATGATGGCCACGGGGCGCCGCTGGCGAAGACCAGGAACCGCGACCGGCGCAGCAGCAACCTTTGGCGCTTCGGTCGCAGCCTCGGGCGGGGCGTCTTCCTGAACGGCGGCGATCTCGGCCTCGGGTGTCACCACGATCACAGGCGTACCGGGGGCGGCGGTCGGGGCTGTCGAAGGCGGCGCGGCGCCTTGCACCGGCGCCGGCGGGGTCTGCGGCGCCGTAGAGGGGGGCGTCTGCAGGGGGGTACGATTGGTGTCGCGAAGCAGATCGCCGACCGGGTCCTGAACCGGGACGGCGTCCTGCGGCAGGTCAAGCAGGGCGCTGGTCATGCCGGCGCCCGCGACCGCCAGTCCCGCCACGGCCACGCCGATCAGCAGGACGCGTCGGCTCATTCCGGGCTCCAGGCCTGGTAGTCGCCGGTGGCGGCCGGGCGCTTGCCTTCATTGGCCAGCGAGCCCTGCGGACGCCACGCCATCGGCGTGCCGGTCATGTTCGGCAGGTGATCCTTTTCCCACGACCGGCGCGGCAGCGGTTTGTCGCTGGGGGCCTCGTCATAGGTGTAGCGCATCCAGCCCTGCCATTCCGGCGGGATCTTGGTGGCCTCTGCATAGCCGTCATAGATCACCCAGCGGCGCTTGCGGCCGTCATAGCTGACGTTGTCGCGGGACTGATAATAGCGGTTGCCGAACTCGTCCGTGCCGACCAGTTGGCCGCGCTTGCCGATGGTGAACAGGGTGCCGATCGTGGCGCCGTTCCACCAGGTGAAGATCTTGCTCAGCACGTCGTCGTACTCACTTGTATCCCGCCGCTCGGGGAGGTCCGACGACGCAGCGCGATCATAGAAACCGCAGCCGCCCGCGTCCAGCCCGAGACGACCATCCAGCGTGACGGCGAAACATCAACATCTTGGGGGTAACCCTAACTCGGACCGCAAGATTTATTGAAACGCCGCGCAGGGCGTCGTTAGTGTCTCGCTCAGGACACGCGCGGAGACGTTGCGATGCGCATCAAGGCCCGATTTGCTCCCCTCGCCGCGACCCTGGCGCTGGAGCCCCGCTACGTCGAACGCCCCGGCGTCGTCTCGCCGACTCTCGCCCCCGCCGACTGGTCCGATGTCCGCATCGAGGCCTGGCTTGACTGGGCCGACGCCTTGCCGACCGACCTGCCGCAAGACGCCGCCTTGCTGGACGAGGACCAATCCGCCTGGCTGGGCGGCTCCGCCGACCGCTGGGCGCATCGTCTCGGCGCCTGGGGCCATGCCCAGGGCCTGTTCACGACCGCCGCCGACGCCGCCTGTTTCGCCGAGGAACTGTCGGCCGCCCTGCTGCTGGGGGTCGCCGCACCGGGCGCGACGCTCCACGATGGGATTCGTCCGTCCGCAAACGGCGATCAGACGCAGACGGCTTCCGCCTTCATTGCCTTGAGCGAACCCGGCGCCGCACGACGTCTGGCCGATCTGACCGCCGCCCGACGTGGAGAACGCCTCGCGGGACGCGCCGCCGAGGCCTTGGCCGACGCCCTGCGCGCCGTCGCCGACGCAGTGGACCGCTGCGAAGGCCCGCGTGAGGCCTGCGCCGACCCGGCCCGCAACCCCGCCTTGGCCCGCGCCGCCCTGACCGCCCGCCGCTGCGGCGCCGCCGACGCCGACATCATCCGCGCCGCCGAGGGCGAAAGCCCCGCCATCGCCCTGGCCGGTCTTTCCCTCCGCGCCCTCCAGCCCGTCCTGGCCCAGCGCGACGCCATCGCCTCCGGCGGTCCCGAAGCCCTGACCGTGGCCGAGGCCGCGCTGGAAGGCGACCTGGCTCTGACCTTCACACCGCGCGACGCCGAGACCCTGGCTGACGCCGGCCTGGAAGCACGCGCCGCGCTGCACCTGCCAAGCCTGGCCGCCTTAGCAGGCGAGGACTTCGAAGCCGCCCTGGACGACCTGACCCGCCTGTGGGTCGTGGCGCTGGAGATCGAGACCAGCATCGGCTTCTGCGCCGACGCCGCCTCCGCCCGCCGACGTGACGCCGCCCGGCCCCTCGCACTCGGCCTGTCCGGCCTCGCCGACTGGGCCGTGGCGACCGACGCCGTCAACGCCTCGACCTGCGCCGCCGCGGTCGCCGCCCGCGTGGCCGCCGCCGCCAGCGCCGCCTCCAGCGAACTCGCCGCCCGTCTTGGTCCCTGCGCCGAATGGGACGCGGTGAAGGACGAAGCCGACGACCTCGCCGTTCAGCGCAGCCAGGATGCCTCGGCTCTGGCGCGCCACGGCCGTCGTCATGCCGCCATCAACCTGTTCGTGCGAGATGCAGAGCTGGAACTGCGCCTCGGCGCCTCCCCCTTCGCCGCCACCGACCTGTTCCAGACCGAGGACGGCGAGACCGAGCGCCGCCTGCGTCCCTCGCTGGCCCGCGCCATCGCCCGCGCCGGCGGCGACATTGAGGACGCCGAACGTCGCCTGTTCGGCCGGCGGACCCTGATGGGCGCGCCGGGCGTCAACCATTCAGCCCTGCGCGAACTGGGTTTCACCGATGTGGAGCTTGAGGCCGTAGAGGACGCTCTGTCGCAGACAGATCAGTTGTCAGCTGTGTTCGCCCCGGCCGTGCTGGACGCGGGCTTTGTCGGCGATGTCCTCGGCCTGTCGCTCGAGGGCGGTCACGACCTGCTGCCCCGACTGGGCTTCGACGACGCCGCCATCGAGGCCGCCCGCGCGGCTGCCTTCGGTCACGCCGACCTGTCCGGCTGGGACGCTGCGCCGGACGCCCTCCGCGGCCTGCTGGCCGCCGATCCAGCCGCCTTCGAGGCCGAACTGCGCCGCGCGGCCGAGCCGTTCAGCGACGTCCCCGACGCCTCGCCCGAAATCATCGACTGGCGCGCCGGATCGCTTCAAGCCGCCCGCACCCTGGGCCAGGCCGCCCGCGAAGGCCGTCGCGCCGTGATCCTGCGCCGAGCTTCGCCGCCCACTGACTTCCGTCTGGACCTCACCGAGGCTGACGCGCCCACCCAGCGCCGCGTCGAGCCCGAAGCGAGGACCGTCGAGCGCGTGGTCGAAAAGGTCATTGAGCGCGACCGCACCCGCCGCAAACTGCCTGACCGCCGCAAAGGCTATATCCAGAAGGCGGCCGTCGGGGGCCACAAGGTCTATATCCACACCGGCGAATACGAAGACGGCGAACTGGGCGAGATCTTCATCGACATGCACAAGGAAGGCGCCGCCTTCCGCAGTCTGATGAACAATTTCGCCATCTCGATCTCGATCGGGCTGCAATACGGCGTGCCTCTGGACGAGTTCGTCGACGCCTTCGTCTTCACCCGCTTCGAGCCGGCCGGGCGGGTCACCGGCAATGATTCGATCCGCTCAGCGACCTCGATCCTCGACTACATCTTCCGCGAACTGGGCGTTTCCTACCTGGAGCGGCAGGAACTGGCCAACGCCGAGCCGGAGGGGAACCCCGACGGTCTGGGCTCAATGACGCCGAACGACGCCGAGCCGGTGCCGGCTGCACGGTTCATCTCCAAGGGCTTCGCGCGCGGCGCGGCGCCCGACAACCTCGTCGTCGTCCCATTTGGACGCAAGGCCGAGACGCCCCGGCCCGCCGTCGCCACGGAGGCCGTCGCCTGCCCCGAATGCGGCGACTTCAGCCTTCAGAATCGCGGCGGCGGCTGGATCTGCGACACCTGCGGGGCCGCGCCCCAGATGCAGGGCTGACGAGACGCCGCTGCGGCCCGCTTCTTGCTTGGCTGCGACAAAGCCCCGGAGCCTTCGCATGAACCGTCTCGCAATCGCACTCGTCGCCTCGCTGGTCGCCGCCACGGCCCTGCCGGCGATGGCCCAGAACACCTCGCAGATCAGCCGCGTCCGCGGCGGCGCCAGTTGCCCCGGCTGCAACCTGTTTCAGGGCGACTTCTCAGGCATGGAGGTGCGCGGCCTCAACCTGGCCGGCGCCCGCCTGCGTCAGGCCGACCTCAGCCTGACCGTCATGAACCGCACCCGCTTCTCCCGCGCCGACATGCGCGACGTGGAAGCCTACGGCGGCGTCTTTTCCAGCTCGAACTTCGCCGGAGCCGACCTGAGCAACGCCAGCTTCGTCGGCGCCTATCTGGACGGGTCGATCATGTCGGGCGCCAAGCTCAACGGAACCAACCTGTCGGGCGCGCGCCTGGTACGGGCGGTCGGCCTGACCCAGAGCCAGCTCAATCAGGCCTGCGGCGACGATTCGACGGTCCTGCCTTCCGGCCTGCGTATTCCGGCCTGCTGAAGGTCGCCTTCGTTACCGCGATTTAAGTAGGGTTATCCGGCCGGTGAGCGCATTTAGTTAGCGTGATGAAACGCCCGTTCGCCCTTCTCCGTCGCCTGGCTCCCGCAGCCGCCGCCCTTTCCGGCGGGCTGGCGGGTATGCTGATCGCCGCCCCCGCTTTCGCCGGCGTGGTGAGCCTGTCCCAGATGCAGGATCGCGACGTCGCGCGCATGGTTTCGCTGGGCGGCAGTTGCAACCGCTGCGAACTGTCGGGCCGCGACCTGTCGGGCGCCACCTTCACCGGCGCCAGCTTCACCAACGCCACCCTGGTCGGCGCCACCCTGCGGGGGGCCGAGCTGCTCGGCTCCAACTTCGCCGGCAGCGATTTCAGCCGCGCCGACATGCGCGGCGTCGAAATGATGGGCGCCAACTTCACCAACGCCGTCTTCATCAGCGCCAACATGACGGGCGCCGAAGCTACCGGCGCCAATTTGATCGGCACGAATTTCCAGGACGCCAACCTGTCCTCGGCAGAGCTGAACGGGGCCAACTTCAACCGCGCCGTCCTGACCCGCACCAATCTCAGCAACAGCGAGATGTTCGGCGCCACACTGGCCAATGTCCGCGCCAACGGCGCCGACTTCTCCAACGCCGAGATCAACGCCTCCAACCTCACCAACGGCGTTTTCGACAGCGCCAAGTTCAACAACGCCTCGCTGGACAGCGCCCGCCTGACCGGCGCCAGCTTCGACCGCGCCAACTTCTCGGGCGCTTCGATGAACCGGACCGACATTCGCGGCGCCGATCTGTCCGGCGCGCGGGGCCTGACCCAGGATCAGGTGCACGACGCCTGCGGCGACGGCGCGACACGGCTGCCCAACGGTCTGACCGTACGGTCCTGCGGCGGCGCCAGCATCCGCGTCATTCGCACGCCCCCGACCCCGCCCGT
>CAYWDO010000002.1:41342-53845 GCA_964456995.1 uncultured Brevundimonas sp.
GGTCCTGCGGCGGCGCCAGCATCCGCGTCATTCGCACGCCCCCGACCCCGCCCGTACCCCCACGCCAGCGTAATCTGGTCGTTGCCTCGGGCCGTTAAGCGGTGCCTGCATCAAAAACAAAAAGGGCGGCCCGCAAAGGCCGCCCTTTCCAATTCTCCTGACGATCGCTGCCTACTTGAGCGGCAGAGCCGTGCGGATCGACAGTTCCTTCAGTTGCCGGTCAGCGGCCTCGGCGGGCGCGCTCATCAGCAGGTCCTGGCCCTGCTGGTTCAGCGGGAAGGCGATGACCTCGCGGATGGCCGTCTGGTTGGCCAGCAGCATGACGATGCGGTCGATGCCGGGGGCCAGACCGCCGTGCGGCGGGGCGCCGAAGCGGAAGGCGTTCAGCATGCCGCCGAACTGCTCCTCGACCACCGAGGCGTCGTAGCCGGCGATCTCGAAGGCCTTCAGCATGATCTCGGCCTTGTGGTTCCGGATCGCGCCCGAGCACAGCTCATAGCCGTTGCAGACGATGTCGTACTGATAGGCGCGGATGGTCAGCGGGTCCTGGGTCTCCAGCGCCTCCATCCCGCCCTGCGGCATCGAGAAGGGGTTGTGGCTGAAATCGACCTTCTTCTCTTCTTCCGACCATTCGAACATGGGGAAGTCGACGATCCAGCAGAACTTGAACTGCTCCTCATCGACCAGCTTCAGCTCGGCGCCGACGCGGGTGCGCGCCAGACCGGCGAACTTGGCGAAGACGGCGGGGTCGCCGGCGGTGAAGAAGGCGGCGTCGCCCTTGCCGAGACCCAGGCTCGTCATCAGGGCCTCGGTCGGCTCCTGACCCAGGTTCTTGGCGATAGGGCCGCCCCAGGCCTGCTGATCGTCCGACCAGAAGATGTAGCCCAGGCCCGGCTGGCCCTCGCCTTGCGCCCAGGAGTTCATGCGGTCGCAGAAGGCGCGCGAACCGCCGGTCGGGGCCGGGATGGCCCAGACGGCGTTCTTGGCGTCGGCGCCGAGGATCTTGGCGAACAGGCCGAAGCCGCCATCGCGGAAGTGGTCCGACACGTCCTGCATCTTGATCGGGTTGCGCAGGTCCGGCTTGTCCGAACCATACCACTTCATCGACTGGGCATAGGTCAGGCGCTCGAAGCCCTTGTGCTCGAACGTCTCGCCGAAGTCGTTGGTGAAGGTGTGCACGCCGTCGATCGGCGACACCGGCTTGCCGTCGCCGAACTCGTTGAACACGCCGTTCATCAGCGGCTCGATCGCCTGGAAGACGTCTTCCTGCGTGACGAAGCTCATTTCCACGTCGAGCTGGTAGAACTCCAGCGAACGGTCGGCGCGCAGGTCTTCGTCGCGGAAGCAGGGCGCGATCTGGAAGTAGCGGTCGAAGCCCGAAACCATCAGCAGCTGCTTGAACTGCTGCGGGGCCTGCGGCAGGGCGTAGAACTTGCCCGGGTGCATCCGCGACGGCACCAGGAAGTCGCGCGCGCCTTCCGGCGACGAGGCCGTCAGGATCGGGGTCTGGTACTCAAGGAAGCCCTGCTCGACCATGCGCTGGCGGATCGAGTGGATCACCTTGGAGCGCAGGACGATGTTCTTGTGCAGGGTCTCGCGACGCAGGTCGAGGAAGCGGTTCTTGAGGCGGATCTCCTCAGGATACTCCGGCTCGCCAAAGACCGGCAGCGGCAGCTCGGCGGCTTCCGACAGCACTTCAACGGCCAGAACGCGGACTTCGATCTCGCCGGTGGGCAGGTTGGCGTTGGTGGTTTCGGCCGAGCGGCTGACCACTTCGCCGTCGATCTTGATGACGCTTTCAGCGCGCAGACGCTCGACGGCTTCAAAGCCCGGCGTCTCCGGGTGCAGCACCAGCTGGGTCAGGCCGTAGTGGTCGCGCAGGTCGATGAACAGCAGGCCGCCGTGGTCGCGCTTGCGGTGAACCCAGCCCGACAGCCGAACATTCGAGCCCGCATCCGTCGAACGGAGGGCGCCGCAGGTATGGGAGCGATAGGCGTGCATGATCGGATTTCGTCTGAAAACGGCTGGAGAACAGCGTGAATTAGGAGGGGCGAAAGGCCCATCATCGCCCCGGAAAGTCAAGGCTGGCGGCTAAATCCACAGCGCCGCACGGTTGTCCACTGTCGCCGGGAACCTGAGCACAGCGGATCGGACGGCCTCTGCTATGGTCCGATCCATGACCGCACTCGGTTCCGACACCCAGCAACTGCGCTTGCCCTTGCGGCAGGAGGCGTCGCAGCGCGCGTCGGATTTCGTCGTGTCCGAATCCAATTCGGTCGCGACTTTGGTGCTGGCGACCTGGCCCGAGACGCCCGGTTCGGTCCTGTCGATCTTTGGCCCGTCGGGCAGCGGCAAGAGCCATCTGGCCGCCGCCTGGGTCGAGCGCACCGGCGCCGTCGCCCTGCACGGGGCCGAGGCCGCCCTGGTCGATCCGCTGGAGTTGGAAGGCCAGATCATCCTGCTGGACCGCGCCCAGGACGCCGACGACGAAAGCCTGTTCCACCTGATCAACCTGACCCAGTCGGGCGGCGGCGCTCTGCTGCTGGTGTCGCGCGATCCGCCTGCCGCCTGGGCTAGCGACCTGCCCGACCTGCGCTCGCGTCTGAACGCCATCCGCACCGTGGGCGTCGAGGCGCCCGACGACGCCGTCCTGGCCGCCATGCTGAAGCGCGCGTTCGCCACCCGAAACATCACGCCGGGCGAGGAAGTCGTCGACTATCTGGCCCGCCGCATCGACCGCTCGGCCGCCGCCGTCGAGACCATCGTGGACAGGTTGGACGCCCTCCACCGCCCGGTCACGCGCGTCCTGGCCCGTCAGGTCCTCGAAGACAGCGACGAACTGTCTGACTGAACAGGCCAGATCGCGGTTGCAGCCGTCACGGGGCCGCGCGACAACAGCTACATGACTGAAATCGCGCCCATCGCCGTCGACACTACTGGTGAGGAAGTCCCTTCCTCGCGCGCGCCGCAGTTGGAGCTGTCAGAGGCTCTGATCGCCTCGCCCGAACGCTTCATCAACCGCGAGCTGTCCTGGCTGGCCTTCAACGGACGCGTGCTGGAAGAAGCCGCCAACGAGGGCCATCCCCTGCTGGAGCGGGTCCGCTTCCTGTCGATCTCGGCCAACAACCTGGATGAGTTCTTCATGACCCGCGTGGCGGGCCTGAAGGGCCAGGTGCGCGAGCACGTCCGCGTCGTCTCTCCGGACGGCCTGACGCCGGCCGAACAGTTGGAACAGGTCAACGCCGCCGCCGGGGGCCTGATGGCCGAACAGCAGCGTCGCTGGCGCGTCCTGCGCAAGGAAATGGCCACTGCCGGTATTGAGGTCGTCGAAGGCTCCAAGATCACCAAGACCGAGCGCGAGCGGTTGGAACCCGAGTTCCTGAACCAGTTGTTCGCCGTGCTAACGCCGATGGCGATCGACCCGGCCCACCCCTTCCCCTTCCTGCCAAACCTCGGCTTCTCGCTGGCGCTGAAGCTACGCCGCAACAGCGACAACCGCATCCTCTACGCCCTGGTGCCGGTGCCGACCCAGGTGAAGCGCTTCTGGCCGCTGGCGACGGACGGTCGCTCTGCCCCGGGCCGCAAGCGGTTCGTTTCGCTGGAAAACCTGCTGCTGCTGTTCATCGACCACCTCTTTCCAGGCTGCGAAATCCTGGAAAAGGGCCTGTTCCGCCTGATCCGCGATTCGGACATCGAGATCGAGGAAGAGGCCGAAGACCTGGTCATGGAGTTCGAGGAGGCGTTGAAACAGCGCCGCATGGGCTCGGTCGTTCGCATCAAGATCCAGGCCTCCATGCCCGAGGACCTGCGCAACTTCATCATCGCCGAACTGCACGCCCAGCCGCAGGACGTGGTTCTGGTCGAGGGGATGCTGGGGCTGGCGCAACTCGCCGAACTGATCCCCGGCGGCCACCCTGATCTGAAGTTCAAGGGCTATGAGCCCCGCTATCCTGAGCGTGTCCGCGACAACGGCGGCGACATCTTCGCGGCGGTCCGTGAAAAGGACATGCTGATCCACCACCCGTTCGAGAGCTTCGACGTGGTGGTCCAGTTCCTGCGACAGGCGGCGCGCGATCCCCACGTCATCGCCATCAAGCAGACCTTGTACCGGACCTCGAAAGACAGCCCCATCGTCGCCGCCCTGATCGAGGCGGCCGAGAACGGCAAGAACGTCACCGCCCTGATCGAGCTGAAGGCGCGCTTTGACGAGGAGGCCAACCTGCGTTGGGCACGACAGATGGAGCGGGCCGGCGTCCACGTCGTCTTCGGCTTCGTCGAGTACAAGACCCACGCCAAGCTGAGCGTGGTGGTGCGGCGAGAGGGCGATTCCTTACGCACCTACTGCCACTTCGGCACCGGCAACTATCACCCCACGACGGCCAAGATCTACACCGACCTCAGCCTCTTCACTTGCGAGCCGGTGCTGGGCCGCGACGCGACGCGGGTGTTCAACTACATCACCGGCTATGCCGCACCGGACGAGTTGGAAGCCCTGGTCGTCTCGCCGCTGAACATGAAGACCAGCCTGCTGGAAATGATCGGCAAGGAGATGTCGGCCGCGGCCAAGGGCAAGCCCGCCGCCATCTGGGCCAAGATGAACGCCCTGGTCGATCCAGAGATTATCGACGCCCTGTACCGTGCCAGTCAGTGGGGCGTGCGGATCGAACTGGTCATTCGCGGCATCTGCTGCCTGCGCCCCGGCGTGCCCGGCCTGTCCGAGAATATCCGGGTCAAGTCGATCGTCGGACGCTTCCTGGAGCACAGCCGCATCGTCGCCTTCGCCAACGGCCACGACCTGCCCAGCAACAAGGCCAAGCTCTACATCTCGTCCGCCGACTGGATGCCGCGCAATCTCGACCGACGCGTCGAGCTGATGACCCCGATCCTGAACGCCACCGTTCACGATCAGGTGCTGGATCAGATCATGGTCGCCAACCTGAAGGACGACGCCCATAGCTGGACGCTGGCGGCGGACGGGACCTATCACCGGGTCACGCCCTCCGGTTCGGATCGGCCCTTCTCGGCGCACAAGTACTTCATGACCAATCCCAGCCTGTCGGGACGTGGCCGCAAGGTGAAGACCCTGCCCGGCGCCCTGTCCTATGCGGGTCTCAAAGCCCGGAAACGCCGCTGATGGGCGTCGAGGCCGAATACCCCTCGCGACAGATTGCGGTCATCGACATCGGCTCCAACTCGGTGCGTCTGGTCCTCTACCGGCTGGAAGGCCGGGCGGTCTGGACCATGTTCAACGAAAAGGTCCTGGCCGGTCTGGGCCGTGACCTGGCCGCGACCAGACGCCTCTCGGTGCCCGGTGTCGTCTCGGCCATGATCGCCCTGCGCCGCTTCGCCGCCCTGATTGAAGGGGTACAGCCGGATCAGACCATCGTCGCCGCCACCGCCGCCGTGCGCGAGGCCGAGGACGGCGCCGAGTTCTGTGCTCGCGTCACGGCCGAGACCGGCCTAAAGGTCCGCGTCCTCAGCGGCGAAGAAGAGGCCCGTTATTCGGCGCTGGGCGTCCTGGCCGGTGCTCCGCGTTCGCGCGGCGTCGCCGCCGACATGGGCGGCGCCAGTCTGGAACTGACCCGCATCGGCGACGGAGCCCTGCATCAGCCTCTGGGCAGGGGCGTGACCCTGCCGCTCGGCCCCTTCGCCCTGACCGACCCCAAGGGATTCGACGCCGAGCGTCTGCGCGCCCGCATCGCCAAACGGCTGGAGCCGGTCGCCGCCCCCTTCGCCACCGACGCCCTGCACGCGGTCGGCGGCGCCTGGCGCAGCCTGGCCCAGATGCACATGGCCATGAGCCACCATCCGCTGCGGATCGTGCACGAATACGCCATGACCGCCGCCGACGCGCGAGATCTGGTAGGTCTGATTGCGCGTCAGTCCAAAGCTTCGCTGGAAAAGCTGCCGGGCGTGTCCAAACGCCGGGCCGAGACCCTGCCCTACGCCGCCCTGGTGCTGGACGGACTGATCGACGCTCTGGGCCTGAAATCCATCACCTTCTCAGCCTGGGGCGTGCGCGAGGGTCTGCTCTACGCCGGGATGTCGCCCGAGATGGCGCAGGTCGACCCCCTGCTGGCCGGCTGTTCGGCCTGGGGCGGGCGCCAAGGCGTGGATCCGGCCCTGCCGCGCGCTCTGGACGGCTGGCTCCAGCCCGTCGTCTCGGCCATGCCCGAGGCCTTTGGCGAGGAACGCGACGCCGTCCTGACCTCGTCGGTCTGTCGTCTGGCCGACCTCGGCGCCCGACTGCACCCTGACCACCGCGTCGAACTGGTCTTCGATCAGGTGCTGCGTTCGCCCATTCCGGGGCAAACGCATGCCGAACGCGCCTTCCTGGCCGTGGCCATGAACGCCCGCTACGGCGGTGACGCCAAGACGCCCTCACCGAATGTGGTCGAGCGGCTGCTGCCGGAACAGGGCCAGAAGCGCGCCCGCGCCCTGGGCCTGGCCATGCGGCTGGCCTGCGACCTGTCGGGCCGCTCGCCGCAACTGTTGGCCAACGCCGCCGCCACGGTCGAAAAGGGCGCCCTGCGCATCACGGCGGCCGAGGGCTACGCCGATATGCTGCTGGGCGAGCAGACCCGCCGACGCGGCAAGGCCCTGGCCGAGGCCATGGGGCTGACACTGAAGATGCAGGAAGCGACGCCGGGCTGACCCCTCAAACGAAAGAGGCCGGCGTTTCCGCCGGCCTCTTGTTTCGTGGGTCTGAACCTCAGCCCTCGATTTCGACGACCTCGACCCGAGCGCCGTTCAGCACCAGGGCGATCTCGCCGCGCTTCAGCTTCAGCGCATCTTCGCCGAACAGCTGACGGCGCCAGCCCTTCATCGCGTCGATGTCGGCGTTGTCGTCGTTGGCGATCTTTTCCAGATCGGCGACGTTGGCGATCAGCTTGGTCGCCACGCCGGCGTTGTCGCTCTTGGCCTTCAGCAGCACCTTCAGCAGTTCGACCACCGACGGCGGCGCCGGCTGGCTGTGCGCCGGACGCTCCAGCTTGGGCGCATGGGCTTCCGGGTCGGCCAGGACGCGCTTCAGCTCCGTCGCCAGCTCAATGCCCAGGCGCGAGCCGCCAAAGCCCTTGGGCACGGACCGCAGACGGTTGAAGGCCTCGGGATCGGTCGGGGCCTGGGTCGCGACTTCGTCGATGGCCTCGTCCTTCAGGATGCGGCCGCGCGGCTGATCGCGCTCCTGCGCCGCACGCTCGCGCCAGACGGCGGTGGCGACGAAGGCGGCCAGATATTTGGCGCTGAACTTCTTGGGCTTCAGCCGCTTCCACGCGTTCTCAGGCGTGGTGTCATACAGGGCCGGGTCGGTCAGGGCGGCCATTTCGGACAGGACCCAGTCCAGACGGCCTTCCTTCTGCAACCGGTCCAGCAGCTTGGGATACAGCGCGGCCAGATGGGTCACGTCGCCCAGGGCATAGATCAGTTGCGCGTCCGACAAGGGGCGACGCGCCCAGTCGGTGAAGCGGCTGCCCTTGTCCAATTCCTGACGCAGCATCTGGCGAACCAGCTGCTCATAGCTGACCTGATCGCCGAAGCCAGCGGCCATGGCCGCGACCTGGGTGTCGAACATCGGCTTGGGCATGGCGCCCAGGCGGTTGAAGATCTCCACGTCCTGTCGGGCGGCGTGGAAGACCTTGATGATCGATTCGTCACGCAACAGGTCGAGGAAGGGCTCCATGTCCAGATCCTCGGCCAGCGGGTCGATGATCGCTGCGTCCGTGGGCGAAGCGGCCTGGATCAGGCACAGCTTGGGCCAGTAGGTCGTCTCGCGCATGAACTCGGTGTCGACCGTGATAAACGGGGCCTTGGCCAGCCGTTCACAGAACTCGATTAGCGCGTCATTGGTGGTGATTGGCGTCATTCCGATGCTATAGCCCCGCCCGACGCCGTTGTGGCAAGAGCGCTGCGACAGATTTTCGCCCCCGATTTCGAGCCGTGACCGATGAGCGACACCCCAGAAGCCCCGAATTCCGGCCTTACCTACGCCGATGCGGGCGTGGATATCGACGCCGGAGAAATGTTGGTCGATGCGATCAAGCCCTTGGCCAAGTCGACTCGCCGCCCCGGCGCCGAGGCTTCGCTGGGCGGATTCGGCGCCCTGTTCGACCTCAAGGCCGCTGGCTTTGAGGACCCGCTGATTGTCACCACCACGGACGGCGTCGGCACCAAGCTGAAGATCGCCATCGAGACCGGCCGTCATGACGGCGTGGGCGTCGACCTGGTCGCCATGTGCGTCAACGACCTGCTGGCGCAAGGCGCCGAGCCGCTGATGTTCCTGGACTACTACGCCACCGGCAAGCTTGACGTGGACGCCGCGCGCCGCGTCGTCGCCGGCATCGCCGAGGGCTGCCGCCAGTCGGGCAGCGCCCTGGTCGGCGGCGAGACGGCCGAAATGCCGGGCATGTATTCGGGCGGCGACTACGACCTGGCCGGCTTCTCGGTCGGCGCGGTCGAGCGCGGCCACGTCCTGCCCTATCTGGACCAGCAGAAGGCCGGCGACATCATCATCGGCCTGGCGTCATCAGGTCCGCACTCGAACGGCTATTCGCTGATCCGCAAGGTGGTCGAGAAGTCCGGCCTGGCCTGGGGCGACGACGCCCCCTTCGCCAAGGACCGCACCCTGGCCCAGGCTCTGATGGAGCCGACCCGCATCTATGTGAAGCCGGTCCTGCCGCTGATGAAGGCCGGCCTGATCAAGGGCGCGGCCCACATCACCGGCGGCGGCCTGATCGAAAACCCGCCGCGCTGCATCGCCGAGGGCCTGCAGGCCGCCTTCGACTGGAACGCCTGGGCTCTGCCCCCCGTCTTCGAATGGCTGGGTCAGGTGGGCGGCATCTCCGACCACGAACTGCGCCGCACCTTCAACTGCGGCGTCGGCTTCATCCTGATCGTCTCGCCCGAGAACGCCGAGCCGGTCCTGGCCGCCCTGCTGAACGCGGGCGAGGAAGCCTTCATCTGCGGACAGCTGGAAGCCGCCTGAACGTCCAACATCTAAAACGACAAAGGCCCCGGTCGCGAGACCGGGGCCTTTTTCTTTGGCGCGAGGCCCCTACCGAACCCCGCCGTTCTGCGTCTCGTCATAGAACTTGGCCAGATCGACGTGCAGTTCCTCCAGCGCCTTGCGGCTCGTGTACATCATGTGTCCGCCCTCATAGTAGGTGAACTCCAGGTTCTGACGCAGCCTGGGCTCCAGCATCATCTGGGCCAGGTCGAACTCGGTCGAGAAGAAGGGCGTGGCGGCGTCGTAGTAGCCGTTCAGCGCCAGCACCTTCAGATGCGGATTGCGCCGCATCGTCGTGGCCAGGTCAACCGCCGTGTTAGGCGTGGTCTGCGGACCGCCGACCGGGGGACGATGGCTCCAGTTCCAGTTGAAGCCCGGCAGGCCGCGCGCCGACTGGCGATAGTCCATGTCCGTCCGGTAGTTCAGCGTATTGGCGATGTAGTCGTGGAAGACGCCGAAATAGGCCCCGGTGATGGCGCTGCTCGACGGATCCTCCTCGGGCGATCCGCCCACGGCGTCGGCATCCATGCCCAGATAGCGGGTGTCCAGGCGTCCGATGGTCTCGCGGCGATCCCGTAGCAGTTCCTTACGGAACGGCGACAGCTCGACCCGAAGGTTGGCGTTGTCGATGAAGGTCGGCGAGACGCCGATCAGTTCGCTCATCTGCCGGGCGATCTGGGCGCGCTCGGCGTCCGGGATCATATGCCCCTTGGCCAGAGCCGCCGCATAGGGCCCCATGGCGAAGTCGCGCGCCCGCTGGACGTGCTCCTCCACCGTGGCGGTGCGATTGGGGACCTTGTTGTGATACCACGCCGTCGCCGCATAGGTCGGCAGCAGGGTGAGGAAGTTCTGGGCATAGCCCGGCTGGCGCACGCCGTAATTCATGATCGACGACAGCAGGATGACGCCGTTCAGCGACATCCCCCGGTCTTCCAACTGATGCGCCACCGCGCCGGTGCGCAGGGTGCCGTAGCTCTCGCCCAGCACGTACTTGGGGCTGGACCAGCGGTTGAACTTGGTGGTGTAGCGCATGATGGCGCGGGTGAAGGCGTCGGCGTCCTGATCCACGCCCCAGAAGGCCGAACCCGGCGTCTCGCCCAGCGGACGCGAATAGCCGGCGCCGACCATGTCGATGAAGACCAGATCGCTCTTGTCCAGCAGGGTCATGTCGTTGGGGCCGACATTGAACGGCGCGGGGCGCTCGACCACCGGATCATCCGTCAGCACCCGCACCGGGCCGAAGGCGCCCATGTGCAGCCACACCGTCGGCGAGCCTGGACCGCCGTTGTAGAGATAGGTCACCGGACGGCGGCCGACCGGCTGACCGTCCAAGGTATAGGCGACGTAGAACAGGCTGGCCGTTGGCATCCCGGCGTCGTCGCGAATGGTCAGGGTGCCGGCCGTGGCCTTGTAGCGCATGGCGCGGCCGTGGGCGGTGATCGAATGGCTGGTCGTCACCTCCTTCTCTTCCGGGGTCGCGCGCGCCCAATTGCGCTCCACCTGCTCGGCGGTGACGTTACGCAGACGGTCCGAAGCCGAGCGAACCGGGCCGCCGCCGGACGCTTCCTGAGCCATGGAAACCATCGGCACAGCCAAGATCGCCGCCGCACAGGCAGCGGAAAGCAGATGACGCATTGTGAACTTCCCCTCACGCGCCGGACATCCCGGCGCCGGGACGCTAACGCCAAGCGGAGCCGTCGGGCAACGGACTTTATAACGCCCTGATCAGCAGCATGGGCTTGCCAAGGAGCTGCCGTCGCCGCATCCCTCGCCTCCTCCTCGATCTATCGCCCGAGCCGCTCCATGACTGAAACCTGCAAGCCCAAGACGCGCGTGGCCGTGCTGATCTCAGGCTCCGGCACCAACATGGCCTCGCTGATCGCGGCGGGTCAGGCGGCGGACGCCCCCTATGAGGTCGTGGTGGTCATTTCCAACGTCGCCGACGTGACGGGACTGGAGAAGGCCCGCGCCGCAGGCGTCGAGGCCCTGACCGTCGAGCACAAGGCGTTCAGCAAGGACCGCGAGGCGCATGAGCGCGCCATCGACGCCCTGCTGGTCGAACGGAACGTCGAGGTCATCGCCCTGGCCGGTTACATGCGCCTGCTGACGGCCTGGCTGGTGCAGAAATGGGCGGGGCGGATGCTGAACATCCACCCCTCGCTGCTGCCCCTCTATCCCGGCCTGAACACCCACGCCCGCGCCATCGAGGCGGACGACGCCGAGGCGGGCTGCACCGTCCATGTGGTCACTGAAGGCGTCGATGAAGGCCCGGCCCTGGGCCAGGCCCGCGTGCCGATCCTGCCTGGAGACACACCCGAAACCCTGGCTGAACGGGTCAAGGCGGCGGAACACACGCTTTATCCTCAGACACTGGCGGCCTTCGTCGCGCACTGACGCGCAGCCTAACCTTAACGATTTTTAATGCGACAGCCTGCCGCAGGCGGGAGCAGTTTCCCCGCCAAGATCGGCCCGGCTCGCCGGAGCTGCTCGCCTGTTTCCATATGGGAAGACCCGATGTCCAAGACCCGCCTGATGGGCGCCGCCGGCCTGGCGCTCGCCTTCGCGCTCTCCAGCCAAGCCGCCTCGGCCCAAGACGCCCACGCCGGCCACGCCGCGCCGGCCGCCGGCGCTGACGCACCGCAGATTCATCCCTGGGGCTTTGACCTGAACGGGCGCGACCTGACCGTGAAGCCGGGCGACGACTTCAACGCATACGCCAACGGAACCTATCTGCGGGATACCGAGATCCCCTCGGACAAGGCCCGTTTCGGCCCGTTCGACGTCCTGTACGAAAACGCCCAGAGCCAGCTTAAGTCCATCATCGAGACCAGCGCCGCCAACCCGACCAACGCCAATGCGCAAAAGGTCGGCGCCCTCTACGCCAGCTTCATGGACGAGGCCCGCGTCAACCAGCTGGGCGCCCAACCGCTCGCCGCTGACCTGGCCGCCGTGCGCGCCGTTACCGACCACAGCGGCATGGCTCGCCTGATGGGCGAAACCCACGCCGGTTTCGGCGGCTCGCTGTTCGGCGTCGATGTCTTCGAAGACCTGCAGAACCCCAACCTGAACTCGGCCTACATGGGCCAGGGGGGCCTGGGCCTGCCTGACCGCGACTACTACCTGAAGGCCGACTTCGCGCCTCAGCGTGAAGCCTATGTCGCCTATATCACTCGCGCCCTGACGGCCGCTGGCTGGTCCAACCCGGCCCAGGCCGCCGCCGACATCCTGGCCTTCGAAACCAAGGTGGCCGAAAAGCACTGGACCACGGTCGAGCGCCGCCAGATCGACAAGATCTACAACCCGGCCCCGACGGCCGACCTGGCCAGGCTGGCCCCCGGCTTTGACTGGACCGCCTTCCTGCAAGGCGCCCAGATCGGCGACGTGAAAACCATCGTCCTGATGGAAAACACCGCCTTCCCCGGCATCGCCCAGGTCTTTGCCGAGACCTCGCTGGACACGCTGAAAGCGTGGGAAGCCTTCCAGATCGTCGATCAGGCCG
>CAYWDO010000002.1:53945-58146 GCA_964456995.1 uncultured Brevundimonas sp.
ACCTCGCTGGACACGCTGAAAGCGTGGGAAGCCTTCCAGATCGTCGATCAGGCCGGTCCCTACCTGTCCGACGCATTTGTCGATTCGCGCTTCGAGTTCCGTGGCAAGACCCTGCGCGGTCAGCCCGAGAATCGTCCCCGCTGGAACCGCGGCGTCGCCCTGGTCGACGGCCAGTTGGGCGAGGTTCTGGGCCAGGAATACGTGCGCCTGCACTTCCCGGAATCCTCCAAGATGCAGATGGAGGCCCTGGTCGCCAACCTCAGCGCCGCCATGACCGAGCGCCTGAAGAAGCTGGACTGGATGAGCGAGCCGACGCGCGAGCAGGCCCTGCTCAAGATGTCCAAGTTCGGCGTCAAGATCGGCTATCCCGAGAAATGGCGCAGCTATGACGGCCTGGAGCTGTCGGCTGGCGACCTCTACGGCAACGTCGAACGCTCCTCGGCCTTCGACTGGGCCTGGAAGCGCGGCAAGATCGGCCAGCCGGTCGATCCGCTGGAATGGGGCATGACGCCCCAGACGGTGAACGCCTACTACAACCCGCCGCGCAACGAGATCGTCTTCCCGGCCGCTATCCTGCAGCCGCCCTTCTTCGACCCGAAGGCTGACCCGGCGGTCAACTACGGCGGCATCGGCGCCGTCATCGGCCACGAGATCACCCACGGCTTCGACGATCAGGGCCGCAAGTCGGACGCCAACGGCGTCCTTCGCGACTGGTGGACGCCGGAAGACGCCGCCCGCTTCGAGGAACGCGCCAAGGTCCTGGGGGCCATCTACGACGCCCAGCAGCCCATTCCCGGCACGCCCATCAACGGCGAGCTGACCATGGGCGAGAACATCGCCGACCTCGGCGGCCTGCTGATGGCGCTGGACGCCTATCACCGTAGCCTGAACGGCCAGCCGGCGCCCGTCATCGACGGCCTGACCGGCGAACAGCGCGTCTTCCTCGGCTGGGCTCAGGTCTGGCGCGAGAAGTCGCGTGAGGCGGCGCTGAAGGAGCAGCTGACGACCGACCCGCACTCGCCGGGCGCCGCCCGCGCCTCGACCCCGCCGCGCAACATCGACGCCTGGTATGCCGCCTTCGGCGTCACGCCGGATCAATCCCAGTACATCGCCCCCGAAAGCCGCGCCCGCATCTGGTAAGCGTCTCGGTCCCATCGGACACGAAAACGGCGTCAGCTTCGCAGCTGACGCCGTTCTTGTATCCGGGGACACCCGGTGAAGCGTGGTCTAGTTCTTGGGCGTCGTGGCTGCGCCGCCGATCGCGCCGATCGCAGCGCCCGCAACCGTCGCGCCGGTGTTGCCGCCAATAGCCTGACCAGCAACCGCACCGCCGATGGCGCCGGTAGCCGCGCGTTGCTCCATGGTCGTGCCGCAAGCGGCCAGCAGGCCTACCAGGCCGATGACAGGAGCCAGTTTCAGGATCGTCTTCATGGCGGTCTTCCTTGGATAACTAAACAGGTAACAGTGACGTGAAAACGAAACGGCCCGCCTCCGGTTCCGAAGGCGGGCCGCTTTATTGCAGAGCTAGGCCGCGCCACGCGGCCCGCTCAACATTTAGCCAACGATGTCGGCGTCGGTGAAGAACTGAGCGATTTCGATTTCGGCGTTTTCCAGCGAGTCCGAACCGTGGACCGAGTTCTCGCCGATCGACAGAGCGAACAGCTTGCGGATGGTGCCTTCAGCGGCGTCGTTCGGGTTGGTGGCGCCCATGACTTCGCGGTACTTGGCGACGGCGCCTTCGGCTTCCAGAACCTGCACGACGACCGGCTCAGCGATCATCTGGCCGACCAGTTCGCCGTAGAAGGGACGCTCGGCGTGAACTTCGTAGAATTTCTTGGCTTGGGCTTCGGTCAGCTTGATGCGGCGCTGGGCGACGATGCGCAGGCCAGCGGTTTCGATCACAGCGTTGATCGCGCCGGTCAGGTTGCGGCGCGTGGCGTCGGGCTTGATGATCGAGAAAGTGCGTTCGGTCATGGGAAGACTCTTTGCGGTTTGGTAGTTTGAGGGTCGCGGGCTTATAGCGGCGCCCTCCCCGCTTTCCAACCGCCACCTCAACGTCAGTCGTTTTACATGCTCCAGATCACAAACCTGACGTTCAACGCCTGGGGCCGCCAGTTCCTCGACGACGCCTCAGTCAGCCTGCCGCCCGGCGCAAAAGTCGGCCTGGTGGGCCGCAACGGCATCGGCAAATCGACCCTCTTCAAGCTGATTCTGGGCGAACTGGCCGCCAACGGGGATGAGGTCAGCCTGCCCAAGACCGCCCGCGTCGGCTCGGTGGATCAGGAACACCCGGCGACGCCCGACAGCGTGCTGGACACGATTCTGGAAGCCGACGTCGAGCGCCATACCCTGTTGACCCGGCTGGAAACCGCTCCGCCGGAGGAGATGGGCGAGATCTGGGCGCGTCTGATCGACATCGACGCCGATTCGGCCCCCGCCCGCGCCGGTGAAATCCTGGCTGGTCTGGGCTTCAGCCAGGAAGACCAGCAGCGTCCCATGTCCGAGTTCTCGGGCGGCTGGCGGATGCGCGTGGCCCTGGCCGCCGCCCTGTTCTCCGAGCCCGACATGCTGCTGCTCGATGAACCGACCAACTACCTCGATCTGGAAGGCGCGCTGTGGCTGGAAAGCCGGCTGCAGAAATACCCGCATACGGCCCTGATCATCAGCCACGACCGCGAACTGCTGAACAACAGCTGCACCCACACCCTGCACCTGGCGAACCGCAAGCTGGAGCTCTACACCGGCGGCTACGACATGTTCGAAAAGGCGCGCGCCGAGAAGGCCCGTCTGCAACTGTCGGCCAAGGCCAAGCAGGACGCCGAGCGCGCCCACCTGCAAGCCTTCGTGGACCGCTTCAAGGCCAAGGCCTCCAAGGCCGCCCAGGCCCAGTCGCGGATGAAGCGCCTGGCCAAGATGGAGCCGGTCTCGACCACCATCGAGGAGCGCGTCGCCCCCTTCACCCTGCCCTCGCCGCCGCGCCCCCTGGCGCCGCCGCTGATCCGTCTGGAACGCGCCAACGTCGGCTATGATGTCGGCAAGCCCATCCTGCGCAATCTGAACCTGCGCATGGACCTGGACGACCGCATCGGCCTGCTGGGCGTCAACGGCGCCGGCAAGTCGACCTTCGCCAAGATGATCGCGGGCGCCCTGAAGGTCTCCGAGGGCGAACTGCACCGCGACCGCAAGATGCGCGTGGGCTGGTTCCACCAGCATCAGATCGAGGCCATGGACCCGAGCGACACCCCGCTGGAGATCATCCGCCGGGCCATGCCGGAAGCCAACGAAAGCAGCCGCCGCTCCAAGCTGGCCCAGTTCGGGCTCGGCTACGAAAAGCAGGAAACCACGGTCGAGAGCCTGTCGGGCGGCGAACGCGCCCGTCTGCTGCTGAACATGGTGGCGATGGACGCGCCCCACGTCCTGATCCTCGACGAACCGACCAACCACCTCGACATCGACAGCCGCCGCGCCCTGCTGGACGCCCTGAACGACTACAACGGCGCCGTCATCCTGATCACCCACGACCGCTCGCTGATGGAGATGGTCGCCGACCGCCTGTGGCTGGCCGCCGACGGCACGGTGAAGCCCTATGACGGCGACATGGACGATTATCAGAAGTTCGTCCTCGACCGCGCCAAGGCCGCCGCCGTCAAGCCCAGCCAGATCAAGCAGGAGGCCGCAGCCGCCGCCCCCGCTCAAGGCGGCAAGAAGAAGAACGACAAGAAATCAGGCCCCTCGCCCTCGACCCTGCGTCACGCGGTGAAGAAGGCCGAGGAGCGCATGGCCGCCCTGACCGCCGAGGTCGCCCGCATCGACGACGACCTGGCCAACGCCGCCGTCTCGAACCCCAAGGCGCTGGAAGGCCTGACCCGCGCCCGCGCCAAGACCCAGACCGATCTGGAAGCCGCCGAGGCCGCCTGGGTCGAGGCCGAGGAAGCCCTGGCCGCCGTCTCCTGATGAGCAAGCCGATCCAGTTCACCAAGGAAGAGCGCACCGCCATCAGCGGCCGCATCCGCGACTTCTTCGCCAGGGAACTGGATCAGGACATCAGCCAGCTTCAGGCCGAAATGGTGCTGGACTTCTTCGGCGGCCAGATCGGCGGCTGGTTCTACAATCGCGGCCTGGCCGACGCCCAGGCCGTGGTCGCCGCCAAAGCCGAAGACATCGCCGACGCCATCTATGCGTTGCAGCGGAACCAGCCGCC
>CAYWDO010000003.1:0-27761 GCA_964456995.1 uncultured Brevundimonas sp.
CCCCGATCACCACGGGCCTCGGTGAAGTGCTGATGTGGACGATCGACTACAAGCCGTTCAACAGTCAGAACCTCGCCAAGCCTGGCGAGCCGGGCTGGCAGGCCGGCGGAGCCTATCTGACGCCCGAAGGCGATCTGCTCTCGACCCCGCAGCAGCGCGCCACCTATCTGCGTACCGTACAGGACTGGATCGTCGCGCCGCAAATGCGGACCGCCCCCGGTCTCGCGGGCGTCGACACCGTCGGCGGCTATGTGAAGGAGTATGCGGTCCGTCCGGACGCGGCGCGCCTTTCCGCCTACGGCCTGGGCATGGGCGACCTTATCCAGGCTCTTGATCGCGCCAACACCCAGGCCGGCGCGGGCTATATCCAACGCGCTGGCGAAGCTCTGACGGTCCGCACCGACGCCCTGGCCTCAACCGTGGAGGACCTGGCTCAGGCGCCGGTCGTCAACCGGAACGGCCTGATCGTGCGGGTCGCCGATGTCGCCACGGTCGAGATCGGCCAGGCTCCGCGCCTGGGCGGCGCCAGCCGTGACGGCCACGAGGCCGTGCTCGGAACGGCGCTGATGATCGCGGGCGGCAACAGCCGCACCGTGGCCCAGGCGGCCGGGGAGCGTCTTGAGGAAGTTCGCAAGACGCTGCCCGCGGGGATCGAGGCGGTAACGGTTCTCGACCGTAGCGCCCTGGTCAACTCGACAATTTCGACGGTGGCGCGCAACCTCACCGAGGGCGCGCTTTTGGTCATCGTCGTTCTGTTCCTGCTGCTCGGCAACATTCGTGCGGCCAGCATCACAGCGCTGATGATCCCGATCAGCTTCCTGTTCGCCGTCATCGGCATGAACCGGTTCGGCATCAGTGGAAACCTGATGAGCCTGGGCGCGCTGGACTTCGGCCTTCTGGTCGATGGCGCGGTCATCGTCGTGGAAAGCACCCTCCTGATGCTATCGCAACGGCGGATCGATCTGGGACGGGCCCTGACCCGTCGGGAACGCCTTGATGTCGCCGTGGCCGCAGCTCGCAAGATGGTCAAGCCGGCCGCCTTCGGTCAGCTGATTATCCTGCTCGTCTTCACTCCCCTGCTGATGCTTGAGGGCGTCGAGGGCAAGACGTTCGTCCCCATGGGCGCGACGGTCATGCTGGCGCTCGTCGGCGCCTTCATCTTCTCCTTCACCTTCGTGCCGGCGATGACGGCCCTGCTGGTGCGGGATCCCAAGAAGGTCGAGACCGACGAACACGGCCAGGCCCACGAACACGAAACCTTCCTGCTCCGCCACGCGCGGCGTTGGATCCAGCCGGCCATCCGCGCCGCCGTCGATCGTCCGAAGATCGTTTTGATCTCGGCGCTCGGCGCGGTCGTTGTCGGTGGTCTGGCTTTCTCGTCCCTGGGGAGGGAGTTCATCCCCACCCTGGACGAAGGCGACATCGCCATGCAGGCGCTGCGGGTTCCCTCGGCGTCGCTGGAACAGTCCCTCGCCATGCAGATGGCGTTGGAACGGGTCATCACCGCCCAGCCGGAAGTCGAGACCATGTTCTCCAGGACCGGCACCGCCGAGGCGGCCGTCGACCCGATGCCGCCCAACATTTCGGACAGCGTCATCGTTCTGAAAGACCGCAAGGACTGGCCTGATTCCGGTCTCGAGAAGGAAGCCCTTCTCGAGCGCTTCGAAGATCTGGCCAATCAGCAGATCGGCAACAACTTCGAGTTTAGCCAACCCATCGAACTTCGCTTCAACGAACTGATCTCAGGCGTGCGGACCGACCTCGCGGTCATGGTCTATGGCGACGACTTCGACACCATGCAGCGGGTCGCGGATCAGGTGGCCGGCGCGCTGCGCCAGACCACGGGCTCCGCCGACGTTCGCGTCGAACAGGCGTCCGGCTTGCCCACCCTGACGGTCAGCGTCGATCGGTTCGCGGCGGCCAGCTACGGCCTGTCCGCAGCCGACGTCTCCGAAGCGGTCTCGGCCGCCATCGGCGGCGCGGAGGCCGGCCGGATCTTCGAGGGCGATCGTCGCTTCGACGTCGTCGTCCGCCTACCGGACGATGCACGCAACGATCCGGCGGCGCTCGCGGCCCTGCCCATCGTCTCTGCGACGGGCGTGACCGTGCCTCTGTCCTCGGTGGCTCGCATCCAGAGCGCCGAGGGGCCGAACCAGATCAGCCGCAACGACGGCAGCCGACGGATGGTGGTCCAGGCCAACGTCCGCGGCCGGGATCTGGGCGGCTTCGTCACCGACGCGCAAGCGAAGGTCGATCAGATCCAGCTCCCGCCAGGCGTCCGCCTGACCTGGGGCGGTCAGTTTGAGAACCTCAAACGCGCCGAACAACGCCTGGGCCTGGTTATTCCGATCGTCTTCGTTTTGATCGGGGTGCTGCTGTTCATGGCCCTGGGGTCGTTCTCCGAGGCTGGGCTGGTCTTCGCCTGCGTGCCCTTGGCCCTGATCGGTGGAGCCTTGGCGCTTCTCCTGCGAGGGATGCCGTTCTCGGTGTCTGCGGCCGTTGGCTTCATCGCCGTCTCGGGTGTGGCGACCCTGAATGGACTTGTTCTGATGCAGGCCATTCGCGAGCGATTGCAGGCGGGGCTCGCGCCCCGGGACGCGGCGATCGAAGGGGCGTCCAGCCGATTGCGTGCGGTGTTGACGACAGCCTTGGTCGCCATCGTCGGCTTCATCCCGATGGCCCTCGCCCACGGCGCGGGGGCCGAGGTGCAGAAGCCTCTGGCGACTGTCGTCATCGGCGGCCTCCTGACCGCGACAGCCCTGACCTTGCTGGTCCTGCCGACCTTCGCGGCCAAGGCGGTGCGTCACCGCAAGGACGAGGGGGTGGAGGATTGATTGCTCGCACTCAGGATGACCGTCAGCAGCGACGCACGTTGCTGACGGTTCTCGCGCTCAACGCGGGCCTGGCATTAGCTCTTGGGATCGGCGGCCTGTCCGCCGATTCCAGCGCTTTGCTGGCCAACGCGGTGGACAACGCCTCGGACGCTGCTGTCTATCTGATCAGCTTTCTCGCGATCGGTCGGCCCGTTTCGTGGAAGCGGGGGGCGGCGCGCCTTTCGGGCGTCATGCTCCTCATCTTCGGCGCTGGCGTCCTTCTCGACGCGGGTCGTCGGTTCCTCATCGGGACCGAACCGATCGGCCCGACCATGATGGGGCTCGCGGTCGTTGCGGCGATCATCAACCTGATCTGCCTGCAGTTGATCCGCCGCCAGCACAGCGCCGACGTCAACATGAAGGCTGCTGAGACGTTCAGCTTCAACGACTTCGCCTCCAACGGAGGCATCCTCGTCGCCGGGGCGTTGGTGCTCTGGCTCGGCCAGGCGTGGCCGGACCTCGTCGTCGGCGTCCTCGTGGCCGCCATCGCGTTGAAGGGCGGCGTGGACATCCTGCGCGATGCGGCTAAGGATCGTCCGGATGAGGGGGAGGCGCAATGATGCCGCTCGATCCCTCCGACGACGTCTCGAGCGTCTCCAAACCCGCAAGCCCTGCTTCGTCCGGCTCATCACTTCCTGATGACGCCTGTCGATCAGCGGTCGATATCCAATCCGTTCAACGATGGCGCAAGGCGGGCATTCTCGTCGGGGGCCTGCTTCTTGTCGTCTGCGCGGCGCTCGTCACATCCTGGCCCTTGCTCGAACATCCTGTCGAGCATCTGGGCCTGATCGCCATCATGGTTTGCATCATCGGTCGGGCTTGGTGTTCCCTTTACATCGGTGGCCGGAAGAAACAGGAGATCATATCCGCAGGACCGTATTCGGTCAGCCGCAATCCGCTGTACGTCTTCAGCTTCATCGGCGCGTTTGGCATCGGCGCCCAGTCCGGCAGCCTTAGCGTCGGTTTGGTCTTCGGATTAGCCTGCTGGGTGGTGTTTCGCATCGTGGTCGGCCGCGAAGAACGCTTCCTCTCCGACGCCTTTGGACACGACTACCAAGCTTACCGTGAGCGCACCCCTCGGTTCCTGCCCAAGCTCTCCCTATGGCGCGACGAGGCGGAAATCATGATCCGGCCGGTATTCTTCGTCCGCACGGTGCGCGACGGCTTCGTCTTTCTCCTAGCGCTTCCGCTTTTCGAAGCGATTGAGCAGCTCCAGCGGCTCGGGGGCTTTAATGCCGTCGTGCCCGTGCCCTGAGGTCGGGAGAACCGGGATGACCACCTGCGAGCGGATCGCGCTGGAACCCGCTGGCCCGGCGCGCCTTCGCCCGTGTCGCTATCCCGCCCCCTCGATCGCGGCGGTCGCCGCAAGCAGCCGCGATTCCCAACCCGCAACGGGACCCTATTTATGACCAGCACAACACTGCCGGACCATCCCCACACCGAGTCCGAGGAGCACGATCACGGTGGCGTTCTAGGCTCCAATACGGAGCTGATCTTCGCCCTGACAAGTGGCCTTGCTCTGGGCCTTGGATTCGCCCTCGAGAAACTCGCAACGGGCCTTCCCGCTTGGATTCCCCTCGCCCTCTTCCTGATCGCCTACATCTTCGGCGGCTTTTTTACGGTGCGAGAAGCGTTCGAGAACCTCCGCCAGAAGCGCTTCGAGATCGATACCTTGATGCTCGTCGCAGCCGCAGGTGCGGCGGCGCTCGGGGCCTGGGCCGAAGGCGCTCTCCTGCTGTTTCTGTTCAGCATCGGCCACGCGCTCGAACACTACGCCATGGGCCGCGCCAAACGCGCGATCGAGGCCCTGGCCGAGCTTGCCCCCCGGACAGCCCATGTGCGACGCGACGGACAGGTCGTCGAATTGCCTGTCGAAGATCTGGTCGTCGGCGACACCGTGGTGGTGCGTCCAAACGAACGACTGCCCGCTGATGGCTTTGTCGTGGTCGGCACCACAAGCATCAACCAAGCCCCCGTGACCGGCGAAAGCATGCCTGTCGACAAGCAGCCCGTCGCGGATCCCGAGGCGGCGCGGGCGAGACCGGCCCAGGTCGGATCGCCGTCTCTCGTCTTCGCGGGCACCATCAATGGCTCAGGCGCCATCGAGATTGAGACGACCCGCACATCGAGCGACACCACCCTGGCCAAGGTGGTTCGGATGGTGAGTGAGGCCGAGACGCAGAAGTCGCCGACCCAGCGCTTCACGGACAGGTTCGAACGCATCTTCGTGCCTGTGGTGCTGGCGCTCGCCTTTGTCCTGCTGTTCGCCTGGGTCGTCGTCGATGAGCCGTTCCGCGACAGCTTCTATCGCGCCATGGCCGTGCTGGTCGCCGCGAGTCCTTGCGCGCTCGCCATCGCCACCCCGAGCGCCGTCCTATCGGGCGTCGCCCGTGCGGCGCTCGCCGGTGTCCTGATCAAGGGCGGCGCGCCGTTGGAGAACCTCGGCTCGCTCAACGCCATCGCCTTCGACAAGACCGGCACCCTGACCGAGGGACGGCCGCGGATCACCGACGTCATGACGGTGCGCGGGACGAAGGAGGGCGATCTTCTGGCGGTCGCTGTGGCGGTCGAACGGCTCAGCGACCACCCGTTGGCGGAGGCCATCGCGCGCGACGGTGGCGCACGCTTGCGCGATACGATCATCCCGGCCGCGATCGACCTCAAGAGCCTGACGGGCAAGGGCGTGACCGCCCAGCTGCACGGCGAGACGATCTGGATAGGGAAGCCGGAGATGTTCGGCGTCGACGGCGTAGCGCCGCTCGGCGACGAAACAACCTCTGTCGTCGCTCAGTTGCGACTGCAGGGTCGAACCCTGATGGTGGTGCGACGCGGCACGCGCGATCTCGGTGTCATTGGGCTTCTTGATACGCCTCGCCCAGCGGCGCGGCCGACGCTGACCGCTCTTCGCGCCCTCGGCATCGGGCGAATGATCATGATCTCGGGCGATCACCAGAAGGCCGCACAGGCGATCGCCGGACAGGTCGGCCTGACAGAGGCTTGGGGCGACCTCATGCCCGAGGACAAGGTTGACGCCATCAAACGCCTTCGCGCTGACGGCAAGATCGCCATGGTCGGCGACGGGGTGAACGACGCCCCGGCCATGGCCACGGCGACCGTCGGTATCGCGATGGGCGCGGCTGGCTCCGATGTTGCGCTTGAGACCGCCGACGTCGCCCTGATGTCGGACGACCTGTCGCAGCTGCCCTTCACCGTCGGTCTCAGCCGACAGACGCGGCGCATCATTCTCCAGAATCTCTACGTCAGTCTCGGAATCGTCGCCTTCCTTGTGCCGGCGACGATCCTCGGCCTTGGCATCGGCCCTGCCGTGGCGCTCCACGAGGGGTCGACCCTGCTGGTGGTGTTCAACGCTCTGCGCCTGCTCGGCTACCACGACCGAACGGCGCCCATCCTTCCCAGTGCAATCCCGGCCGCCCCCGTGGCCCCGCCGGCTCTCTCGAGGACATCGTCATGAAGCGTTTCGGATGGATTTCCGTCATCGCCGTCTTTCTCGCCCTGTCGGCCTTCGCCTTCGGGATGATCTCGCGGCAAACCCGCGAGGTCCCTGCGGCGCCGTCGGCGGCTGACTCTCGCCCGAGCGACACCGAGGCAAGCCACGCTGGCGAGACCACGGACAGCCCATCGACTCGCGCCTATCGCGAGGCCAGCGCGAAGATGCACCAGGCCATGAGCATCAACTACACGGGCGACGCCGACATCGACTTCCTGCGCGGAATGATCGCCCACCACGAGGGTGCGCTCGCAATGGCCCAGGTCGCCGTCGAGCATGGCGAAGCCCGCGACGTGCGCAGTCTGGCCGATGAGATCATCGCGGCCCAGGAATCCGAAATTGTCCGGATGAGAATCCTTCTTGCGCGCCATGAGGACACGCCCGCGCCCAACGCAAGGCCCTGACGCATGGCCGGCAAACGCTTCACCGTGCGCGGCCGGAGCATTCGTTGGCGGGAAGGCCGCTATCGCCAACGAGGTAGGCGGCGGCTCCAGGCGCGCCCGCTGAAGCCACGGCCCGTGCTCGATACGCTCGTCGCCATCGGGGTCAGCCTGTTCGCAGGAGGCCTGGTCTTCTGCATGGCCCTTCTGCTGCTGGGCGCACACAAGGTGCCGCTGCATTTTGGGTACGGGGCCATTCTGGGCGGCGTGATCGGCTGCTCGTTTGTGTTTGGACCCCGCGATAGGCCAGGACTGATGGTCGTCGGAGGCTTGGTCGTCGTTTGGGTTTTGGGAACGGCCGTTCTCTACGCTTCGCGAGACCAGATCGTCCTGCGTCCACATGAGCACCGCAGCGCCGCCGCCGGGTCTGCGCCACGGAAGGCTGACTGAATGCCCGAAGCCGCGCTGACCGAGCCGTCGCCTCGCCCCATCCGGATCGCGCGCGGCGGCTGGCTGGACGCGCTGCGTTTTATCGTAGGGGCGCTGATCATCCTCTACCATTTCCGCGAGGCCGCGCCTGTGCCTCTCGGACAACTGCATCCAGTCTTCGAGCGCGGCTATCTGCTCACCGACTTCTTCATCATCGACTCCGGCTATGTCCTGGCCCGCATCTACGGTGATCGCCTCGCGTCCGGACAGGCCTCGCTGCGCGCCTATGCGCGCCAGCGCCTGCTGCGGGTCATTCCGGCCCACCTGGCGGTCAGCCTCGTTCTGGTGCTGCTCGTCGGCGGCGCCGCCCTGGCCGGGATCGCGCCCAGCAATCCGCGCTGGTTCGACTGGTCGCAACTGCCCGCGCAGGTGCTACTGGTCCAGGCCTATGGCGTGCCGGGCGGGCAGGGGTGGAACGCCCCGACCTGGACCCTCTCGGCTCTGATCGGCTGCTATCTCCTGCTGCCCTGGATCTGCCGCGCTCTGTGGCGCTGGCCGCCGGTCGCAGTGGTGATCGGCGCGACGCTCCTCGTCGTCGCCGCCGATATCGCCGCTTCGCTGTGGCTCGGCGATCCGATCTACCGCCTGCCGATGCGCTACGGCATCCTGCGCGCCCTGCCGCTCTTCCTGCTCGGGGTCGCGGCGGCCTTCTACGGTTCGCGGGTCTGTGTCGCGCCACACCGGGCCAGGGCGATCGGCCTCGCCGCCGCCTTCGCGCTCGTGGGGCTGCAGGCCTTCGGCGCCTTCAGCCTGCTGTCGCTGGGCCTGATGACCGTGATCATCTGGGCCGCCGGCGCCGTGCCGGTGCGCAGTCCTTCACGGCTGATCGAGCATCTGGCCCTAATGTCGTTCTCGATGTTCCTCACCAATGAGGTGAGCCGCATCGTCTGGTTCGGCCTGCTCGACGCCCTTGGACAGGAGGCCTGGTCGTCCGACGTTCGCTGGGTCCTGTGGGCCATCGGCTTGGTCGGGGCGTTCGTGGCCGCCGCCGTGTTTCGCTACGGCTTCGACCGACCGGTCCAGACCTGGCTTAGTCCGTCCCGACGACCGGGGTCGACCCGAAGGTCGGCCGCCGCCACGGAACGGGCCGTGGAATTGGGCGGCCCCGGCGTCGCCGCGCCCGGGCGCCCGGGGCAGGCCGCCATCGACCCGCCCCGGGCTTGATCAGGGGCGCGGCTCAGTGCTTGTGGGCCCGGACCCCCGCGGCCGCCTCCGGCTCTGTCTGGGGGGCCAGATCCCGGGCCGCGCCGGGGCGCTGCGGGCGGCAGGCCGGACACAGACCCTGGCCTTCGAGCGTGATCCGTTCGATCTCGTAGCCCGCCGCTGTCGCGGCCGCGCCCAGCGACGCCATGCCGGACGAAGGGATCTGGCGACAGAAGCCGCAACAGTCGCACAGAAGAAAAACCGCAGGCGAACCGAGGCGTTCGGGATCGCAGGCCACATAGGCCTTGAGGCTGGAAAGACGATGGATCAGACCGTGAGTTTCGAGGAACTGCAGCGCCCGATAGACCGTAGCCGGCTTCGCGACGCGAGCATCCTGGTGATACGTCGCCACGAGATCATAGGCCTTAGCCGGAGCGCCCGCGACGAGCAGGAGCTCCAGCACCCTGCGCCGGGGGCGCGTCAGCTTATCCCCGGTGGCGGCGACGCTGGCGGCGGCAGCGTCCAGGGCGCGTTCCACCTGTGCGGCCGTTGGCGGCGCGGTCTCACGGTCGTGCGGACAAGGCGAGGTCATCGAGGGGCTGGGCCCGCCTCCAGGGTTCGTCGGACGGCGCTCTCCACTCCAAGGGAACGGCGGGCTCATTTTTTAGCTTGCACCTACAGTCGCTGGAGGAGGTAGCCTTGCCCTATAGAGATCACAAGGAACAGACATGACGGCGCAACCCCTCGAAAGCCGATACCGGGTCACCGGGATGGATTGCGCCAGCTGCGGCCGCAAGATCGACACGGCGATCCGCAGGCTGCCGGGCGTCGAGGACGTCTCGGTGGCGGTGCAGACCGGCGTGCTCAAGATCCGGCATGGCGGAGACCTCGCCGACGAGGCGGTCCTGCAGCAACTGCGCAACCTCGGCTACAGCGGAGAAGCGGCCGCGCCGACGTCCGGAGCCGTCGCTGCGGCGGCGGGCCCACCTCCGGCGGCCGCCCGGGCCGGGGGCGCCCCGTGGTGGTGGACCGGCAAGGCCCGCCTCACCGCGCTCTGCGGCCTGGCGCTGTTGTCCGCCTATGGACTGGGCACGCTGTTCCCCTCCCTCGAACGATACGCCTTCCTCGCCGCCCTGGCCGTGGGGCTGATTCCGATCGCGTCGCGCGCCTTTTCGGCGGCGCGCCACGGCACGCCCTTCTCCATCGAAATGCTGATGACCATCGCCGCCGTCGGCGCCGTCTTCATCGGGGCCGCGGAAGAGGCCGCCGCCGTCGTCCTGTTGTTCCTGGTCGGCGAGATGCTCGAAGGGGTGGCGGCCGGACGCGCGCGCAAGAGCATCCAGGGGCTCGCCGCCCTCGTGCCCAAGACCGCCTTCGTCGAGGCGGACGGGGTGACCACGGAGGTCGCCGCCGAGACCGTGGCGGTGGGCGCGATCATCCTGGTCCGGCCCGGAGACCGCGTTCCGGCGGACGGCGAGATCATCGAGGGCGCGGGAGACCTCGACGAGGCCCCGGTGACGGGCGAGAGCGTGCCCAGGCGCAAGGTCGTGGGCGATCCTGTGTTCGCCGGCACGATTAACGGCGGCAGCGTCCTGCGGGTGCGCGTGACGGCCTCGGCCTCGGACAACACCATCGCCCGGGTGGTGCGTCTCGTCGAGGAGGCGCAGGAATCGAAATCGCCGACCGAACGCTTCATCGACCGCTTCTCGAAAATCTACACGCCGGGCGTGCTCGTGTTCGCCGCCCTCGTCGCGGTCACGCCGCCGCTGCTGTTCGGCGGGACGTGGAGCGAATGGATCTACAAGGGTCTCGCCGTGCTGCTGATCGGCTGCCCCTGCGCCCTCGTCATCTCCACCCCGGCCGCCATCGCCGCCGGCCTGTCGGCGGGCGCCCGGCGCGGCCTGCTCATGAAGGGCGGGGCCGTGCTGGAAACGCTGGGCAAGATCACGGCGATCGCCTTCGACAAGACGGGGACCCTGACCGCCGGCAAGCCCGTCGTCACCGACGTCGTCGCCGGAACGCGGGACGCCTCCCTCCTGCTGACGCTGGCGGCCGCGCTGGAAACGGGATCGAGCCATCCGCTCGCCCTCGCCATCCTCGCCCGAGCCGAGGCGGATAAGATCACGGCGCCGCCGTCATCGGCCACCCAGGCCATTGCGGGGGAGGGCGTAGAAGGCGAGGTCGGCGGCGAACGCATCTTCCTCGGCTCGCCGCTGGCCGCGGCCCGACGCGCGCCGATCACGCCGGCGCAGGACGCGACCATCGCCGCTCTGAACGCCGAGGGCAAGACGGTTTCCGTCCTTGTCGTCGAGGAGGGCGTCGCCGGCTTCCTCGCCATGCGCGACGAGGCGCGGCCCGACGCGGTCCAGGGGCTGGCTGACCTCAAGGGGCGGGGCATCCGCACCGTCATGCTGACGGGCGACAACCGCCGCACGGCGGAGGCGGTCGCAGCCGCGCTGGGCATCGAGCCCCGGGCCGAGCTGCTGCCGCAGGACAAGCTGGTGATCGTCAAGGCGCTTCAGGCCGAGGGTCTGGTGGTCGCCAAGGTTGGGGACGGCATCAACGACGCCCCGGCCCTGGCCCAGGCGGATGTCGGCATCGCCATGGGCGGCGGCACCGACGTGGCCCTGGAGACGGCGGACGCCGCCGTCCTGCACGGCCGGGTCAGGGACATTCCCGACATGATCGCCTTGTCCCGCGGAGTGATGGGCAATATCCGGCAGAACATCACCATCGCCTTAGGCTTGAAGGCGGTGTTCCTGGTCACCACCGTGATCGGGGTGACGGGCCTGTGGCCCGCCATCCTCGCTGACACCGGAGCCACGGTCCTGGTCACCGCCAACGCCATGCGCCTGCTGCGCTGGACGCCGCGTCGTCAACCGTCGTGACTGCCGGCGGTGCGCCTTCTCAGGCCCCGTTGTGGCGACCGAACACGCGGGTCGAACCGTCGTTGAGGATCAGGACGGTCGCATAGGGTTCGCGCCCGGCGGCCTCCATGCCCGGCGAGCCCGCCGGCATGCCGGGCGCGCTTAGTGCGCGGGCGGCGGGGCGTTCGCCGAGCAGCCGCTCGACATCGCTCGACGGAACATGGCCCTCGATGGCGTAGGCGCCGACCACCGCTGTGTGGCACGAGGCGAGGCGGTCCGGAATGCCATGCCGGGCCCGGATCGGGGCGAGATCCTCGCGCTCGACGACCTCGACGATCCAGCCCGCCTGGCGCATGTGGGCGATCCAGCCGCCGCAGCAGCCGCACCATGGCGTCTTGTAGGCGATCATCCGTTTCGGGGGCGCGGCGAGGGCCGGGCCGGCCACGGCGACCAGGGGCAGGCCGAACACGAGGGTCCGGCGGGACAAGCGCGGGCGAGTTTGAACCAAAGTGAGCGCTCCTTGGGAGTCCAAATCCCACCATGGCGGGCGCGGGCCGGTTTGGCGACGGGCGCAGTTGTCGCGCCCTGACCTGACGTCGCCCAGGCGTGGAGCGCCGGCTAAGCCCGCCCATATCGCAGCGGAACCTCTGGTAGAAGGCCCGCACCCGCCCGGGCAGGACACAGCCCCCTGCTCGGCCGGCGCGGCCAAGCGAATCCGTTCGCCTGAGGCGCCCGGGGTCTCGCAACCATGCCTTCGCTGACGTATCGCGACCGTACGAGGCCGGTCACGCAAGCGCTGATCCCCGCGGAATGGTCATGGGCGACGGGATTGAGGAGCCGGCGGAAGCCGGAGGCGAAGCGTCCGCTGCGGCGAACCGTGGCGTCGAGAGCTAGCCCGCAGACGCTTGCGGGACCCCGAAGGCGCCAAAAACTGCATGTGAGCGGCAACGGCCTCCGCCCGGCCGTATAAGGCGCAACACGGCGCGCGCGACCAACAGGCTGACTTTTCGCGCGGGCCCGCTCGCGAAGACGAGCCTTCGGCCCTCGAGGGCAGCGAGGACGAGGCCGGCCCGGCGCGCCCGGGCCGACGCATTACGTCCCTGGCTCAAGACCAGCGCCTCTCTGTCCGGAGCCCGCCGACCCCACAATCTCGGTTGCGCCGCCGATTGTAGATGAACTCTCGCGGGCAAGTGCTGAGATCCAAATCGCAAGCGGTTCAGTGATCCGTGGTCGAATGCATGTGAGCTTGAGGTCGCCGGCCGGCCCCTGATGTCCGGTCCACCGCATTTCCACATGATCTCGGCTCGGCGAAGTACGGGTTTGACGAGGTCGGGAGGCGTCGCCGTTCGGAACATCGTCCCGGCGCCGGGGTTGGATCCCGATCACCCGAGGGAGCCTCCGATGCAAATCCAACCAATGATCAGCACCCACCCCGACGTACGCGGCAGCGTGAACGACAGCCTCATTCGCGCGATCGAAGCGGGCTACGGCTGCGCCGCCGTATGCCGCATCTGCGCTGACGCCTGCCTGGCCGAGGAGATGGTCAGGGACCTGACCCAGTGCATCCGGCTCGATCTCGACTGCGCCGATGTCTGTCTGGCTACGGCCGGGCTCGCCGTGCGGCGCGCCGGCAGCAACGAGGCCTTGATCAAGCGCATGCTCGAGACCTGCGCCGAGGCTTGCGCCGACTGCGCCATCGAGTGCGAGAAGCACGCCGAGATGCACGAGCATTGCCGTATCTGCGCCGAAGAATGCCGGCGTTGCGAAGATGCTTGCCGCGAGGCGGCCGCGTCGATCAGGCCTTCACGGCACTGAGGCTGACCGCTGTCATCGGCACAGGGTCGTATCTTCGACGCTAGCTCGAGCCCAGCTCATCAATCACCGGGCACCTAACCCGTCCGCCTTCACTGCAGTCGGCCACAGCCTGCCTCAGCACTTTCCGTAGCCTCTGCAGATCCTCGATCTTGGCGTCCACGCTGGCGATGTGGTCTTGGGCCATGTCGCGGACTTCGCAGCACGCCTGAACGCCCGGCTCGCTCAGCGCGATCAGGCGCCGAATGGCGTCGATGCCGAAGCCCAGTTCGCGCGACCGGCGGATGAAGCGCAGACGCTGGGCGTGTTCCGGCTCATAGCTGCGGTGGCCGCCCTCGGTCCGGGCCGGCGCGGGCATCAGCCCGATACGTTCGTAGTAGCGCACCGTTTCCAGGTTCACCCCGGCGCTGTCAGCGAGGCGCCCGATCGTCAAACTTCGTGCGGACATGGCTCTTGATCCCGTAGCGGCTACGGGTTGTAGCCTGTAGCAGAAATCGAACGGGAGGTCCCATGGCCATCGATTACGACCGGCCCCGCATGCCCGAGGTCGCCGTCAGCGCCTCGGCCGCCCTCGGCGGTGTCGCCTCGGTGTTCGCCTGGGCCGCGTGCTGTGTGTTGCCTCTGGCTCTGTCCGTGGCGGGCGTATCCTTCGCCGGCGCCGCGGTCATCGCGGGTGCGCGGAACTGGCTGACGCTTCTGGCCGCCGTCATCCTGGCCGCGGGCTGGCTGCTGCATTGGCGTCGCCTGCGGATGTGTCGGAAAGACGGGGCCTGCCGCCACCCTTCGCGGCTCGCCTTCTGGCTGCTGGTGATCGCCAGTCTGCTGATCGTCCTTTCCATGGCCTGGCAGCCGTACATCGAGCCGTGGGTCATGCCGCGACTGGCGGCCATGCGATGACCCCGGCCATCGTTCTGGATTCGACGCTGACCTGCCCGGATTGCGGTCATGTTGCGACGGAGACCATGCCCACCGACGCCTGCATCTGGTTTTACGATTGTCTCGGCTGCGGCGTGAAGCTGAAGCCCCTACCCGGCGACTGTTGCGTGTTCTGCTCCTATGCCGACGTGCCGTGTCCGCCGATCCAGGTAGATGGCAAGGGGTGTTGCGGCTAGGCTACGGCGGCATTGCTGCATTCCCGGAGTTCGCCGTGACCGACCACGCCACGCCCAACCTACCGTCGCGGGATTTCGAAGTTACGTCCCAGTTCTACACTCGACTGGGCTTCGACCAGGACTGGCGCGACAAAGGCTGGATGATCCTGAAAAGAGGCGGTTTGACGCTGGAGTTCTTCCCGCATCCGGACGTGGATCCGCTGACCAGCAACTTCGGCTGCTGCCTGCGGCTGGACGACCTGGACGGGTTTTACGCAGGGTGCGTCGTTTCAGGATTGCCGGAAACCAGCTGGGGCCACCCCCGCCTGCACGCGCCGAAGCTTGAGGAGTCGGGACTGCGGATCGGCGCGCTCATCGACCCGGACGGAAACTTGATCCGCCTGATTCAGAACTGAGGCGTCCGGCGGCTCCCCCACGGGAAACCGCCGGAAACCATCGATGCGACGATCAGTTGTGGTCGGCGTGGCCCTGAGGCGCGGGCGCATCCGACGGCGCCGGGGCGGGCGGCGCCGGTTCGGCCGGGGCGGGCTCGGTCTTCATCTCGTCGCAGCACGTCATCGCGGCGTCCGCGGCCATGTCCTTGCAGCACTCGCAGCCCTCGGCGGCGAGGGCCGCGCCGGCGCTCAGGGTCACGATCGCGCCGGCGGCGGCCAGCAGGTTGGAAACTTTCATCGTCGTTCTCCTAGTGAATCATGAAGCTGACGGAGCCGGACATCTTGTGACCGTCCGGGCCTTCGGCGGTCCAGGCGGCAGTGTAGGTGCCCGGCGCGAGGCGCGGAAGAGCCACGCCGACGGTGGCGGCGGCCGGTGCGGCGGGGACAGTGACGTCGACCGGAGCCTGCCCCTCGGCGGAGAGGGCGACGGTCTTGAGGACCATGGCGTGGGGGAAGGTGACGCTGAACCGCTCGGGCGACCCCTGGGTCATCGCGCCATTCGCAGGGACGGTCGTGATGCCAGATTGGGGCACAGCGGCCTGGGCCGGCATAGCGTGACCCGCATGCGGGTCCTGGGCGGCGGCGGCGCCAGCGAACGCGAGGGCGGCGGTGACAACGAGAGTGCGGATCATCATGGGGTGGTCTCCTTCGGTTAGAACCAGGCCTTGAGGCCGACGACGAAGCGGGTGTCGTCGGTCTCGCCGCCTCGGGCCTCGATGTAGTCGGCGGTATCGCCGAACGCGCGGCTCCACTCGATGCCGACATAGGGGGCGAACTCCTTGCGGAATTCGTAGCGCAGTCGCAGGCCCGCCTCGATCGAGGACAGGCCCGAACCGATCTCCAGTTCCGGAATGTCGCTGGCTGAAGCGTCGATTTCGAGGCGGGGCTGAAGGATCAGGCGCTGGGTGATGCGCTGGTCGTATTCGGCCTCGACGCGGGCGGTCAGGTCGCCGTCGGTCGACAGGAAGGCGGCGGCGTCGACTTCCCACCAATGGGGCGCCAGGCCCTGCAGGCCGAGGACCAGATGCGTGGTGTCCTCGCCGTCGGGCCGGAAGTCCTGACGCACGCCGGCCTGAACGTCCCAGAAGGGCGTGACCGCGCGGCTGTAGAGCGCCTGGACTTCAGCCTCCTCGAGCTCGCCGCCGAAGTCGCCTTCGCCCTCGGACTTCCACCAGAAGCGATTGATGTCGCCGCCCGTCCAGCCCTGGACGTCCCAGAGGTAGGTCTCGCCGTCGTCGCCGAAGCCGGCTTCGAGGCGATCGAGAATGACGGCCGTGGTGCGGACGTCGCCGTTTTCGTGAATCAGGGTCCGGCGAGAGGCGGCCATGGCCTCGGCGCCGAAGACGAGATCGGCGGCGTGGGCAGGGCCGGCCAGGGCGGCGGCCGGGAGCGGGTCCTCCGGAGGACGGCCGGGATTGTCGGCGCTGGTCGCCACATCGGGCGGCCCCATGCTCATGGTCGACATGTCATGCCCGGCGTGAGGGTCGGTCTGCGCGGGCGACATGGCCGACATGTCGTGGCCCGCGTGCGGATCAGCCTGGCCGGGCGTCGCCGCCGGCATCTGGTGTCCCGCGTGCGGGTCTACGGGCGCGGGCTGCGCCGGCATCTGGTGGCCTGCATGCGGATCCGCGGCGGGCGGCGTCTGCGCGGGCGGCATGACGTGACCGGCGTGCGGATCCTGCGCCGGTCGGGCCGGCGCCTGTGGCGTGGGCCGCGGTGCTGGCGCGGGGCGTGTCGGCGCCGCGGTCGCCGGCATCGTGTGGCCCGCGTGAGGGTCCTGGGCCTGGGCGCTGAAGGCGCTGGCGGCGAGCACCAGCGGGGCGAGGGCGACGGCGAGGCGGTTCATGACGCAGCTCCGTCCATGGGCCGCACCGTCACAACATTGAACATGCCGGCGTGCATGTGCATCAGCATGTGGCAGTGGAAGGCCCAATCACCGGGCGCGTCGGCGGTCAGATCGAAGGTCACCTTGCCGCCGGGCGCGACGTTGACCGTGTGCTTGAGGGGCTGGTGCCCGGCCGGTCCGCCGGTCACCAGTTCAAAGAAATGACCATGCAGATGGATCGGGTGGGCCATCATGGTGTCGTTGACCAGGGTCACCCGCACCCGCTCGTTGCGCTCGAAGCGGATCGGTTCGACCAGTTCGCTGAACTTTCGGCCGTCGAAGCCCCACATGAACCGCTCCATGTTGCCGGTCAGGTGGATCTCCATCGTCCGAGACGGGGGGCGCGGGTCCTTGTTCGGCTGGAGCGACACCAGGTCGGTGTAGACGAGGACGCGATGATCGACGGTCGTGAGACCGATCGGACGCTCACCCAGACGGTTGGCGGGGTCCATGGCGATCGCATCGACGCCGACGCCCACCGCCATGTCGGGCGGAGCGTTCTCGGGATCGCGCATGTTCATGCCCGACATGGACATCCCGGCCATCTCGCCGGCTGCGGGCGCGTTCTGGGTCGGAGCGGCGTGGTCCATGCCGGACATCGCGTCATGGTCCATACCGGACATGTCGCCCATCGCGCCGTGATCCATTCCGCCCATGCCCATGTCGCGCATGGTGAGGTTCGGGACCTCTCGCAGGGGAGGGACCTCGGCGGTCATGCCCAGGCGCGGCGCCAGGGTCGCCCGGCCCATGCCGGACCGGTCGATGGCTTCGGAGACGATGGTGTAGGCGCGGTCCTCGGTCGGCTGGACGATGACGTCGTAGGTCTCGGCGACCGAAATCTGGAACTCGTCCGTCTCGACCGGGCGCACGTTCTCGCCGTCGGCCTGCACCACGGTCATCGGCAAGCCCGGGATGCGAACGTTGAAGATGGACATGGCCGACGCGTTGATGATGCGCAGCCGCACCCGCTCGCCGGGCCGGAACAGGCCGGTCCAGTTCTCCTGCGGTCCATGGCCGTTGATCAGATAGGTGTAGGTCGACCCGCTGACGTCGAGGATGTCGCGCGGGTCCATCCGCATCTGGCCCCACATGCGCCGTTCCTCCAGGCTCATGCGGTCGCTGCCGTCCATGAGCCCCGCCAGCGTGGTGCGCTGCTGGTTGAAGTAACCCGGGCTCTTCTTCAGCTTGGCCAGGATTTCGTGCGGATGCATGAAACTCCAGTCCGACAGGACCAGCACATGCTCGCGGTCGTAGGCGACCGGATCGGCGCCCGCCGGGTCGATCACGATTGGGCCGTAGTGACCCATCGCCTCCTGTAGGCCAGAGTGACTGTGATACCAGAAGGTGCCCGACTGCTTGATCGGAAACTCGTAGACGAAGGTCTCACGCGCCCGGATGCCGGGGAAGCTGATGCCGGGCACGCCATCCATCTGGAACGGGACGAGCAGGCCGTGCCAGTGGATTGAGGTGTCCTCGTCCAGCGTATTGGTCACCGCTAGCCGGACGTTCTGGCCTTCTCTAAGGCGTAGCAGCGGCGCCGGCAGAACGCCGTTGATGGTCACCGCATGGCCGGTGCGGCCGCCCACGGTGAAGGGCGTGTGTCCGACGGTCAGGTCGATGTTCGGTCCCGTCAGCGTCGGAAGATCCGCCCGCAGTCCCGCCGATCCGGTTTGCGCCCAGGCGGGGAGCAGACCCTGCAGGCCCAGCAGCCCGCCGCCGGCGGCTGCGCCACGGAGAAGCGTTCGGCGATCGAGGCGGGGCGTGGACATAGGCGAGAAATTCCTTGGTCGGGCTATTCAGCCGTTCGTTCAGATACGCGGCCGGGCGGCGTATCCCTCGCGTCAGGATGCCGCAGACGTCGGGATTGCAGCTTGTGCATCTTCCCATCAGGGCAAGGTCAAGCGTTTCCGCCGGAAGCTTGGGCCAAAGCCGCCGTCAAGGTCTTGCGGGCGCGGGCGACGCGGGTCTCGACCGCCTTGGGCGTAATACCGAGGATCGAGGCGATCTCGGCGTGAGACCGTCCCTCGAGCGTGGCGAGCAGAAGCGGCCCCTTCAGGGCGTCGGGAAGGTCCCGCAAGGCGCGTTGCAGAGCTTCGGCCCTGCGCTGATCGTCCAGCCGTGTCTCGGGTGACGGCGCATCGTCGCCCACCGCCGCCGCCTCGGGCGCCTCCAGGCCCATGACGCCGCGCACGACCCGGCGGACCGCGCGCCGCCGGCCCCAGTCTCGACATTTGTTGAGGGCGATGGAGCGAAGCCAGACGTCGAACGGCCGCGCCGGATCATACCGCAGCAGGGCGAGCCAGGCGGACGCATAGCTTTCCTGAAGCACGTCATGCGCTTCGGACTCGTCGCCGACATAGCGGCGCACGAACCGGTAGAGATCGGCCTTTGTGGCGGCCATCAAGGCGGTGAAGGCGGCCCGGTCTCCGGTCGCCGCACGGGCCTCGATGCTCTGCTCGGCACACACGCGCGCCGCTTAGCCGGCGTCGTCGTGCAGGGCCTCGACGACCGCGGCGTCGAACACCTCGGCCTGCGCCGGGGTCAGGACGGATCGCATCTCGAACACATGGGTGATTGTCGCCTTCTGCAGATCGCCCATGGCGGCGTGGAAATGATCGACCGCGGCCTGGACCTGGGGCGTGTCGCCGTCACTGGCGGCGATGGCGGCCGCCAGTTCGCGATTGGCCGCGCGCATTTCCGCTTCGAGCGCCGGCCGCTGAGCGGCGAACCGGGCTTCGACCACATCGAGCCGTCGATCCTGCTCAGGGCTCAGGTCGAGTTTCTCATGGACGACGCTGTGCAGGCTTGGCGGCTGCCGCTCCCGCATGACCCAGGTCGCGCTCGCCCAGGTCGCCGCGCCGCTGGCCAGCGCGGCCAGGATGGCCGTGATAACGATCGACTTCCAGGCGGCCCTCATCCCCGAACGTCCAGGCCGGAGAGAGGCGACAAGCCCGCCGAGACGGTGAAAATCCGCATCTCGGACGGCTCCGGCCGCGGAGCCATGAGCATCAGCCCTCCGTTCGCAACGCCGATCACCAGCGCGAATGCAACGGCCGCGACCCGGACCTGACCCATGCGGGCGCGCTCCTTGCGTTCGCCGATCCGCACCCAGACCGCGTCTTCCATTCCGACCAGCCGGCCGGCGTCGCCCGGCCCGACCGCTGCGATCAGTTCATTCATGTCGTCGGTCATTGAGCACCTGCGTCACGCCCCATCTGCCATACGCGCCGGCCTTCCGGTCCCCTCACGAGGGGACGAGCCGTCGCCCGCGTAGATACCAGAGAACGACCGGGACGCGCCCTGTCGTCCGGGGAAAAGACGTGAGCGACAGAGCAGGGCCCACGCGGGTTCCATTCCCCGACGTGCTCGATCCGCTCACGGGCGTGAGGTTCTTTCTCGCCCTCGGCGTCGTGCTGTTCCACTTCCAGCTCTACTGGACGCTCCCGGCGGAGAGCGCGGGCTTGTTGAACCGCGCGCGCCTGGGCGTGGATGTCTTCTTCATCCTGTCGGGCTTCATCCTGACCCACGTCTACCTGCAGGGAGACCGGGCCCCGAACTACGGTCGATTCCTGGCGGCGCGCCTGGCCCGGATCTATCCGGCTCACCTGTTCATCCTCCTGGCCATGCTTGGGCTGGTGCTGATCGCGCCGGTGTTCGGCGTCGGGCTGGAGCCTGGCCGGTTTAATCCCGTCGACTTCGCGGGCACCCTTCTGCTCGTACAGGCGTGGTTCCCGCGCGAGAGCATGGCGCTCTGGAACGGACCGGCCTGGTCGCTGTCGGCGGAGTGGTTCGCCTATCTGGCCTTCCCCGCCTATGCCGCCCTCGCGCTCCGGCTGCGGGCCAGGCCGTGGGTCCTGATTGCACTCGCCATGCTGTTTTTCGTCGCTTTGGACGCCTTCTACCGCGCCTGGTTCGGCCGGATGCTGCCTCGCGCCGAGGACAGCCTCGGGATCCTGCGCATCATTCCCGAATTCCTCTACGGCATTGGCCTCTACTATCTCGGTCAGCGCTGGACGCCTTCGCCGCGAATGTCCCTCATGGGCGCCCTGGTCGCCACGACCCTGCTGCTGACGCTCATGCAGATCGGCGCCGACGACCGGGTCATCGTGGCGGCGGCCGGTTCCTTCATCCTGTCGCTCGCCCTGTTGGCCAAGGCTCCGGTCCGGACCTTCCTGTCTCACCCCGTCCTTCTGTTCGCCGGCGAAGCGTCGTTCGCCCTCTATCTCGTCCACATCCCCATCCTGATGGTGTGGCGCAATGCGGCGCAGGCGTTCTCCGGCTGGGGCGCCGACTATCGAATGGGCCTGGTCGAACTGGCCGCCATGCTTGTGTTGACGCTCGCCGCCGCGGCCGCCATCCATGTCTTCGTCGAGCAGCCTGGCCGACGGTGGTTGCGGGCGCGGCTGGCGCCGCAGCGCGCCGACCCTGTCGAGGCGCAGCGATCCGTCCACAGCGATCAGGGAGAACCCTTTTGAAACCCGCCAATCTGAACCGTCGTCTACTCATGGGCGCGGCCGTCTTCATCGGCATGGGCGGGTCCGCCTGCGCCCAGACCCGTCCGTCCAGAAACCTCACGGTCTTCAAGACGCCCACCTGCGCCTGCTGCGACGCCTGGATCGCGCACATGCGCCAGGCGGGCTTCACCACCACCATCACCGTCCTTCCCAGCCTTCAATCGGTCCGGAGCAGCCGCGGCATGCCGGACGCGCTCGCCTCCTGTCATACCGGTCTGATCGAGGGTTATCTGGTCGAGGGTCATGTGCCGGCCCCGGACGTCATTCGACTGCTGACCGAGAGACCGGCAGCGGTGGGCGTCGCGGTCCCGGGCATGCCGCTCGGTTCGCCCGGCATGGAGACGCCGCAGGGGCACAAGGAGCCCTACGACACCCTGCTGGTGCTTCGCTCGGGCGCGACCCGCGTGTTCGCCCGCCACAACCCGCCGGCCTGACGCAGATCGCGCTCAGCCCGTTCAGATCACCCACAGTCCGGAGTTCGCCATGTCCCGCACCTCTCTCGCCCTCGTCCTGTCGCTCGCCGTGCTTTCGGCAACCCCCGTCTTCGCCCAGGACCACGCCCACGGGCATGCCCAGGCCGCCGGCTCGGTCGCCGCGGAAGCTGCGGACGCGGCGAAGGCCGTCGACGCCTTTCACGTCGCCCTGAAGGCCGGCGACACGGCCGGCGCCTTGGCCCTGATGGCGCCGGATGTGATGATCTTCGAGGAGGGTGGCGCGGAGCGATCACGCGACGAGTATGCGTCCCATCACCTGGGCTCGGACGCCGCCTTCGCCGCCGCCTCTGAAGCGACGGTGACGCGCAGATCGGGATGGGCCGACGGGGACATCGCCTGGATCGCCAGCGAAGGCCGCACCACGGGCCAATTCAACGGCCGCGCCGTAGACCGCCTGACGACGGAAACGATGGTGCTCAAACGCCATGCCGACGGCTGGCGCATCCACCACATTCACTGGTCGTCGCGCGCGCCCGGCTGACGCTCAGGCCCGCGGCAGCGGGTCGCCTGCCCTGCGACGTCGGTGAGGAACATCGAGAAGACGCCCGCCGTCGCGGGCGGGCGTCCCCGATCATAAGATCAGCAGCAGGCGCAGGCTTCCGCGCAGGCTGCGATAGCGTCGCAGCAAGCGCATACGGCCTGCGCCACGGCGTCCGGCGCGGCCGCGAAGGCGGCTGAACCGGAAGCCAGCAGCACCAGGGCTGCGATGGTGAGCGTGCGTTTCATGGTTTTGATCTCTGTTTGATTGAATGAGTTCGGTCTTCTTCAACAGGATCAGCGTCGCGGGGGCGGGTCGTCCGCCTCCGCGGTGAAATCGGCATGCCGCGTATCAAGGGATGGATAGCGGACGGATGCATAGACCCGTGCAGGGGTGGGTTCGCCGCTCTGGGGGACGAGGCCCTGGCAGATGGCCAGGCACGCCTTATGGCACGAGATCCTGACGGTCTTCGGCTCGCACGGGGCGCCGTCGCCGCTCATCGACATGGACGCCATATCCGGATCGACCGGAGCTTCGCAGGCGATCGAAGCGGTGGACACGAACAGCATGGCAAACGCCGCGAGCAGCGCGGTCGTCAGTCGGACGAGGTCATGACGCAGGAACGGCATTGTCTGATCATACTTCAACGGTCGGCGGAGCGACGATCTCATTTTGATCATTGCAATCGAGCCTACAGAGACGCCGGGGGCGGCAGGGTTCCCATGACCGCCACGACGCCGATCAGGGCGAGTCCCAGACCCGTTTCGATCAACAGGCTGCGCCGGAGCGCGCTCATGGCGGCGACGGAGGGTTGGCCCGTCTCCAGCGCAGAGCCCAGTGTCGGCGTCAGCCGGAACCGGTTGCTCGCCGCCAGCGCAAGCATCAAACCGAAGAGGACGAGCTTGGCGACCAGAAGCTGGCCGTAGAGGTTGCCCGCGATCGACGCCACGCGCTCGGGACCGATCAGGAACCAGCTGTTCACGAGACCGGTCAGCACCAGCAACAGGACCGCGAGCGTTCCAAGGCCGGCGAAGCCATGCAGGGCGCGATGGATTGCAAGGTCGTCCGGACCGGCTCGGCGCAGAAGCAGGGCCGTCAACGCCGCCAAGGCGCCCAGCCACAAGGCCGCTGCCACCGCGTGAATGATGTTGGCGACAAGATGGAGGGGCCCGCCAGGGCCCTCGGTGGCCGCGCCGTGACCCGTCCACGCGAAGCTGGCGGCCACCATCAGACCCAAGGCGGCCGTCACGCTCCAGAGCGCGCGACCGGGTTTCAGGGCGACCAAGGCGACGAGCCCAAGCAAGGCGGCGGCGGCCCGCACGACCATCGCCATGCCCAGGGCCGTGCCGGTGACCATGAAGGACAGGGACGCGGGTTTGACGGCTTCGCCCAGCGACCCCGCCATGACGGCCGTCTGTGCCACCAGGGCGGCGAGCGAGCCGAGCGCGACGATGATCGCGGCGAGGCGCAATGTCGGTCGCGACCATTCCAGGTTCGGCGCGTCGGCGTCTTTGAAGCTGTAGAGAAGGAACAGCGGCGCGCCGAGAAGGACGACGCCGCCGCCGTATTGAAGCCAGCGAAGCGCGATGACCGCGACTTCCAGCACGGCGTCAGCGCACCGTGAAGGCGTAGGATCCCGTCATGCGGTGGCCGTCGCTCGACGCGATACGCCAGTCGACACGGTAGGCGCCGGCGGCCAGCGGGCGAGCCAGCGCGCCCGTGAGGGTCCTGCCGTCCTCGGCCACCGAGGTGCGGATCGCGATCTTCTCCCCCGCCGCATTGACGACGTCGAAGCCGGAAAAGGCGGGAACGCTGCGTTCGCTGAAGGTCAGGGTCAGCGTCCGGGTCGCGGCCACGGTGGAGTCGGGCGCCGGGGTGGCGCTGACCAGGCGAGCGTGGGCCGCCGCCGGTCCGGCGGCGAAGGCCACGACCGCCGCGACGGCGATGAAGGGCGCGGGGTGGAAGTAACGCATACTCAGTCTCCAGACGTTTGGCCGGTCCCGGCCTTCTGCTTCTCTACGCGCCACACGACCGCGTCCCTCATGAAGAGGAAGCGGGCGGCGGCTGAGGCCTTCCCCCGCACGCCGGGGTCAGCGGCGACGCTTCTCGAGGAGCGCCTGCATCTGGGCGATCTCCGCCTGTTGACCACGCACGATGCCGTCGCACAAAGCGATGATCTCCGGATCTGTCAGGGAGGCTTGCTCGCACATCAACACGGCCCCGGAATGGTGCGGGATCATCGATCGCAGGAATTCGTCGTCGCCAACGAACGCCTGGGTGCGCATGCCGATGAAGCTGCCGACGAAGATCACGGCCGCGACCGCGCCAATGGCCAGGTTTGTTTTGCGCGACGGGTACATGGACCGCATGAAGACGAGCATGAGGACCGCCATCGGCGCGACCATCATCAGGGTCATGTAGACGTTGTTCAGGTTGAGATAGAAGTGACCGAGCGTGGCGATCATCGTGTACATGACCAGGTACATGATGACGAAGTCGAGCGCCAACTCCAGGTACAGGCTTCGGTAAGGGCCAAGTCCACGAGCGTTGCCTTGACCGCCGTGGTCCATCTGTTGATGAGACATCGTCCGTATCCTCTTCAGAAATTTCAGTTCGTCATCGCCTGCCGCTGCGAATGCTTGGAGACTGCGGTCAGCGTCTAAATCAATCCGGCCCGTCACAGCCGGTTCCTCCCTTAGGTGGGTGGGCGGACTGTTGATTGCCTATCTTGGCTAAAGCCTCACCGCGCGCAGTCTCAGCGCATTGCCGATGACGCTGACCGAGGAGAGCGCCATTGCGAGCGCCGCAAGGGCAGGCGAGAGAAGCCAGCCGAAGACGGGATAAAGCAGGCCAGCCGCCACGGGGATGCCAAGGGCGTTGTAGCCGAAGGCGAAAACGAGGTTCTGGCGGATGTTGCCCATCACCGCACGGGACAGATGCCGTGCGCGCACGATGCCTTGCAGATCACCGCCCAGCAGCGTGACGCCGGCGCTCTCGATGGCGACGTCCGAACCCGCCCCCATGGCGACGCCGACATCGGCTGCGGCGAGGGCAGGGGCATCGTTGACGCCATCCCCCGCCATGGCGACGATCCGACCCTGCGAACGAAGCTGTTGAACGACAGACGCCTTGTCCTGCGGCAGAACCTCCGCCTGGACTTCGTCGATGCCGAGGCGACGCGCGACCGCTTCGGCCGTCGTCCGGTTGTCCCCGGTCATCATCACCAGCCGCAGACCGGCCGCTTTCAGCGCGAGGATCGCAGCCGGCGTGGTGGCCTTGATGGGATCGGCGATGCCGATGACCCCGGCCGCCTTTCCGTCGATCGCCACGAATATGGCGGTGGCGCCGTCGTGGCGAAGGGCCTCCGCCTTCGGCTCCAGCGCGGAGACGTCGATCGAAAGCTCGCCGAGAAAACGGGTGTTGCCCAGGGCGACCTGGCGGCCCTCAATCGTCCCGCGAACGCCGCGACCGACCGGGCTGTCGAAGTCCACGGCCTCGGTAAGGGGGATGTCCCGGTCCTTGGCTGCCCGGACAATCGCGTCGGCCAACGGATGTTCGCTGCCCCGCTCGAGGCTGGCCGAAAGACGCAAGATGTCGGCTTCAACGAAGCCGAGGGCGGGCAGGATCGCCGTTACCGACGGACGGCCCTCCGTCAGGGTGCCGGTCTTGTCCAGAACGAGAGTGTCGACCTTCTCGAAGCGTTCGAGCGCCTCGGCGTTTTTGATCAGGACGCCGGCGTGGGCGCCACGTCCCACCCCGACCATGATCGAGATCGGCGTCGCCAGACCCAACGCACAGGGACAGGCGATGATGAGCACCGAAACGGCGGCGACCAGGGCGTAGGACAAACGGGGCTCGGGACCGACCAGGCCCCAGACGACGGCGGCGAGCAGGGCGATCGCGATCACCGTGGGAACGAACCATCCGGAGACCGTATCGGCCAGCCGCTGGATCGGGGCGCGACTGCGCTGGGCCTGGGCCACCATCTGGACGATCTGCGACAGCAGGGTGTCGGCGCCCACCTTGTCGGCGCGCATGATGAAGGATCCGGTCTTGTTGAGCGCGCCGGCCACGACGCGGTCGCCGACATCCTTGGTCACCGGCATGGACTCGCCGGTCACCATGGATTCGTCGACAGCGACCCGACCCTCCAGGAGTTCGCCATCGACCGGGATCTTCTCTCCGGGCCTTACCCGCAGGCGGTCGCCGACGGCGATCTGGTCAAGCGAGACATCTTCATCGACGCCGTCCGCCCGGATTCGGCGCGCGGTCTTGGGCGTGAGGTCCAGCAGGGCTCGGATCGCGCCCGACGTCTGTTCGCGGGCGCGCAGTTCCAGAATCTGCCCGACGAGGACCAGCACGGTGATGACCGCCGCCGCCTCGAAATACACCGGCGCGCTTCCGTCGGCCTTCAGGAAGGCGGGCGGGAACAGGGTTGGCGCGACGACGGCCACGACGCTGTAAAGCCATGCCACGCCGACCCCCATGGCGATCAGGGTGAACATATTCAGCCGCCGGGTGCGCAGCGATGTCCAGCCGCGCTCGAAGAAGGGCCAGCCGCACCAGAGAACCACGGGGGTCGCCAAAGCGAACTGGATCCAGTTCGACATCTGGCCCGGGATGAACATGTGGAGATTGGCCAGGTGTCCGCCCATTTCCAGGGCGAAGACCGGCAGGGTCAGGACCAGACCAACCCAAAAGCGTCTGGTGAAGTCGATCAGCTCGTGGTTGGGCGGGGCTTCCGCCGTGACCGTCTCCGGCTCAAGCGCCATGCCGCAGATCGGGCAGGAGCCTGGGCCTTCCTGCCGGATCTCGGGGTGCATCGGGCAGGTGTAGATGGCGCCGGGAACGGCCGGCTCGGCCTCCACGCGAGGGTTCAGGTAACGCATCGGATCGCCGATGAATTTGGTCCGGCACCCCGCCGAGCAGAAGAAATAGTCCTGACCGCCATGACTGGCTCGGTGAGCGGTAGTCGTGAGATCGACCGACTTGCCGCAGACGGGATCCTTGACCGTAGCCGCGCCATCCAAGGCCTTCGCCCCGCAGCAGGCGTGACCCGAGGCATGATTGTGAGGATGCGTGGACATGTCGCTGTCTCCGGTTGACCGAAATACTCATATATACCCGTGGGGGGTATATCGCAAGATACCCTCATGGGGTATATGTGGCTTCTGGAAGGCGAGGTCAGATGCAAACCGATACGAAACCCAAGGTCCTCAACAGGTTGAGCCGGATTGAAGGCCAGGTGCGGGGAATCGCGCGCATGGTCGAGGACGATCGATATTGCGTCGACCTGCTGACCCAGTTGCAGGCCGTCCGGGCCGCGCTCCATCGCGTGGAGACCGAAGTTTTGCGGGATCACCTCGACCACTGCGTCATGGGGGCCATGACCGGCGACGATCCCGAGGATCGTAAGGCCAAGGCCGGCGAGTTGATCGAACTCCTGGCGCGGGCCGGACGGTAGAGCCGACGGAACGAACGAGACCGCCTGGTCGCTACCGTCGGGATCTCAAGGAGCCGTCATGAAACGCATCAGCCTCGTCCTCGCCGCCTGCACCCTGTCCGCGGCCTGTTCCCCGCAAGCCGAAGAGCCCGCCGTGGCCGCGCCGGAGGCCGCCGCCACGGCGGGCTCCCATGGCACGATGGAGGGCGGCATGGCCGCGGCTGCGCCCGGCGACTCCGTCGCCACCCAGGGCTACAAGGCCTCGATGAACACCATGATGGAGGCGATGCCTCCCTTCACCGGGGACGCGGACATCGACTTCATGACGC
>CAYWDO010000003.1:27861-32388 GCA_964456995.1 uncultured Brevundimonas sp.
ATGATGGAGGCGATGCCTCCCTTCACCGGGGACGCGGACATCGACTTCATGACGCAGATGCGAGGTCACCACGTCGCAGCCGTCTCGATGGCCCGTGTGGAGCTCGCGCAAGGCAAGGACGCCCAAGCGCGGAACCTGGCCCAGGCGGTAATCTCGGCTCAGGAGCGCGAAATCACCCTGATCGACGCCTGGCTCGCCCAGAAGGGAGCGTCAGCGACTCCCGCCGCCTGATCGCGAGATCAGGGCACCGCGTCCGAGGACCAACGGATGTGCGTAATCCGCCATCTGTCGTCCTCGTGGCGAAAGACCGATCGGCCAGTCCCGCCGTCGTCGAAAATCAGGACGCCGTCGGCCGCAAAGCCAGTGCGGCGTTTGCATTCCGGTCGTCGAGCGCGGCATGACAGGCATCGACGACGCTTGTCGCTATCGCCATACGATCGAGCCGGTAAGCTCGACGACGAACATGCGCATGAGATACAGTGTACGTCCGAGTGATGGTGCAAAGTGGCAAGGCGAATCGAACTCGTTGCATTGCATCTCGGTGCTCAGAAAGTCCGATAGACCGCAAAAGATGACGAATTCACGCAAATGTTATTGCTTAGAATTTTCTGAATGTTTTCAGAATACTTCCCGTTTGTCGGTTATTCAATCGGTCCGGCGACCGATATGCGAGAAAAAACCCCAAGCCGATCAGCGGCTTGGGGTAATTTGTGTAATCGAGTGGGAGTGAGGGGCAGTCATAAGGCGCCCCCTGACGAGATGATTGCGGAGTAATGAGCGGAGCATAGCTGCTTGGTTCACATGCCGCGCCCCGTAACCTCACGGTAGTGACGAAGCGACGGGATAGAGAGGCGTCTGTGGGCCGGGCGAAAGGGGATCACGACGTCATCCGCCGGCCCAGCCAGCGGCGCACCCGGCCGAAGTACACGGACCACGCCGCGCCGAAGAGGGCCTCCAAGTGTCGTTCCTCGCGCCGGATGGCGAGACGGTCGGTGGCGAAGGCGGCGACCGGGGCGGCCACGAAGAACCAGGCGTTGTCGAACAGGCCCCCGAGGCCGAGCAGAAGCAGCCCGTTAGCGAGATAGATCGGGTTGCGGCTCCAGGCGAACGGACCGGTCGTGACCAGAGCGGTCGCCGCCCGGTGCGGCAGGATGTTGGCGCGCCGCCGCCGCATCTCCAGCATGGCCCCGAGGTCCAGACCAAGGGCGAGCCCGACCAGGAGGCCGCCGGCGGCGAAGGCGCCAGTGAAGAGGGCGGGCGGGGACCATAGACGCGCCGTGAGGAGCGCGACAAGGACGGCGCCGCCCGTGATGAGCGGCGGCCAGGGCCAGCGGTTCGGCGCCTGCGGCCTCACCCGCCGGCCAGCTTGAGAACGCCGCGCAGCAGATAGGCGATCACGCCCAGGACGCCCACGCCCAGCCCCCACAGGGCGACGAACCAAAGGCCCTGCCGGAGCCCGTTTGTGGAGCCGCGACGCATCAGTGGTAACCGTCGTCGCCGACCTTGCCGCGGAACACCCAGTAGGCATAGGCGGTGTAGGCCAGGATGATCGGGATCAGGATCAGGGCGCCGACCAGCATGAACATCTGGCTGGAGGCGGGGGCGGCGGCCTGCCAGAGGGTGATTTCGTCGGGCACGGCGTAGGGGAAGACGCTGACGCCCAGCCCCGCGAAGGTGACGGCGAACAGGCCCAGCGACAGCAGGAAGGGCCAGACCTCACGCTTCTGACGCATGGTCCAGAAGAAGGCGGCCGCGACGATCAGAACGAGCAACGGCACCTGGGCCGTCAGAAGCACGCCGGGCCAGTCGAACCAGCGCCGGGCGTATTCGCCGTCGAGGAAGGGGGTGGCCAGGCTGACCGCGCTGATCATCAGCAGGGTCGCCGGACCCAGTTTCCAGGCCTGGGCGCGGGCGTGGGTCTGGAGCGCGCCTTCCGTCTTCATGTTCAGCCAGGTGGCCCCCAGAAGGGCGTAGCCGACGACGACGGCGGCGCCGGTCAGCAGGCTGAAGGGGCTGAGCCAGTCCCACCAGCCGCCGCCATAGGCGCGGCCCGACACCTCGACCCCCTGCAGGATGGCCCCCAGGGTGACGCCCTGGGAGAAGGCGGCCAGCAGGGAGCCGCCGAAGAAGGCGACGTCCCAGACGGGCTTGGCCCGCACCGTGCGCCAGCGGTATTCGAACGCCACGCCCCGGAAGACCAGGCCCAGCAGCATGGCGATGATCGGCGTATAGACCGCCGGCATCAACACGGCGTAGGCGAGAGGAAAGGCGGCGAACAGGCCGCCGCCGCCCAGGATCAGCCAGGTCTCGTTGCCGTCCCACACCGGGGCGATCGAGTTCATCGCCTTGTCGCGCTGATCGCCGGCCTTTAGCGTCGGGAACAGGATGCCGACGCCCAGGTCAAACCCGTCCATGACGATATAGGCGAAGACGGCGAAGGCCAGCAGGCCGGCCCAGACCAGGGTCAGATCAACGGTCATGATCGGTCTCCTCGCCGGTCGGGATGGGGCGGTCCGGGTCGATGGCGGGGGCGGGGGTGATGCCCGCCGTGCGGATCGGGGTTTCCGCCACGCCCGGCTCGTCCCGGTGCGGCGCATGGCTCATCAGACGCAGGATGTAGAAGACCCCGGCGCCGAAGACGGTGAAATAGACCACAGCGAAGGCGGCCAGGGAGGTTGCGACGGCAGGCGCGGCCAAGGGCGCGGCGCTGTCGGCGGTGCGCAACAGGCCGTAGACGGTCCAGGGCTGGCGGCCGACCTCGGTGGTGATCCAGCCCGCCAGCACGGCGACGAAGCCCATCGGCCCCATGATCAGGGCGAAGCGGTGCAGCCAGGGCGCATCGTAGAGGCGTTTGCGCAGGCGAGCATAAAGCCCCCAGAGCCCCAGCAGCAGCATGGCCATGCCCAGGCCTACCATGACGCGGAAGGACCAGAAGACGATCTCGACCGGCGGCCAGTCGGCGCGGGCGATGGTGTCCAGACCGGCCAGGGGCGCGTTCGGATCGTGCTTCAGGATCAGGGACGACAGCTTGGGGATCTCGACCGCGCCGTGGACGGTGGCCGCCTCGCGGTCAGGAATGCCGAACAGGATCAGCGGCGCCCCGTCCGGGTGGCTTTCGAAATGGCCTTCCATCGCCATGACCTTGGCGGGCTGATGCTCCAGGGTGTTCAACCCGTGCATGTCGCCGATGAAGATCTGGACCGGGGCGGCGACCAGGATCATGCCCATGGCCATGGCGAACATCTTGCGCGCCCCCTTGTTGGTCCGCTCCTTCATCAGGTGCCAAGCCCCGACAGCGCCGACCACCAGGCCGGTGGTCAGATAGGCCGCCAGCAGCATGTGGGCGAGGCGATAGGGGAAGGAGGGATTGAAGACGATCTTGAACCAGTCGGCCGGTACGAACTGGCCGACCTCGTTGATGGCGTAGCCTTGCGGCGTCTGCATCCAGCTGTTGACCGACAGGATCCAGAAGGCCGAGGCGAAGGTGCCGATCGCGACCATCAGGGTGGCCAGGAAGTGCAGCTTCTTGCCGACGCGGTTCAGGCCGAAGAGCATGACGCCCAGGAAACCGGCCTCCAGGAAGAAGGCGCTGAGCACCTCATAGGCCATCAGGGGGCCGATGACCGGCCCGGCCTTGTCGGAGAAGACCGACCAGTTGGTGCCGAACTGATAGGACATGACCAGACCCGAGACGACGCCCATGCCGAAGGCCACGGCGAAGATCTTCAGCCAATATTTGAACAGGTTCAGATAGAGGTCTCGCCCCGTCTTCAGCCACAGGGCCTCCAGCACGGCCAGATAGCTGGCCAGGCCGATGGAGAAGGCCGGAAAGACGATGTGGAAGGCGACGGTGAAGGCGAACTGCATCCGCGCCAGGATCAGGGCGTCAAGTTCCATGGTGTGGTCTCACCCGATCAGGCCGAGCGCGCCGGCGCTACGGTAAAGCATATAGAAGGCGACGACGAAGATCAGCCCGGCGAACACTGTGTTCAATAGGCCTTTTTGTCCTGACAGGGCTTTCGCGAGCCGTGCGCCGACCAGACCGCCCAACACCCCGCCGCCAATGAAGACGGCCGCCAGGGGCCAGTCGACCCAGCCGTCCAGGGCGTAGTTGAAGGCCGTCGTCAGGCCGAAGGCCGTCACGCCGACCAGCGACGAGCCAACCGCATAATAGATGGGCATGCGGGTCGAGACCATCAGGCCAGGGACGATCAGGAAGCCGCCGCCGATGCCGAAGAAGCCGGACATGATCCCTGTCAGGGCGCCGGCTCCGACGAGCTTCGGCGCATTGCCCGGCGTCAGGACCACGTCGGGGTCCCCCGAGGCCGAGCGGCCTCTCAGCATCAGCACCCCGACCACCAGCATCAGCGCGGCGAACAGAGCCAGCAGCTTCTGACCGTCAACCGCCTTGCCCAGGCTGGAGCCGAGAAAGGCGCCGAAGACGCCGGCCAAGGCGAACAGGCCGGCGATCTTCCATTTCACCGTGCCGTGGCGCGCGTGGTTGAGCAGATTGGCGAAGGCGTTGGC
>CAYWDO010000003.1:32488-40207 GCA_964456995.1 uncultured Brevundimonas sp.
CCGAACTCGGCCAGGACGATCTTGCCGCGCTCGACCGTGAGCGGGCATGAGCCATAGCCGTCATAGACCGCCCGCATCGGCTGGCCGTCCAGCAGCGACAGGATGTTCTCGGCCACGACGGGCGCCTGTTTGCGGGCGGCCGCAGCCGTCTTGGCGTTGGGGGCCGAGCAGGCGTCGCCCAAGCCGAAGACGTTTTCGAACCGCTTGTGGCGCAAGGTGGCGTCGTCCACCTCGATCCAGCCGCTTTCGGCGGCCAGCGGGCTTTCGCGAATGAAGTCCGGCGCGGTCTGCGGCGGGCAGACGTGCAGGAAGTCGAACTCGCGCCGCGCCTGGCGCACTTCGCCGTCCGCACCCGTCACGGCGAAGGTCGCGATCCGCGCCGGGCCGTCCACCGCGACGAGTTTCGACCCGAAGTTCAGGTCGATGCGGTATTTGCGGACATATTCCATCAGCGCCGGGACGTAGTCCTTGACCCCGAACAACACCGGGCCGGCGTTGTGGAATTCGATCTCGATGTCGTTGCGGCCGTTGTCGCGCCAGTGGTCGGCCGACAGATACATGGCCTTTTGCGGGGCGCCGGCGCATTTGATCGGCATGGGCGGCTGGGTGAAGATCGCCCGGCCGCTGCGCATCGCCTGCACCAGCTTCCAGGTGTAGGGCGCAGTCTCGTAGCCGTAGTTGGAGGTGACGTTGTTGCGTCCCAGGGTTTCGGCCAGGCCAGGGATGGCCGCCCAGTCCAGCTTCAGCCCCGGCGCCGCGACCAGCATCCGATAGCCGATCCAGCGGCCGTCGGTCAGTTCGACGCGATCATGGATGGGGTCGAAGGCCGCGACCGCGCCACGCACCCACTGGGCGCCTTGGGGGATCAGGTCCTCGGTGCGGCGCTGGGTCCGCTCGGGCGTGAAGACGCCGGCGCCGACCATGGTCCAGCCGGGCTGATAGTAGTGATGTTCGGACGGCTCCACGATGCGAACATCGAGGCCTGGGCGGCGGCGCAGGAGGCTGGCGGCCGTGGCGATGCCGGCGGATCCGCCGCCGACGATCAGGACATCGCAGGAATCCAAGGGGGCGTATTGGGCGCTCATGACGCGGCTCCTTCAAGACGGGGACGCAGGGCGCCGAGGTCGTAGCCGGCGCTCTTGGCGCGGGCGATCAGATGATCAGGGCTCTCCGAGCCGGCGTTCGTGAGCGCCCACAGGGTGGTCGTGCGCGTGCCGGTGCGGCAGAAACCGAACACGGGCTGGGGCAGGTCAGCCAGAGCCTCGCGGAAGTCCGCCACGTCCTGGTCGGAGATGGCGCCGCCGACCACGGGAACGTGGGCGAAGGCGAGGCCGGCGGCCTTGGCGGCCTGGCGCAGAGCCTCGGCGCTGGGCTGGCCGGGCTCCTCGCCGTCGGGTCGGTTGGAGATCACCGACCGGAAACCCTGGGCCGCGATGGCGGGCAGGTCTTCCGGGGCGATCTGGGGCGAGGCGGATAGGGCCTCGTCCAGGGGGCGGATATCCATGGCTTTGTCTCCCTAGGGTCTTTTCTGGTTCAGGCGTTTCGGTCGAGCGTCAGGCGGAACAGCGCCATGCCGGCCACGAGGGCGCCGACGAAGACGAAGGCCTGCCAGGCGCCGGTCGTCAGGGCCGCCAGCGCCGGGCCGGGGCACAGGCCGACCAGCCCCCACCCCAGGCCGAACAGGACGGCCCCGCCGACCAGAGGGGTGTCGATGGTCCGGCTCTCAGGCACATGGAAGGTCTCGGCCGCGACCGGCGTCTCCATGCGCCGGCGGATCAGATAGGCGATGGCGGAGGGGATCAGCGCCCCGCCCATGACGAAGGCCAGCGAGGGGTCCCAGGCGCCCGCCACATCCAGGAAGGCCAGGACGCGGGCCGGGTTGATCATGTCGGACACCACCATGCCGGCGCCGAACAGCAGGCCGCACAGGACGGCGACGATCAGCCGGTTCATGCCGGGCCTCCCAGCAAGTGGCGGGTGACAAAGACGGTCAGGGCCGCAACCGCCATGAAGACGCCGGTGGCGACGATGGAGCGGGGCGACAGGCGGGCCAGGCCGCAGACGCCGTGGCCGCTGGTGCAGCCCGAGCCCCAGCGGGTGCCGAAACCGACGATCAGGCCGCCGAGCACCAGCAGCCAGATGTCCGAGGTGATCTGCACCTCGGGCCTGCGGATCAGCGCCGAGGCCAGGGCCGCACCGCCCAGCAGGCCGGCGATGAAAAGCAGGCCCAGGGTGCGCGGCGCGCCTTTCGACAGGCCGGTCGCCGCAGCGGTCAGGCCGGAGATCCCGGCCACGCGCCCGTTCAGCAACAGGTAGAGACCGGCCGACAGGCCGACCAGCAGACCGCCGGCCAGCGGCCAGACGAAGGGGAGGGGCTCAAGCATGGGGGGCTCGCCTCACAGCGCGTTCAGCGGGACCTTGAGGTAGCGCACCCCATTGTCCTCGGGCTCGGGCGGGCGGCCGCCGTTCATGTTCACCTGGACCGACGGCAGGATCAGCTTGGGCATGGGCAGGGTGGCGTCGCGCTGGGTGCGCATGGCCACGAACTCGTCCTCGCTGACGCCATCGCGGATATGGATGTTGCCGGTGCGCTGGGCGCCGATGGTGGTCTCCCAGGCGAACTCGGTCCGGCCCGGCGGCGCCTTGTAGTCGTGGCACAGGAAGACCCGCGCCTCGTCCGGCAGGGAGGTCAGGCGATGGATCGAGCGATACAGGGTCCCGGCGTCGCCGCCGGGGAAGTCGCAGCGCGCCGTGCCGTAGTCGGGCATGAACATGGTGTCGCCGGGAAAGACAGCGTCGCCGATGACATAGGCCAGACAGGCCGGGGTGTGGCCGGGCACATGCAGCACCGTTGCCTTCAGCCCGCCGATCTCGAACCGGTCGCCGTCGTTGAACAGATGGTCAAACTGGCTGCCGTCGCGGCGGAAGTCGGTCCCCTCGTTGAAGATCTTGCCGAAGACGGCCTGGACGGTGAGGATCTCGTGGCCGATCGCCAGCTGACCGCCCAGCTTTTCCTGAAGATAGGGCGCCGCCGACAGGTGATCGGCATGGGCGTGGGTCTCCAGCAGCCACTGGACCGTGAGACCTTCGGATTTCACGTAATCAATGAGGGCGTCCGCCGAGGCGTGGGCGGTGCGGCCGGACGCCGGATCGTAGTCGAGCACGCTGTCGATGATGGCGCAGACGTCGGAGCCGGGATCGCGCACGACATGGCTGACGGTGAAGGTGGCCTCGTCGAAGAATGACCTGACGACAGGGCGCTGGCGAGGATCGCCCAGCGCGGCGCGCACGATGTCGGCGGCGTGGTCGCGGGCGGGATCGGGGATGGGCGAGGACATGGCGTGTCTCCGTTTCGGTGACTCAACACATATACCCATTCATAGTTCGTGCAAGTATGTATTTTAATGTAGCGGAAACGGTGGGAAGCGCTTAGCTTGCGGCTATGGAAACGATCGACACCGGGCCAGCCGTCTATCCCCCCGCAATGCGCGCCCTGCGCATCAACGATACGGCGCCGGACTTCAGCGCGCGCACGACGCAGGGCGAAAAGCGCCTCAGCGACTACCGTGGACGCTGGCTGGTGCTGTTCTCGCATCCGGCGGACTTCACGCCGGTCTGCACTAGCGAGTTCGTGGCCCTGGCCCGGCAGGCCGACGTCTTCGCGGCGATCGACTGCGATCTGATGGCCCTGTCGGTGGACAGTCTGTATTCTCACCTGGCCTGGCTGAAGGACATTTACCGCCGCTTCGGCGTGAAGGTGCCGTTCCCGATCATCGAGGATCCCTCCATGGCCATCGGCCACGCCTTCGGCATGGTGGACGCCGGCTCGAGCGACAGCGCGACGGTGCGCGCCACCTTCGTGATCGATCCCGAAGGCGTGGTGCGCGCCATCAGCTGGTACCCGATGAACATCGGCCGCTCGGTTGATGAACTGCTGCGTCTCGTGACCGCCCTGCAGACCTCGGACCGCGAGGCGGCCTCCACGCCGGCGGGCTGGACGCCCGGCGACGCTCTCCTGGAGCCGGCCGCCACCACCCTGGACGCCGCCATCGCCGACGGTGAAGGCGATGCGCCCTGGTACTACCGCGAGCGCCGCGCATGACCGACGATCAAGCGGCCGCCATGGAGCGGTTGAAGGAAAAGGCGCCGGAGGCCGCAGAGCTGTTGCGCCAGCTGGCCAACGCCAACCGGCTGCTGATCCTGTGCCACATCGCCGAGGAGGAACGGTCGGTGGGCCAGCTCGAGGCGGACCTGGGCATCAAACAGCCTGCGCTGTCCCAGCAGCTGGCTGAGCTGCGCCAGTACGGTCTGGTCAAGACGCGTCGTCAGTCGCGCTCGATCTTCTACTCGATCGCCGACGAGCGGGCCCAGGCGGTCATGGGCATGCTCTACGAAATCTTCTGCGGCGATGCGAAGGCGGTCGGCGCGCGAGCCGCCGCCCCGGCGCCCCGCCTATCGACGCCGGCGCGCGGCGATACGGCTCAGTTCGCGCGCATCACCGCCGTCGCACGTCGCTGACGGCCAACCCGCACAGGAGACGCTCGTGAAGGGCTTCATCGACAATATCGAACGTCTGACGGAAGAGAACACAGACTTTCGCCGCGTTCTCTACACTGGCCACAATCTGCAGCTCGTCCTCATGGCCATTCCGCCCGGTCAGGAGATCGGCGAAGAGGTCCACGACGACCGCGACCAGTTCTTCCGCATCGAGGCGGGCGAGGGCGAAATCTGGATCGATGGCGTTCGTCACGCCGTGAAGGCGGACGACGGGGTCATCGTCCCTCAGGGCGCCCGGCACAATGTGGTCAGCACGGGTTCCGAGCCGCTTCGGCTCTACACCCTCTATGGCCCGCCGGAGCATCTCGACGGGACGGTTCACGCCACGGTGGAAGAGGCCTCCGCTGACCACGAGCATTTCGACGGCCGCACGACCGAATAACCGTCAGGGGCCGACGTCGTCTGCATCGGCGCGCCGGTCGTCGGGCCGCGGCAGGTGCAGGGCGATACCCAACGCCTCCGCCAGACGGGTGTCGCGACGATAGATGTCATCGCGAAAGGCGACGCGGCCCTGGCCGTCCAGGAAGGCGGTCCAATACAGCAGGCGCACGTCGATCGGCCGACCGGTCGCCACACGGACGGTCTGGCCGCTGTCCAGCGCGGCATCGAAGCGGGCGAGCCTCTCGGGGTCGGGCACCAGCAGAAGGCGGGCGAAGCCGACGGCGTCCTGCACCCGCACGCAGCCGTGACTGAGATGGCGGAAGCTCTGGTCGAACGCGCCCCGCGACGGGGTGTCGTGCAGGAAGATGGCGTAGCTGTCCTGAAGTTCGAACTTGACCTGGCCCAGGGCGGCGTTCGGACCGGCGCGCTGAACCACCATGCCGTTCTGGATCGTCATGTTGTTCGCCCGCATATAGGCGGCGCCGCGCGGCAGGATCTCGCGCTGGGCGATGGAGGTCGGCACCGTCCAGGGCGGATTGGCGACGACCGAGGCGAAGGGCCGTTCGAGGCTGGGCGTCGCATTGTCGGCGTCACCCGTCACGACCCGCATCGAATGCACGGGCCGACCGTCCTTCCAGTAGACCATGATGGAGGCGGCGGTGTTCACCTCGATCCGCTCCGGGGCCACGTCTCTCTTGAGCCAACGGCGGCGTTCCAGATTGAGCGCGATCTGGCGAGCACGGGCCTCGGCCGAAATCGACAGCGCCCGCTGGGTCGCCGGGCCGATGCGGGCGTCCGCTTCCAGACCGTGGCGCACCTGGAACGCCCGAACGGCCTCTTGCAGAACGGAGCCGTAGTCACCGCCAGACGGGCCGACCATCGCGGCGGCGGCGTCGCTCAGATCGCCTTCCACCCGAAGGCGCGGCAGGAGGGCGGGAAGGCGGGGGTCGGACGCAAACGGTTCGATCGTTGCGCCCAGGGCGAAGGGCGGCCAACCGCCGCGGTCGGCGATGGCGCGATAGCGGAGGAAGCCGTCGCACAAGCCCTGATAGCCGCGGTCCTGGGGCGCGAGGCCCGCCATCGTCTCGGCCAACGTTCCGTCGTCGACCGCCGTCGCCAGCAGCGGCGGCGTGTCGACCTGGTTGCGACCCATCTCCCAAAGGGTCTCGACCGTTGCCGGGTCGACCCGGCCATGGGCGAGCGCCTCGGCCAGGGTCAGGACGGCCTGGGTCAGTTCGTCTTCGCCCAGAGCGAGACCGTCGGGCGCCGACAGCCCGTGGCGGTCCGCCAGAGCCAAGGCGTCCATGGCTTGCCGGCGCGCCGGCCCCGCCCAGGCGGGGCGTCCGCCGCGGGCGGCGTAGAAGGCTGTGGTCAGGGCGGTGATGTTCAACGCGGCGGGCGCCGATACGGCTCGCGCGGTCGTCGAGAGCCAGAGCGGCGCCGCGGCCGCCGCGAGCAGGTGTCGGCGGTTCAAGGTAAAGGAGCGACGGTTGGCCATGCCGCCGACACGGCAGGGTTCACCTTAAGGCAGGCTTAAGGTTGGCCGGTCCGCCAGCCCCAACGCGCGAAGATGGCGGCCCCCTCATCGGACTTCAGAAATTCAAGGAACGGCTGGGCGTCGGCGTCCTGGCGGCCGGTCTCGGTCACAACGGCGCCGGCGTCGCGGTAGATGCGGTAGGGCTCTTCGACCTCGACGGCATCAGCGAGGTCCGGATTGGCGACCTGCCAGATGCCCCAGATGATCCACGCGTCCAGCGTCGGGTCGTCGATCCAGGCTTGTCGGGCCTCGGCGCTGTTGCGGGCGTAGACGACGATGTTGCGACGCAGGGCGCGCACCTTGGCGATGTCGCCGGTGCGACCGGCCATATCTTCCCACAGGCCGTTCTGGCCCGCGCCGTTGACGACCAGGACTCGGCGACCCGGCTGGAAAAGATCCTCCAGGCCGCCGATGCCGTTCGGATTTCCCGGGCGAACGAGAATGGAGGCGGTGCGCAGATAGAGCGGCTCGACCGCCTCTGCGCGGATGCGGCCCTCCAGAGCGCTGACGAAGTCGGTCATCATCGTCTCGGAGCCTGAGAAGATCAGGTCGCCGTCCGCCTTGGCCTGGTCCAGCCATTGGGGCGTATGTCCGGCGACGACGGCCACGGCGCGACCGGTGCGCGCTTCATAGGCCTTCGCCGCTTCGCGCATGGCGGGGGCGGGGCCGCCCGGGCCGTAGACATGAAGAGGATCGGCAGGCGTCTGGGCGTGGGCGGCCAGGGCCGTCGCGCTCAAAAGGGCGGCCAGGGCCAGGGTGGAAGGACGCATCAAGAGTTCTCCTGGGGCGGGGCGAAGTGATTGGCGGGGATCTTGAAATAGATGCGGCCGTCCTCGGCGGGTGGCGGCAGCACTCCGCCGCGGATGTTCACCTGAAGCGCGTAGAGCATCAGGTTCGGCAGGGGAAGGGTGGCATCCCGGCCGTCGCGAAGCCGCACGAAATCCGCCTCTCCGCGTCCGCCGCCGACATGGATGTTGTCCGCCTTCTGCTCTCTCACGGTGCTGAAGCAGGCGGGCTCGCGGCCATCGGGACCGTAGTCGTGGCCGACGAAGACGCCGGTCTCCTGGGGCAGGGCCAGGATGTCCTGGATGCTTCGGTAGAGGGCCTTGGAATCGCCGCCCGGAAAGTCGGCGCGCGAGGTGCCGGCATAGGGCATCATCAGGGTGTCGTGGACGAAGGCGTTGCCGCCGATCACATAGGTGATGGACGCCAGGGTGTGGCCTGGGGAGAAGATGACCCGCCCC
>CAYWDO010000003.1:40307-44441 GCA_964456995.1 uncultured Brevundimonas sp.
GCCTTGACGTAGTCCAGGATGGCGTCGGCGTTGCGGGTCGAGGTCGCCGCCGCCTTCTCGTCGAAATCCCAGACCGGATCGATGATCGCGCATTTGCGGCTGACCGGGTCGGAGACGACATATTGCCAACTGCCGGTCTTCTTGTCGTGGAGCGCCGCGATGCGGGCTCCGCCGTGGTCGATGATCTGCATGAAGGCTCCGTTTGGTTTGCGAAGAAAAGGGCCGGACCGCTTGCGAGGTCCGGCCGGAATCCGATCAGGCGGCTTTCGGGGCGTCGGGGAGGTCGCGCGTCGAGAAATACCAGTCGGTGTAGACGTAACCCTCCGAAGCGCGAGCCTCGGCCGCCTCGGCGGTCTTGGGCGGAGGGACGATAGCCGGTTGGCCAGGGCGCCAGTTCTCAGGCGTCGCGACCCCGTTGGCGTCGGACGCCTGGAGCGCGGTGAGCAGCCGAACGAACTCTTCGATGCTGCGGCCATTGCTCATGGGATAGTAGACCATGGCGCGCAGCTTGCCTTCCGGATCGATCAGGAAGGTGGCGCGAACAGCCGAGGTGTCGGCCGCCCCGGGGTGGATCATCCCGTAGGCCTGGGCCACCTCCATCTTCAGATCCTCGATGATGGGGAAGGGGATTTCGACGCCGAACTTCTCCTTGATGTTCCGGGTCCAGGCCAGGTGAGAGAAGATGCTGTCGATCGACAGGCCCAGGAGCTCGCAGTTCATCGCGGCGAATTCATCCGCGTGCTTGGCGAAGCCGATGAACTCGGTCGTGCAGACCGGGGTGAAGTCCGACGGATGGGAGAAGAGGATCAGCCATTTGCCGCGGTAATCGGCCAGGCTGCGATCCCCGTGCGTGGTGCGGGCGTGGAAGTCGGGGGCGGGTTCGTTGAGGCGGGGCAGTCCGGTCATGTCGATGTCTCCTTCAGACGCCCCATTGAACACTTACATACACACTTACACAAACTAATAGTTCTTATGGTCGGGGAAGGTTCCGCCTATGCCGACCCGTCAGTTCACAACCAGGGCATATCCCGCCTGCTGGTGGTGGATGACCGTCATCAGGGCGGCGAGATCGACGCTCACGCCCGGTTCGAGGTCGGCTTGCGCGATGCCGTTCCCGGCCATGGCCTGGCCGCACAGCCGAACCTGGACGCCGGCGGCGATGAGGCTGCGGATCAGGGCGCTGTTGGGGTTGGCGTCGCCCTTGCCGCGCGTGGCCCAGGCGGCGTCGGACAGGACCGCAGGGGTGGCGGCGCCGTGCACGACGACGACGATCTGACGATGGTCGGCATCCACGCCGCCAGCCGCCAGCATATTCGCCAGCCGTGCGACGCGATCCAGCCCCTTCAGCACCTTGTCGTCCGGACCGCCCTGGGACACGTCGAAGATGACCCGATAGACGCGCGACGGATCCGGCTGTTCGCCGGCCTCGGGCAGGGGCTTGAAGCCGCCGAAGCCTGAAACAGCTTGAGCGAAGCTCGGGGAGGCCGCCAGGGAGGCGGCCAGGGACAGGGCGAGGAGGAGGGTTTTCATGGCGGGTTCCGGTGTGCGGGCGCTGGGGGTCAGGGACGGCGGGCGACGAGATCGATCAGGGCGGACCGGCCGCTGTGGCCGGCGCCTTCGGAGACGTCGCTGTCGTGGCTTTTCAGATGCAGGATGTCGAAGTCGGCGAAGGCGTCGCGGAGCAGCGCCTCGGTGTAGAGGTTCTCGACCTGCCCCGGACCGCCCGTTCCATAGGCGATCTGTTCCGGCCGATAGCCCTGCAGCAGGATCAGGCCGCCAGGCTTCACGGCCGCCTTCATACGCTCGAAAATTCGGTCGCGCAGGGGAGGCGGGGCGAACTGAATGAAGACGGCGACCACGACGTCGAAGGCGTCCTGCGGCCAGGCCCAGGTCTCGAGGTCCGCCAACTGGGCGTCCAGTGTGACCCTGCGTCGCTCGGCCAGGGCGAGGGCCTTCTCGATCGCGCGCGGGGCGATGTCCGTGGTCGTGACGGTCAGGCCCTGTTCGGCGAGCCAAACGCCGTTTCGTCCCTCGCCGTCGGCGACCGCCAGAGCGGTCATGCCGGGCTGGAGCCGCGCGATCTGAGCGGCCAGGAAGGCGTTGGGCGTCTCGCCGAACAGATAGTCCTGGCGGTCATAGCGGCTATTCCAGAAGTCGCGGGCGGCGACGGAGTCCATAAGGTCTTCCTTCATATGATGAGGACGCTGGCGGGCAGTTCGGTCTCGCCAGGCGTATGCTCGGCGAACCAGGATTCAAGCGCGCCCACAGTGTCGATGTCGAGCGTCCGGCGGTCTCGCCCGTAATGTTCGGGCACCCCCTGGGCGGTGACGAAGGCCACCGGATAGTCCGCCTCCGGCTCGACAGGGCGGTCCCCGACCAGCAGGCGATCAAGGCGCTGCCCCTTGGGATTCTCCAGCTTCACAAAGGCCGTGAGGCCCCGGCAGCGTTTGATGTAGCCGCCCATCTGCGCGTAGGGGTCGGCGGCGAAGGTGCGCTCAAGATTCTCTTCCAGCATCGCCTTCAACTCGGCTCCGGTCAGCGTCGTGCGCGAGATGGGCGGGTTCATCGGCGCCATATTGTAGAGGTCGCCCAGCGTGACCGGACCCGGCGCGACGGGCGCGCCGTAGCGCCAGCCGTTCGAGAAGGCGATGTCCACGCCCGCTGCCTGCGCCGCCGCCGCCAGCAGGACGTCGTCCATCGGCGCGCTGGCCATGGCGTAGCGGTGAAGGGGGATGGCCGTGCGGCCAATGACGCGCGCCAGACGCTCCCGCTCGGGAGCCAGGGCCGTCTCCACCAAGCCGGCGACGTGATGGTCTTCGGGGCCGGCGTCCACAGCTATGAGCCGATGGCGGCGCAGGGACACGCGGCCGTCTGCGATCTCCAAATCCAGCCGGCCGATATAAGCGCCGTGGCAGCCGGACTGGATGATCAGGGTGTCGCCGACGCGGGCCGGTTCGTGCAGGCGGTTATGGGTATGGCCGCTCAGGATCACGTCGATGCCCGGCGTCTCGGCGGCCAACTTGAGATCCTGCGGAAAGCCCAGGTGCGACAGCAGGACGACCAGATCGACCTTCTCCTCGCGGAGCTGGTGCAGCTGCTCGCGGGCTTCGGCCACCCCCATTTCAAACCGCACGCCTTCAGAGAAGGCGGGGGGCATCGTCTTGTCGACGATGGGGCAGGCCAGGCCGATCACGCCGATCCTCAGACCGCCGCGCTCGAACACCCATCGCCCGTCGAACACCGCCGCGCCGTCATCCTTGCGAAAGACATTGGCGGCCAGGACGGGATACTCCAGTCGCGCCGCCAACGCCTTGAACCCCGCCGGGCCATAGGCGAACTCCCAGTGCGCCGTCATGGCGTCGATCTTCAGAGCGTTCATGATCGGGACCAACGCCTCGCCCCGACTGGCCACGGCGACCCGCGTGCCATGGAAGGTGTCGCCGTTGTCCAGGGTCAGGCATGGACCTTCGGCGCGCGCCTCTTCGAAGAGGCGCGCGATGCGGGCGACCCCGCCCAGACTTTCGAACCGCCAGCCGCCTTCGGTGCGCACCAATTCCGGATGCGGCTCGAGATAGCCGTGCAGGTCGTTCAGCTGGAGCAGGGTCAGGGCGGCCATGGCGACTCTCAGCGCAGCGGTTGTCCGGAGCGGATACGGGCGATCACCGCTTCGAGTTGCGCCTGGGGCATGCCGCCGGGGATCAGATTGCCGTTGATGATAAAGGCGGGCGTGCCCTGCAGGGCCAGGGCCGCCGCTTCTCGGCCGTTTCGGTCCAGCACCGCGTCGATGTCTGCACGGTGATCGGCCAGGTCCTGATTCAGGCGCGCCATGTCCACGCCGGCCGACTGGACCAGACGCGTGATGTCCGCCTGGTCGCCGATGCGCGACGGCGACAGCATGAAGGCGTTATGGACGGCCTCATATTTGTCCTGATAACCGGCGGCGAGGGCGGTCCGGGCGGCGGTCTCCGAGACGTCGCCGAAGATCGGCCAGTCCTTGTACAGGACGCGCACCTTGGGGTCCGCCTTCAGCAGGCCGTCGATCTCCGGCTGCATCTTCTTGCAGTAGGGGCAGTTGTAATCGACGAAGCCGATGATGGTTACATCGGCGTTTTCGGCGCCGATGAAGGGCGCTGC
>CAYWDO010000003.1:44541-49826 GCA_964456995.1 uncultured Brevundimonas sp.
CGACGAAGCCGATGATGGTTACATCGGCGTTTTCGGCGCCGATGAAGGGCGCTGCCGGGTCGCGCAGCAGATCGTTTAAGCCGACCTGGGCGATGGGCGGCATGTCTTGTCCGGAGGCGGCGGAAGGGCTGGCGGGCGCCGCGCTGTTGTCGGCGTCGGCGGGGCCGCAGGCGGCGAGCGCCAGGACGGCGGCGAAAGCGGGGGCGAAGGTGCGGTTCATGGAAGCTCCGTGAGGCGAGGGGGTCAATGCAGACGCGCGATTTCCGTCGCGATCTGTTCGGGGGCGATTTCCCCCATGTGAGCCTTGGCCAGGCGGCCGTCGGCGTGTAGGAACAGGGTCACCGGAATGCCGGCCGTGCCGTAGTGGCGCGGCACCGCCATGGCCTCGTCGAACAGGACATGGTCGAGGGCCAGCCCCTGGCTCTGCAGAAAGGCCCGAACGCCGGCTTCGCCCTCGCCCTGGTTGACGAAGAGGAAGCGCACATTCGGATGGGCTTTTTCGGCCTGGGCCAAAGCCGGCATCTCGCGCCGGCAGGGCGGGCACCAAGTGGCCCAGAGATTGATCACCGTGGGCCGGTCGCCCGGAGCGGAGAGGTTGATGGGCGGGGCGTCCATCGCGGCCAGCGTCAGGGCGGGCGGCGCCATGGGCTGCGTCGCCGAGGCCAACTGATGGGCGGTGGTCCAAACCAGGGCGCTGGCCAGCACAGGCGCAATGGCCCAGGCGCGTTCGCGCGTCGTGCGCAGCAGCAGGATCGTGGTCAGGATCACGACCGGCGCGACCCAGATCCAGCTGAACCCGCCCTGCCAGATCGCGAGCGCTCGCCACGGGTCCGCCCCGAAATACTCCCAGTGCGTCGCCACGTGACCGAGGCGGGCGGCGGCCAGACCGCCGAAGACCAGAACCGTGCTCCACAGATTGAAGCGCGGGCTGACCCGGCTGGCCAGCAGTCCGGCGCCGATCATGAAGACGAACACGCCCGCGATGATGGCGAACCGCTCGCCCGACAGGACGACCGGGCCCAGGGTGATGGCGTTCATGCGGCGGCTCCGGCGCTCTGCAGGGCGGAGGCGACGTCTTGGGCCGACATCTCTCCGATCAGTCGGCTGCCCGGCGCTTCGATCGCCGAGGGCGAAAGGAAGATCATTGTCGGCGGCCCGACCACCCCGTGCCGCTCAAGAAGCGCGCGCGCCTCGGGCGTGCTGCGCGTGACGTCGACCTTGATGAGGTCGGTGTTCGAAAGGCCGGCGATGACGGCGGGGTCCTCGAACACCGTCCGCTCGATCACCCTGCAGCTGACGCACCAATCAGCGGTGAAATAGACCAGGGCGGGACGTTCGCGCGCGCCGGCATCGGCGACGGCGCGGTCCAGCGCCGTCTGATCCAGGACGACCGCCGCGGTTTCGACCTGCGCGGCGGCTGCGACTCCGGCGGGACGCGCCAGGGGCTCAAGCGGGTGCCACGGGTCGTCCGCCCCGAGACTGAGGCCGACGAGCAGCAACAGGCCCCAGGTCGCGGCCGCCAGGCCGGCGACACGGGCGACGCCGTTTCTCAGGTTCGGGCTCAGCGGCTGGAACAGGCCGAGCGCGGCAGCCAGACCGAGCGCCAGCGCCGCGCCGAAAGCCAGCGTCGCCGTCGGCGGCAGGATGCGGCCGGCCAACCACCAGGCCATGCCCAGGAAGATGAAGCCGAACATCGTCTTGACCCGGTCCATCCACGGCCCGGCCTTGGGCAGGAAGCGCGTGCCGACTGTACCGAACACGATCAAGGGCACACCCTTGCCCAGGCCCAGGAAGAACAGGGCCGCCGCGCCCAGCCCAACGTCGCCGGTCTGGGCGATATAGAGCAGGGCGCCCGCCAGGGGCGCTGTCACGCAAGGGCCCACGATAAGGGCGGAGACGAAGCCCAGACCTGCGGCTGAGGGCAGGGACCGCCGGCCGTCGCCGCCGTCGCGGGAGAGGCGGCTGGTCCAGGTCGAGGGCAGTTGCAACTCGAAGCCGCCGAACATGGAGGCGGCGAGGATGACGAAGACGACAGCCAGAGCGCCCACGGCCCAAACCGACTGGAGCGCCATCTGCAGGTTCTGTCCGGACCAGGCGGCCGCGACGCCCAGGAGGGCGAAGGCGATGGAAAGGCCGAGCACATAGGCGACCGAGAGCATCAGGCCTCGGCGCGTACCGCGCCCGTCCACGCCGCGTCCGATGACGCCGGCCAGGATCGGATACATGGGAAAGACGCAGGGCGTGAAGGCCAGCAGCACGCCAAAGCCGAAGAAGGCGAGCAGGACCCAGCTCGCCCCGCCCTGCAGCGCCAGGCGATCGACGAAGCCCGGGTTGGCGTCCAGAGTGACCGCCGGCGATGACGCGACCGGCGACGGCGCCGCCACTCCCTCGTCGTTCTCGGGCGCGGGTGTAGCGCCCGGCGCCTGGATCGCCAGCATGGCCGCGGCCTGTGCGGTCTGCGCATCGGCCTCCCGCGCGGCCACGTCGGCCTGCGGCCGGGTCGGCACGTCGATGGTGCGCGTCATTGGCGGGTAGCAGATCGAGTCTTCGAGGCAGCCCTGATAGGTGATGTTGACCGACGTCGGCTCACCCGCCTGCGTCAACGTCTGCGCCGACAGGGTCGCGCGACCCGCGTCGTGCCAGACGTCGACGACGCCGAAGCCCGGATCGTCCTTGGTTTCGCCGGCGGCCAGTTCCAGCGGCAGAGACTCCTTCCCGCCCGGCGTGCTGGCGACGGTGTGGTCACGATAAAGATAATGGCCAGGCGCAATGTCCCAGGCGAAGGCCAGGTCGCCGTCAGCCTCGCGCGTCACCGTCAGGGCGAAGGCTTTGTCGGGCGAAAGCGGAGCCTGACCCAAGGCCGAACCCGGCAGGGTGAAGGACAGAAGAGCGAGAGCGGCGGGCAGCAGTCGGCGGAAAAACCTCATGGCCATCTCGTCGGCAAGCGAGCTTAAGTCAGGCTTAAGCCGGAGCTTGCACGTCACACCGCATGAGATTGCTCGCCATAGAAGACGATCCCGTTCTCGCTGACGGCCTCCAGGTCGGGCTCAGCGCCTGCGGCTGGACGGTCGAAGTCGTCGGGCGGGTCGAGGACGCCCTCGCGGCGCTGGAAAGCTCGGTGTTCGATGCGGTCGTGCTGGACCTGGGGCTTCCTGACGGCGACGGCCTTTCGGTGCTGCGTTTCGTTCGAGAGCGCGACATGGATGTCGGCGTGGTGGTCTTGTCGGCGCGCGATGACAGTCGGGACCGCATTGTGGGTCTGGACGCCGGCGCGGACGATTATGTCGGCAAACCGTTCGATCTCGACGAGCTGGCCGCGCGATTGCGCGCGGTGCGGCGTCGCCTGCTCGGACGTTCGACCCCCGCCTTGCGCCATGGCGGGGTGACCATCGATCCCAAGTCGCGTCTGGCCTGGCGCGAAGAGGGGGACCTGCCCCTTTCGAGACGTGAGTTTGCTATCCTAGAGGCCCTGATGGAACGGCCCGCACAGGTCCTCTCGCGCAGTCAGTTGGAAGAACGCCTGTACGGCTGGCAGGAGGAGATCGGCTCCAACGCCGTGGAAGTGCACATCCACTATCTGCGGGCCAAGTTGGGAGCGGGCTTCATCCGCACCGTCCGCGGCGTGGGATACACCCTGCAATGAGCTCGATCCGCCTGCGTCTGTTCGTCACTCTCGCGCTCGTGACCGCCCTGGTCTGGGGCGGCGCGGTCGTCTGGGTCGAAATCCAGACCCGAGCCGAAGTGCAACGGGTGCTGGACCGGCGCCTGATGGAGTCGGCCCGCATGGTTTCGTCCCTGATGCAGGCCGGCAGCGTGCGCCCGGCGATCCAGGCTCCGGACACCGGGGCCGCCGATGTCTACGACCGTCAGCTCTCCTGCCAGATCTGGTCGCTGGAAGGCGATCTGATTGGTCGGTCCCAAAGCGCGCCTGCGGAGCGATTGTCGGAAGGGGGCGACGGATTTTCAGAACGCACGATCCGGGGCGAGCGCTGGCGCGCCTATACGGTGCATGATCGAGACGCCGGATTCCGGGTCATGGTCGGCGACAATCTGGCCGTTCGCGAACACCTGGTCGGCAATGTCGTCACCGCCTTGATCGGTCCGGCGGTCCTCGGTCTGCTGGCCCTCGGCGTGCTGATCTGGTGGTCGGTTGGGCGGGGGCTGGCCCCTATTCGACAAATGACCCGCAGCCTTGCGGTACGGGATGCGGAAGATCTGACGGCGTTGGACGTATCGCCGGACGCCCGCGAACTCCGTCCCTTCGCCCTGGCGCTGAACGACCTGATGTCACGCCTTGGCGCAGCGCGGCGTCGCGAGGCCGAGTTCACGGCCGCCGCCGCGCACGAGTTGCGTACCCCTCTGGCAGGCCTGCGTGTCCAGGCGCAGATTGCGGCGTCGTCTTCGGATCCTGCCGTTCGAAGCCGCGCGCTGGAGCAGATTCAGACCTCTGTCGATCGCACCGCCCGCCTCGTCACGGGGCTTCTGGCCCTGGCGCGCGAGGACGAGATGCCGGTTAGCGACGAAGACCGCCGCTGGGTGACGCTTCGATCGCTGTTTGCGGGAGCGGAAGGCGATGGTCGGGTCTCGTTCGTCGACGGTGACGCCCTGCTCAACGTGGATCCGGATCGCTTCGGGGCAGCGGCCGCCAATCTCCTCGCCAACGCACAGGCGCACGCAGAGTCTTCAATCCTAATCAGCTACGACCCGACTTCCGGCCACTTGATCGTCGAAGACGACGGACCGGGCGTGGCCTTCTCGGATCTACATCGTTTGGGACGGCGTTTTTTCCGCGCGTCGAATGCCCCTTCCGGAGGGAGCGGTCTGGGCCTCTCTATCGTCCTCGCCACTGTGAAGGCCCATGGGGGACAGGTGCAGTTCTTGCGCTCACCAGGAGGCGGTCTTCGTGTTGAGGTGACAATTCCGGAGCAGGCGTCGGAGTCTTTGAACAACTCGACCAAGCGAGACTGACGGTATCAACCGGCTTCTGTGGCGTCTGTTGTCGGTTTGATGATACGGTATAATCCAATTGCCTAGTCGCTTGTCATAGCGGTGCTGGTTGGTCTTGAAGCAGAGTTGCCTGCCGATAGATGGCGACATCACTAGAATTTTATTACGTCGAATTTCACCAATGAATTCAACAGCGCTGTCCAAGTGACGGTAGCTCGCGCGGTATGGTGCGCGGATGAGAGAAAAGGCGCTGATAAATCAGCGCCTTCTGGTCTATTGAAGGATCGAGTGGGAATAATTCAGGCTTTTTGAGAGCTTTCGGTATCGCTTCAGAAATT
>CAYWDO010000004.1:0-6245 GCA_964456995.1 uncultured Brevundimonas sp.
TGCGAGGCGATGCCCCAGGCGATGGAACTGGAGTTCGCGACCCCCATGATCAGGCCCTTCTTGCCCTTCATCAGGTCGCCGGTGGGCATATCCCAGCCTTCGCTCGTCGCCATGGGTTCGTCTCCGTATCTAGAACTTGAACCGCCTTTTGGACGCGCGGCGGGCGGGTGACAAGTCGCGGCGCCGCTGGCGTTCGGCGCGGGCGTCCTTAAGTTGAAGGACAATGAGCCTTGATCCGAACAGTTCAGATGCACAGCAAGCCGGTCCGGTCTTCTTTGACCGACAGGAACTGGGGCTGGTGCTGCGGGTCTATGGCCGGATGGTCGCGGCCGGAGAATGGCGCGACTACGCCATGATCGGCCACAGGGAGGTGGCCGAGTTCGCCGTCTTCCGCCGATCGGGCGACGCGCCGCTCTACCGGATCGAGAAGCGGCCTGCCCTACGTTTGAAGCAGGGCCAGTGGGCCGTGATCGGCGAGGGCGGCCACGTCCTGAAACGTGGCCGCGACCTGGCCCAGGTGCTGCGCGTGTTCGACAGCCGCAAGTTCAGCGTGGTGGAGTGACCCCAACCACCACCCGTCATACCGGAAGCGGCGCAGCCGCTATCCGGGACCGCGAGAAGCGCTGACGGTGGCGTCTTGGGCGGTCCCGGCTCTCTGCCTTCGGCTGCGGCCGGGATGACGAGGTAATGAAAAAGGCCCCCGGCGTTTCCGCCAGGGGCCTCTTCGATATCGGCCTAAGCTTTGGGTCAGTTCCGGTTGCCGCCCATGAAGGCCAGCAGGAACTGGAACAGGTTCACGAAGTTGATGAACAGGCTCAGGGCGCCGAAGCCCGTGGCCACGCCCATGGCTTCCTGATTACCGCCCAGCTGATAGTAGGTCATCTTCAGGCGCTGGGTGTCATAGGCGATCAGACCCGAGAAGATCAGGACGCCGAGCGCCGAGATGATCAGGTACATCGTGCCCGACTGCATGAACATGTTCACCAGCGAGGCGATGACCAGACCGATCACGCCCATGATCAGGAAGCTGCCCATGGCGGTCAGGTCCTTCTTGGTCGTGTAGCCGACGAGGCTGAGACCGGCGAAGGCCGCCGATGTGACGAAGAAGGTCGAGGCCAGCGAACCGCCGGTGTAGCGCAGGAACAGGACGCCCAGACCCGCGCCGATGGTCGAAACCACGGCCCAGTAGAGCATGTTTACGCCCTTGGCCGTCGGGTTCTTCATGAAGAACATCGAGCCGAACAGCATGACCAGAGGCGAGAACTGGATGACCATGCCCAGCAGGGTCAGACCGATACGGCCGTCTGCCGCCTGGGTGTAGAGCAGTTGCTGCACCGCCGGGACGTTGCCGGTGGTGTAGGCCAGGGCGCCGGCGACCACGAGGCCGAGGGCCAGCTTGTTGTAAACGCCGAGCATGAAGGCGCGCAGACCAGCGTCGACGGACATGTCCGCCGACTGCGGAAGCGGGCGCGCATAACCGTTGTTGAAATCGCTCATCGCGAAAGAAGTCTCCCAATTGGACGGCCAATGCCGACCTTGACCGGAAATATCGTGACGGACGACCCGCCTTGCAAGGAAAACCCGTCTTCCAGCATCCCGTTCCGCCCGCTACCAAGGGTCGCATGTTGCGCCTGTTCACCGCCATCGCCATTCCTGACGACGTCGCTGAGACGCTTCAGCGCCGCCAATCAGGCCTGCCGGGCGCCCGCTGGCGGCCGCTGGACGCCCTGCATGTGACGCTGGCCTTTTATGGCGAGGCGTCCGAACGCACGGCCGACGACCTGGCCTCCGAGCTGAGCCGCGCCGAAGGCGGCGGGGCGTTCGAGATCAGTCTCAAAGGGGTCGGGGCCTTCGGCGACGCCCACCGCACCCACACCCTGTGGGCCGGTCTGGAGCGGTCCGAGCCGTTGAATGTCCTGGCCGGGCGTTGTCGCTCGGCGGGCGAGCGTGCGGGCGTGCCGCCGGAACGACGAGAGTACCGGCCCCATGTGACCCTGGCCTATCTGAAACCCCAGGCGAACCCGGACCGGATCGGGGCCTGGATCGCGGGGCATAACCTGTTGCATTCGCCGCCGATCCGCATCGACCGCTTTGGCCTCTATTCCAGCGTCCTGACCCAGGACGGCAGCGTCTATACGCTGGAACGGGAGTACCTGCTGTGATCGCGCGCCCCACCTCGCCCTTGGGACCGACGCTGGAGACTGAGCGCCTGTTCCTGCGTCCGCCGACGCTGGACGACTTTCCGCGCTGGGCCGACTTCATGAGCGACCCGGAGACGACCCGCTTCATCGGCGGGGTGCAGTCGAAGCATGAGGTCTGGCGCGCCATGGCCTCGGTCGCCGGCATGTGGGCCTTGCAGGGCGAGGGCATGTTCTCGCTGATCGAGAAGGCGACCGGAAACTGGATGGGCCGCATCGGGCCGCTGCATCCCTATGACTGGCCGGGCCGCGAGGTCGGGTGGAGTCTGCACCGCGACGCGACCGGCAAGGGCTATGCGGTCGAGGCGGCCGCCGCGACCATGGACTACGCCTTCGACATCCTGGACTGGCCGGACGTCATCCACTGCATCGACGCCGACAACCTGGGGTCCGAAAAGGTGGCCCTGCGGCTGGGGTCGACCAACCTCGGGCCAGGAACCATGCCGCCGCCGTTCCAGCACCATCCGGTCAACCTCTGGGGCCAGACGCGCGAGGAATGGCGGGTCAACCGCGAGCGTCTGTAGCCGACAGGTCATCCGAAGCTCGGCGTCACGCGTAAGGACCTCGTCGGGACTTTCGGAGGACGCCGCATGAGATACCGCACCTTGAGCCCCCTGGCGCCGCTGGTCGCCGGTCTCGGTCTGTTCGCCGGCTCCGCCCTGGCCCAGGCCGAGGCGGTGGATCTGAACCGCTTCGACGGGCGCTGGTTCGAGATCGTGCGCAACCCCAACGATGTCCAGAAGGACTGCAGCCGCGCCCAGATCGACTTTACGCCCGAGGGTCAGACCGGACGTTACGCCCTCGCCGTGACCTGCACCCGGCGGCCGGGCGGACAGATCGAGACCCTGCGCGCCGCCGCCCGCGTCACTGACGCCTCGACCAACGCCAAGTTCCGCTTCACCTTGAGGGGGCTGCTCGGCTTTGGCGGCCTAGCGGGTCAGAACTATTGGGTCTGGGACCATGCGCCCGACTACAGCTGGGTCATCATGGGCCTGCCGAACAAGTCGAACTGGTGGATCTGGCACCGCAGCCAGAGCCCGTCCGAGGCCACGCGGACGCGGCTGATCGCAAGGGCGCGGGAGCTGGGCTTCAGTGGTCAGCCGGTTCACACGGGCCGTTGACGGCGACGCTTGCGGTCAGAACATAGGCGGAACATAAAGGCGGCATGACCGCCTCCGCCCTGCACCTTGAACTGGTCTTTAGTCGCCCCGAGACCACCCTGTCGGTCACGCGCGGGGCGGCGCGGCTGATGCTGGACATGGGCTATGCGCCCCTGCTGGAGGTCTGTCTGCCCAATGGGCGGCGCGCCGACGTCATGGCCCTGGGACCAAAGGGCGACATCGTCATCTGCGAGGTGAAGTCGGGGATCGACGACTATCGCGTCGACCGCAAGTGGCAGGAATACGGGCCGTACTGCGACGCCTTCTACTTCGCCGTGGCGCCTGAGTTTCCGCAAGGGATCTTGCCGGATGAGCCGGGTCTGATCGTCGCCGACGGTTTCGGCGGGGCGGTGGTGCGGGACGCGCCCGCCACGCCTCTGGCCCCCGCGCGGAGGAGGGCGCTGACGTTGGCCTTCGCACGGCTGGGCGCGTTGAGGACGATGCGGGACTGAAGCCCTTCTCCCCTTGCGGGAGAAAGTGGCGGCCGCAGGCCGACGGATGAGGGGTTTCGCTTCGTGCGCCTCATCCACCTTTTTATCTGACTGAGGAGTGACCCCTCGTCCGACCCGCTGCGCGGGCCACCTTCTCCCGCAAGGGGAGAAGGACGTTATTTGGGTGCGCGTTTGGCCAGGATGCGTTGCAAGGTTCGGCGGTGCATCCCCAGACGACGCGCGGTCTCGGACACGTTGTGGTCGCAGAGCTCATAGACGCGTTGAATATGCTCCCAGCGCACCCGGTCGGCGCTCATGGGGTTTTCCGGCGGTTCGGGGGTCTCGCCGGTAGAGAGCAGGGCCTTGACCACGTCGTCGGCGTCGGCGGGCTTCTGCATGTAATCCACGGCGCCGGCCTTGACCGCCGCGACGGCGGTGGCGATGGCTCCATAGCCGGTCAGCATGACGATGCGGGCGTCCTCGCGGCGCTCGCGGATGGCCTCGACCACCTTCAGGCCGTTGCCGTCCTCCAGCCGCATGTCCAGCACGGCGAAGGCCGGAACCGAGACGCGCAGGGCGTCGCCGGCCTCGGCCACCGAGCCGGCCAGAGTCACCTCGAAACCGCGCGTTTCCAGCGCCCGGCCCAGGCGGGTCCGCAGGGCCTGGTCGTCGTCCAGCAGCAGCAGGGTCTTGTCGGGCAGGGTGGCGATACGCGCTTCGAGGTCGGACATTCAGTTCTCCTGACGCTCAGGTCGTGTGTCTGCGCCACATGGTCAAGGTTTTAGCTCCCGACTGCGACATCAGGTTCCACCCCCGGCGCGGGGCTCCAGCGCCGGATCGGCGACTTCGAGGGCCTGTCGCGGCCAGCGAACGGTGACGCGGGCGCCCCTGGGCTGGCCCTTTTCGCCGTCCCCGGCGCCGACCGAGACTTTTCCGCCGGTGCGTTCCAACAGGGTGCGGGCGATGAAGAAGCCCAGGCCCATGCCGCCCTGGCTGGGAGCGATGGGGGCGGTGATCGGCGGCGGCGGCGCGGCCTTGCGACCGGCGCGGCGCGACGCGACGGGTGAGGCGGCGGCGGCGATCTGGGCCGCCAAGGCGCGGCGCGCCTTGGTCTGGGGGCGACTGGTGACATAGGGCTCGCCCAGACGCGGCAGGATTTCGGACGAAAAGCCCGGGCCGTCGTCGACGATGTCGATCTCGATCCAGCCGGCGTCGACGATGGCCGTCACCCGCACCCGGCCGTTGGCGAAGTCGGCGGCGTTCTCGACCAGGGTGGACAGGCCGTGGATGACCTCTGGCAGGCGGTGGACGCGGGGCAGGGGCTGGCCCGGCGGGGCCTTCACCGCCGTCTGGAAGTCTAGATCAAAGCCCCGGTGCGGCTCGACTACCTCTTCCAGCAGGGCCTTCAGGTCGACGTCGGCGTAGAGGGCGTCGCCCTCTTCCGGCTGGGCCGACAGCTGTTTCAGGATGTCGCGGCAGCGCTCGGCCTGTTGCAGCATCAGGGCGGCGTCCTCGGCTACGGGGCTGCCGGGGGGCGAAGCGCGCAGCAGCTCCTTGGCCACCACCTGTATGGTCGCCAGCGGGGTGCCCAGCTCGTGCGCGGCGGCGGCGGCGAGACCACCGAGGGCCGCCAGCCTCTGCTCGCGCTGCAGCACGTCCTGGGTGGTGGCCAGGGCCAGCTCCAGCTTCTCGGCGTCCGCCGCCACCTTCCAGGCGTAGCCCGAGGTGAACAGGACGCCGGTGGCGAGGGCCAGCCCCATGCCGAAGCGATAGAGGCCCGGCAGGACCAGATGCTCGTGCAGGCGCCACGGCAGGGGCAGGGACCAGGAGAAGAGCACGGCCAGGGCGATCAGGGCCATGACGCCGAGCACCAGGGCCTGACGCGAGGGCAGGGCCGCCGCCGCAATGGTCACCGGCGCGACCAGCAGCAGACAGAAGGGGTTGTCCAGACCCCCGGTCAGGGCCAGCAAAGTCGCCAGTTGCAGGATGTCGAAGCCGAGCTGCGCCGCCGTCTGCGTCCCGTTCGGCAGGCTGCCGTCGATGCGTCGTGCGCGGGCCATGGTGGCCAGGTTCATCACCACGCCGGCGCCGATGGCGGTCAGGCATTCCCACAGGGGCAGGGGGAAGTGCAGGGCGAAATAGGCGGTCAGGATGGCCGAGGTCTGGCCCAGGATAGCCAGCCAGCGCAGGACGATCAGGGTCCGCAGCGACAGGCCGCGTCCGCGGCGGGGCCGCTCGCGCAGGGCCTCCATGGCGCCGGGGCGGCCGGCGACCTTCACGGCCTGCGACAGGGAGGGGGCTTCTGTGCTGCTCACGCCTCTTCTATAGACCGCGACGCTGGCGGCTGCACACCCGTCGCCAGGCCCTGAGGAGAAGTCGATGCCGCGTCGTCCCGTCATTCTGTTCGCCGCCGCCTGTGCGGTCATCGCCCTGGCCTTGGGCCTGATCACTATGGT
>CAYWDO010000004.1:6345-8635 GCA_964456995.1 uncultured Brevundimonas sp.
GTCTTCGTCAGCATCGACCCCGAGCGCGACACGCCCCAGTTGCTGAAGGACTACTTGTCGTCGGACGGCTTCCCCACAGGCGTAGTCGGCCTGACCGGCACGCCCGAGCAGACGGCTCAGGTCGCCAAGGAATACCGCGCCTTTTATCAAAAGGTCGGCGAAGGCGAGGCCTATACGATGAACCACAGCCTGACCGTCTATCTGATGGGGCCTGACGGTCAGTTCCGCAGCGCTGTGGCCCACGACCTGGGGCCAGATCGAACCGTCAAGCTGATTGAAAACGCGATGCAGCGGGGCTGATCATCTTTCCCTGATCGACAGAGACTTTGATCTGTTTTGCGCCGGGATGCGTTATATGCTGCACTGCCGCATCGGCGGGGGCCGCAGTCGGGGTTTCATGCTCTACGCATTTCACGAACTCGCCTATCATTCGGCGACGCCGTTTCGGATCGGGGCCCAGATGGCCCGCCAGTTCTGGACGTCGCCATTCAATCCAGCCTCTGATACGGCCATGGGCCGCACGGCCTATGCTTCGGCTGAAGTGTTCGAGGGCCTGACGCGCCGCTATGGCAGGCCTGCCTGGGGCCTGGAAACCATCGACGTCGACGGTAGGTCGGTCCGCACAACCCAAGAGGTCGTCTGGTCCTCGCCCTGGTGCAAGCTGGTGCGTTTCGCGCGGCACGCGGGCGATTTGAAGAAGGCGGGCAAGCCGGCGTCGGCGCCCGCTGTCCTGGTCGTCGCCCCTCTGTCAGGCCACTACGCGACCCTGTTGCGCGGCACGGTCGAAGGCTTCCTTCAGGACCACGACGTCTATGTCGCCGACTGGGAGAACGCCCGGCAGGTGCCGATGCTGGAAGGCCGCTTCGACTTCTACGACTATATCGACCACGTCCGGGCCATGCTGACGGCCATCGGCCCGCGCGCCCACGTCGTCGGCGTCTGCCAGCCGGGACCGCCGGTGCTGGCGGCCTGCGCCGTCATGGCGGCCGAGAACGACCCGAACCGGCCCGCCTCCATGACCTTCATGGGCTCGCCCATCGACGCCCGCCTGTCGCCGACAGTGACGAACCAACTGGCGGAGGCCAAGCCCTTCGCCTGGTTCAAGTCGAACATGATCCACACCGTGCCCTGGCCCTATCCCGGCTTTGGACGGCGGGTCTATCCGGGCTTCGTCCAGCTCTACAGCTTCATGTCGATGAACGAGGAAAAGCACCTCGACGCCCATCGCCGCTATTTCGAGGACCTGGTCAGCGGCGACGGCGACGGGGTCGACAAGCACGAGCAGTTCTATGACGAATATCTGTCGGTGCTGGACCTGACCGAGGAATTCTATCTCCAGACTATCGACATCGTCTTCCAGCAGCATCTGCTGGCGCGCGGCCTGCTGGAGCACGACGGCAAGAAGGTCGATCTGTCGGCCATCACCGACATCGGCCTGGCCACCGTCGAGGGTGAGAAGGACGACATTTCCGGCGTGGGTCAGACCCAGGCCGCGCACGGCCTGACGCCCAATATCCCCGAGGACCGTCGCCTGCTCTACGTCCAGCCGGGCGTGGGCCACTACGGCGTCTTCAACGGCCGCCGTTTCCGCGACGAGATCTATCCGCGGGTGCGCGACTTCATCGCTCAGAACGAGTCCTTGTGTGCAGTACCGGAACGGCCAGCGGCTGCCGCTTGAGGGCGGCGGCGTCCTTCGCCTGTCGGTGAATCAGCGCGCCAGAAGGCTGTCGATCCGCATTGACGCTCGCGCTGGTGAAGCCGTGGCCGTGGCGCCGTCCGAGCGGCGGTTGAGCGAGGTCGTGGCCTTCGCCCGCACTAAGTCCGACTGGATCGCTGACCGGCTGGCCGCAAGGGTCGCGGGGGCGCCGCTGGAGCCCGGTGCGACCGTGTCCTGGCTGGGACGCAGCGTGCGGCTGGAGGCGGTCGGCGGAGCGGGCGCGGCGCGTCTGGTCGAGACGGCGGACGGGCCGGTGATCCGCTCGGGCGGCGAGGGCGAGGCCTTCTCGCGCCGGGTCGAGAACTGGTTCAAGCGGGCGGCGCGCGCCTTTCTGGTCGAGCGGACTGAGGTTCATCTGAGCGCCCTGGGCCAGAAGCCGGTCAAGGTGTCGATCGTCGACACCCGCTCGCGCTGGGGTTCGTGCAGCCCGCACAATCGCTCGATCCGATACAGCTGGCGGGTCATCATGGCTCCGTCAGAAGTGGCCGATTATCTGGCCGCGCACGAGGTCGCCCACCTGGTCCACGCCGACCACAGCCCGGCCTACTGGGCGGTGGTGCATCGGCTGGTCGG
>CAYWDO010000004.1:8735-12214 GCA_964456995.1 uncultured Brevundimonas sp.
CCCTCCAGCGGTTGGGCGTAGGGGTCCTGAACCTGGCCCATCATGTCGCCGACCGGATCGGGCGCCATCCAGCCTTCGGGCAGGGGCGGGCCGTTGGGGATGGGCTGGACCGCCAGCTTGGGCAGGGCCGATTCCATGAAGCCGCGCCAGATGGCGGCGGGGGACGAGCCGCCCGTCACGCCGCGCATGGCCTTGTTGTCGTCCTTGCCGACCCAGACGGCGGCGACGAAGCCGCCGGTGTAGCCGACGAACCAGGCGTCCTTGTAGTCCGAGGTCGTGCCGGTCTTGCCGGCGATGTCGCGCCCGCCGATGGCGGCGGAACGGCCGCTGCCCGAGGTGATCACGCCGCGCAGCATCTGGTTCATATAGTAGAGCGACGGGTTGTTGATCGCCTGGCCGTTCTCGCCCGTGCCGTGCTGATAGATGACGCGGCCCGAGGGGGTGCGGATGCGGCTGATGCCATAGGCCTCGACCCGCTTGCCGCCGTTGGCGAAGGCGTCATAGGCCTGGGCCATCTCCAGCGGGCTGACCTCGACGGCGCCCAGGGCCATGGAGGGCTGCAGGCCGATCTCGCTCGTGACGCCCAGACGACGCGCGGCGCGGGCCACGCTGTCGCGGCCGACCTGATCGGCGACATAGGCGGCCACCGTATTGGTCGACTGGGCCACCGCTTGCGCCAATGTCATCTGACCGGAGAAGTTGCCGGAATAGTTGCGCGGCGACCAGCCGCCGATGGTCACGGGCTGGTCCACGACCGGGGTCGTCGGGGTGTAGCCGGCCTCGACCGCCGCCAGATAGACAAAGGGTTTCCACGCCGAGCCAGCCTGACGGCGAGCGTCGGTCGCGCGGTTGAACTGGCTGTCGGCATAGGAGCCGCCGCCGATCATGGCGCGGACCCGGCCTTCCCCGTCCAGGGCGACCAGAGCGGCCTGTTCGACGCCCCGGCCCTTGTCGCGGTCCAGGATGCGGCGCACGGCGCGCTCGGCGTCGGTCTGAAGCGTCAGGTCCAGGGTGGTCTCGACCACCATGTCTTCGGTCGGCTCGCCGACCAGACCGCGGATCTGCTTGTCCAGCCAGTCGATGAAGTACTGGGCGTGCTGGCTGGCCAGGGTGCGCGAGACGCGGACCGGCTCAGCCACGGCGGCGTCGCGCTGGGCCGCTGTAATGGCGCCGGTCTCGACCATCTCGTTCAGGACGACATTGGCGCGGGTCGCGGCGCGCTCGCTCTCGGACACGGGCGAATAGCGCGACGGAGCCTTCAGCAGACCGGCCAGCAGGGCGGATTCGCCGACCGTCAGCTTGTCCGCGCTCTTGTCGAAATAGCGCTGCGATGCGGCCTCGATGCCATAAGCGCCGGCGCCGAAGTAGACCCGGTTCAGATAGAGGGCGAGGATCTCTTTCTTGGTGAATTTCAGCTCCAGCCAGACGGCCAGCATCAGCTCCTGCACCTTGCGCTTCAGGTTCTGATCGGGGGTCAGGAACAGGTTTTTGGCCAGTTGCTGGGTGATGGTCGAGCCGCCCTGGACGACGCGTCCGGCCTTGAGATTCAGGGCCATGGCCCGGCTCATGCCGATGGGGTCGAAGCCGGGGTGGTGATAGAAACGCCGGTCCTCGATGGCGATGAAGGCGGCGGGCACATAGTCGGGCAGGGCGTCCAGATCGACCGGCGGGGCCATCTGGGTGCCGCGCACCGCAATCAGGGCGCCGGAGCGGTCCAGGTAGGTGATCGAGGGCTGGCGATCGACGTCATAGAGGGTCGAGGTGTCGGGCAGGTCGCGCGCGAAGACCGCGAAGAAGACCACGGCGAAGATCAGGCCCCAGACGGCCAGAACCGAGCCCCAATAGAGGAGGTTGCCGAGGAAGGACCGACGCGGCTTCTTGCCGCTGTCCTGCTCATTGCGGTCCGGTCCGCCGTCTCTACGCGCCATGAAAGTCCCTTATGCCAGCGGCGCGACCCTAGAGCGAAATCGGTCGGGACGCGACAGCGTCCAAACTCAGATATTCGCGCAGGCAAGATGCCTGGTCGCGCCGCCGCAGAAAACGCCGCCCTCTTCAATCACGAGAGCGTGAGGGCCTATTTCGCCGAAAGAAAGGCGTCCAGATCGCCATAGAACGACTGGGGCTGATCCAGCATGATGAAATGGGCGCTGTCGTCGATGCGCTTCAATTTTGCGCCGGGCAGGGTCGCAAACGACATTTGATAGACGGCGTCGGTGATGGCGTCGGTCATGCGTGGGTCGTTGAACTTCACATAGAGGACTTCGACCGGGGCGGTGATCTTGGACAGTTCCGGGCGCAGGTCGGTGACGATCAGTTCGCGGAAGGCCGAGGCTGAGACCTGCTGGTCGCTGGCTTCCACGTCGCGCAGCGGCCCTGTGCGCGCGGCTTCGGTCTGGATCATGCCGGTGACCGAGGCCTTGGCCTGGGTCAGATACTGGTCACGGGGCGCGGCCGACTGGGCGGCATGGACCTGATCGGCGACGGGTTTGACGCTCTCGGCGGTGGTTCCGGGCGGGCCGAACATGGCGCCCATGAAGGGGATCATGTCGACAACCATCAGCCGGCCGACCAGATCAGGATGACGCGCGGCCAGCATCATGCCCATGGTTCCGCCCATCGAATGGCCGACGACGGCGGGCTTTTTCAGGCCCTGTTCGCGGATGTAGCGAGCGATTTCTTCGGCCACGGGGGCGGCGACGGGGCCGGTCGCATTGCCCTCGGCGGGCGCGCCGGCGAAGCCGTTCACATGGATGCGGTGGACACGCCAGCCCACGCCGTCCTGCGCGACCAAATGATCCACCGTGCCCTGCCAGACGGCGGGTGAGGAGCTGAGGCCGGGGATCAGGATGATGTCGCGCCCGTCCATGTCGCCGTCAACGGCGACGTGAATGCGGTCGGAGGCGAAGGCGGCGTGTTGATGGCCATGGGAGGCGTGACCCTCGGCGTGGTTCACATGACCGTCCTGGGCCAGGGCGGGTCCGCTGGACAACAGGGCGGCGGACAAGGCGATGCAGGCGGTTCGGATCATGGCGTCTCTCCCCAGACAATTTGAGCCAGATTAATTCATCGCGCGAGGAAAGGAATGGGCTTTGGACGACGGGCGGCGGCTGCTGCTAGAAAGCGGGCATGACGACTGACGCTGCCCCCTCGACCGCTCCCGAAGCGAAAGCGCCGCCCACCGCCTTCGGCAAGGGCTTCGTGCGCGACGCCTGGTATTTCGTCGCCCTGGCGCGCGACGTGCCGGTCGCCAGCCTGAAGCGCTATGAGGTGATGGACGAGCCGGTGCTGATCGGCCGGACGCGCGCGGGCGACGTTTACGCCATGCGCGACATCTGCCCCCATCGCGCCGCGCCTTTGTCGGCCGGTCGGCTGGTGGACAAGCCGGGCGAGGGCGAGACGATCGAATGCCCCTATCACGGCTGGCGTTTCCGCCCCGACGGCGTCTGCGCCGCCATTCCGTCCCTGGTCGAGGATCAGGC
>CAYWDO010000004.1:12314-24645 GCA_964456995.1 uncultured Brevundimonas sp.
CCCCAGTTGTCGTAGGCGGCGTAGCGGAAGTTGGCGATGAAGACGTCCCAGATCATCCGGCCCATGACCATCTGATCCAGGTCCTGACGCAGTTCGCCGTCGCGAATGCCGCCTTGAAGAACGGCGATGAGGCTTTCGAGGATCGGCTTGACGAAGGTGCGCGAACGCTCGTCCGCGGCCTCGGGCTGGAACCACGAGCGAGCGATCATCGCCTGCATCAGCGGCAGATGATCCATGGAGCGATGATAGCCGGCGGTCAGGCCCTCGGCCAGGCGGTCAACGACGCGGCCTTCGTGACCGGCGGCGGTCTGGATGTCTTGCAGCAGGCCGGCCATTTCCTCGGCGAAGACGCACTCGAACAGTTCGGCCTTGTCCTGGAAGTTGGCGAAGACCGCGCCGGTCGACATTCCGGCGCCTTTTGCGATGTCGCGGATGGTTGCGGCGTCGTATCCGCGCTCGGCGAACAGGGCGCGTGCGGCGTCCAGCACCTTCTGACGGGTGCGGATCTTGGCGGCCTGACGACGGTTCAGGCGGGGCTGGCCCTCGGTGTCGGCGACTTCAGGGGCAGACGAAATGGTCTCACGCATCAGGAAAATACTCTGGCTCGGGAAGGGCTTACGCCCGCCGGTCGTGAAGGGCGTCAGCTGCGTCGAACCTGATCCCGCGCCGCCTCGGCGTGGACCACGATTAGACGAAGACAGGCGTCCCGTGGGGAGGAGGTGAACTTTCATCACCGAACATTGACCAAAATGGGTCGCGAACCGATCTCAAATCTTGAGCAAGCTTAGCCTTAAGGTCAATCGGTATAAGGACTTTTACGTAGTTTACGTATTGACGTTCGGTGGCGGCGTCGCCGAACGGGCGCTTCGGAAGGCGCGCGCCGGGCGGGCGCCGCGACCATCCGGCGCCGCCGCCTGAAAGGTCTTGCGGAAGCCGTCGCGCCGCTCATGAATCGAGGCCAGGACCAGTCCCATGGGCACGCCCAGATCGACCAGGGTGTTCTCGGCCAGTTGCAGGCTGGCTTCGGTGGTCTCGGGCACAGCGTCGGTGACCCCCAGGGCGTAGAGCCGGGCGGCGTGGCGGTCATCGCGGGCGCGGGCGATCAGGATCAGGTCGGGCCGAAGGGCGCGGGCAGCCTTGACCACCTCATCGACCTTCGTCGGACTGTCCATGGTGACGATCAGGGCGCGGGCCGAATCCAGGCCGCAGGCGCTCAGCATGTCGGGGCGGGCGGCGTCGCCGTAGTAGACTTCAAAGCCCTCTGTGCGACCGGAACGGACCGAGGCGGGATCGGCGTCCAGAGCGATGAACTTCTGGCCGTGTTCAGCCAGAAGTTCGCCGACCAGTCGGCCGACGCGGCCGAAACCGACGATCAGGACGGCTCCGTCGGGGGCCGGCGCATCAGCGTTCGGGGTCAGGCCCTCGGTCTCAGCGTCTAGCGGCGGGGCTGTCCGCTGGGTCAGGGCGCGCGCCAGGACGGCCAACGGCGGCACAGCGAACATGCTGAGGGTGGCGGCCAACATCGCCTTGCGCGTCAGTTCCGGCGACGCCAGGCCTTCGACAAGGCCGGTCGAGAGGATGACGAAGGCGAACTCGCCCGCCGGCCCGAGAACCAGCGCTGTCTCTATGGCTGACCGCGCCGCCAGGCCCCAGGCGCGGGCCAGAATAAAGATGATCAGGGCCTTCAGCAGGATCAGCCCGCCCGCCAGCCCCAGGACCGTGGCGGGGTCGGCGGCGACGGCGTCCAGATCCAGGCTGATGCCGACGCCGATGAAGAAGACCCCCAGCAGCAGGCCCTTGAAGGGGTCTATGGCCACCTCGACCTCGCGTCGGAACTCGGTCTCGGCCAGCAGGACCCCGGCCACCAGGGCGCCCAGACTCATCGACAGGCCGACCGCCTGGGCCGTCAGGCCGGCTGCGACAACGACCAGCAGGCTGGCGGCGACGAACAGCTCGCGGCCCTCGCCGCGATGTTGGGCGCGGGCGACCGAACGAAACATGGGGCGCAGCACCAGACGTCCCATCAGCACCATCAGGAACAGCCCGCCCGCCGCCGGCAGCAGGGTGAAGAGGGCGCGGCCCAACTCGGCCGGTTCGACGGAAGCGCCGCTTTGAGCCAGGGTCGCCAGCACCGTGACCGTGATCAGAATGGGCGCGACAGCTACGTCCTGGGCCAGCAGGACGGCGAAGGTGGCGCGCCCCGTCTCACTCTTGATTCGTCCCTGCGCCGCCAGCACCGGCATGACCACGGCGGTCGAGGACAGGGCCAGGCCCATGCCCAGAACGGCCGCACCGGCCAGCGGTTGTCCCAGGGCCATGAAGACGACGGCGATGGCCACGGCGCAGACGGCGACCTGCAGCATCCCCAGGCCGAAGACCAGGCGTCGCATGGCCTTCAGCCTTTCCCACGACAGCTCCAGGCCGATCATGAACAGCAGGAAGGCCACGCCCAGTTCCGACAGCTGGCGAATCTGGGCCTGGTCGCCGATGGTCAACCAACTCAGCCAGCCGTCTGATTGGGCGAAGCGGCCCAGGCCGTCAGGGCCCAACAGCACGCCGGCCGCCAGAAAACCCAGTACGGGGCTGATCTTCAGCCGATTGAACAGAGGCACCACGACCCCGGCCGCCGCCAGAAAGACCACCAGGTCCCTGTATTCGCCGCCGTGCGCCTGATCCATGCATCCTCCGTAACGCTGCACTGTGACGCAGGCGATCACGTTCTGGCGATACGGCTCGCGTCTTTCATGAACTTTTTTTAAGACGCGGGGACGCTCACGGCGGGATTAGGGTCCGCGCCGAGCCTGAGCACAGGTTGATCGAGGGAAATGCTTATGAAGAAACTGCTGATCGGGGCCGCTGCCGGCGCCCTGTTGCTGCCTGCGAGCATGGCGGCGGCGCAAGACAGCCACGACCACGCCTGCCTGGACGAAACCTGCACGGTCGTGGAGCTGTTCCACGGGGCCTCCGCGCCCGAGGGCGGCGCAGCGCCGGCCGGCTGGGTGGGCACGGACGCGCCCAAGTATGGCGACTGGGGTTTTGACCTTTCGGGTCGCGACACCACGGTTTCGCCGGGCGACAGCTTCTTCCGCTATGCCAACGGCACGGCCTTCGACAAGCTGCAGATCCCGTCGGACCGCACCTCCTACGGCTCCTTCCCGCTGCTGCGCGAATTGTCGGACAACCGTATGAAGGCCCTGATCCAGGGTCTGGTCGCGCGCAAGGACCTGGCCGCCGGTTCGGATGAGGCCAAGATCGCCGACGCCTATCGCAGCTACATTGACGAGGCGCGCATCGAGCAGTTGGACGCCCAGCCGCTGCAACCCTTCCTGACCGCGATCCGCGCTGCGAACACGCACGAAAAGATCGCCGCCTATATGGGCCAGACCCAGGGCCGCGTCGGATCGTCCTTCTTCGGCACCGGCATCACCATCGACCAGAAGCAACCGACCCGCTACGTCGTTTCGGCGGGCCAGTCGGGCATCGGCCTGCCCAACCGCGACTACTATCTGGACGCCCGCTTTGCGGACAAGAAGGACAAATATCAGGCCTATATCGAGCGGATGCTGACCAATATCGGCTGGGCTGATCCGGCCGGTCACGCCGCCGCCATCGTGGCGCTGGAGAGCAAGATCGCCGAGGCCCACTGGACGCCGATCGAGAACCGCGACCGCGACAAGACCTACAACGAATACTCCATCCAGACCCTGGCCGCCGAGGCGCCCGGCTTTGACTGGAACGGCTATTTCAACGCCGCCGGGCTGGGCTCGATCGACCGCCTGATCGTGCGTCAGAACACGGCCATGCCCAAGATCGCCGCCATCTTCGCCGAGACGCCGATCGACACCCTGCAGGCCTGGCAGGCCTTCCACACCACCGACGACGCCGCCCCGACCCTGTCGAAGCGGTTCTCGGACGCTCAATGGGAGTTCCGCTCGCGCGACCTGTCGGGTCAGCCCGAGCAGCGCAGCCGTGAAAAGCGCGCCATCAGCTTTGCTGAAGGCTCGCTGGGCGAAGCGGCGGGTCGTCTGTACGTCGCCGAATACTTCCCGGCCGAATCCAAGGCCCAGATGGAAGCTCTGGTCGCCAACCTGCGCACGGCCCTGTCGCACCGCATCGACAACCTGACCTGGATGGGAACGGAGACCAAGGCGGCGGCCCAGGAGAAGCTGCGCAAGTTCACCGTCAAGATCGGCTACCCCGACAAATGGCGCGACTACTCGGCCCTGGAAGTCCGCCCTGACGACCTGTTCGGCAATACCCAGCGTCTGGGCCAGTTCCAGTGGAACTATCAGCTGAACCGCCTCGACAAGCCGGTGGACAAGGCCGAGTGGGGCATGACCCCGCAGACGGTCAACGCCTACTACAACTCGGCCAACAACGAGATCGTCTTCCCGGCGGCGATCCTGCAGCCGCCCTTCTTTGATCCGAGCGCTGACCCGGCCGTCAACTACGGCGGCATCGGTGGCGTCATCGGCCACGAGATCGGCCACGGCTTCGACGATCAGGGCTCCAAGTCCGACGGCGACGGCGTGCTGCGCAACTGGTGGACCGACGAGGACAAGGCCAACTTCAAGGCTCTGACGGCACGCCTGGGCGCGCAGTACGATGCCTATGAGCCTCTGCCGGGCTTCCACGTCCAAGGCGGTCTGACCATGGGCGAGAACATCGGCGACGCCGCTGGCACGGCCGTGGGTCTTGAGGCCTATCGCCTGTCGCTGGCCGGCAAGCCCGCGCCGGTGATCGACGGCGTGACCGGCGACCAGCGCTTCTTCTACGGCTGGGCCCAGGTCTGGCAGTCGAAGTACCGCGAGGATGCGCTGAAGAACCAGATCGCCACCGACCCGCACAGCCCGGCCGAGTTCCGCGTGATCGGCCCGGTGCGCAACGTCGACGCCTGGTATGAAGCCTTCGACGTCAAGCCGGGCGACAAGTACTACCTCGCGCCGGAAGACCGCGTCCGCATCTGGTAAGCGCGACGCGTGACGTATGAAGAGGGCCGGAGCGTCGCCGCTCCGGCCCTTTTTTCATGGCTGGCCGAAATTCTCGAAGGTCATTCGAGGATCGATCGGTAATTCTGGCTGGCAAGGTCAGGTTTCAGGATTTCAGGCATGAAAAAGCCCGCTGCGGGGGATACATCGCAGCGGGCTTTCACGCTCTCTAAGGAGCGGACGTTTCCTCCCCGAAACGCCTCCAAGATGTCGCTGCGTTTGACCGCTGCGCCTCTCGAGTGAGACCAATTGACGCGAAGCCCGGGGGCAAGTCAATCATGTCCATGCCAAAAGACAGGTCTTTCATGACTGAACGTCGATAATACACGCTCGACCGCAAAAGTTAATCGAAGACTATTCGATAATGGCGCGAACCGTGGCGACCATCTCGCTGCGGGCCACCTTCTGCTGGCCTGGACGCTCTGCCTTCCAGGCGTCGTTGTCGGCGATGGCGGCGGCGCGGGCGCGTCCGGCGTCCAGGTCCTTGATGGTCACTTCACCGGCGGCCAGTTCGTCCCCGCCCAGGATGACCACGGCGGGCGAGCCGCGCCGGTCGGCGTATTTCATCTGCGCCTTCATGCCGGCGCGGCCGAGATAAAGCTCTGCGGCTATGCCGGCTGCCCGCAGCTCGGACACGGCGTCGAGATAGTGCTGCATGTCGTCTTCAGAGAAGACGATGACCACGACGGGGCCACGCGTGGCGTGGTCTTCGCCGCGACCGGCGGCGCGCAGGGCCGAGGCCAGACGCGACACGCCGAACGAGAAGCCGGTGGCGGGCGTCAGCTGGCCGGTGAAGCGGGCGACCAGATCGTCATAGCGGCCGCCGCCGCCGATGGACCCGAAGCGCACGGCCCGGCCCTTGTCGTCCTTGGTGTCCAGCAGCAGCTCGGCCTCGAACACGGCGCCGGTGTAATATTCCAGACCGCGCACGATGGTCGGGTCGAACTTCACCTCGGCCTCGCCTACGCGCATGGCGGTCAGGGCGCGGTCGATGGCGGACAGTTCGGCCAGGGCCGCTTCGCCTGCGGCGCCGAGAGCGGCGCCAGCGTTGGCGACAGCGTCCAGCACGCCCGCACGGCTGAGGCCCGGCGTCTCGGCGGAGGCGAGGAAGGCCTCGACCGCGCCGATCACGGACGAGGGCAGGCGGGCGCCCTTGGTGTAGTCGCCCGACTCGTCCAGTCGGCCCTCGCCCAGCAGGGCGCGGACGCCCTCGAGACCCAGGCGGTCATACTTGTCGACGGCGCGAAGCGCGGTCAGGCGCTGGACAGCGTCGGTCACGCCGCCGGCGTCGAACAGGCCGTCGAACAGCTTGCGGTTGGAGACGCGGATCACCGACTGGCCGTCGCCTAGCCCTGCGGCGCGCAGGCCCTCGCAGCCCATGGCGATGATCTCGGCGTCGGCCTCGGGTCGGTCCGAACCGACGGTGTCGGCGTCGCACTGCCAGAACTCGCGGAAGCGGCCGGGGCCGGGCTTCTCATTGCGCCAGACGGGACCGTAGGCGTAGCGGCGGAACGGCTTGGGCAGGGTCTCCCAGTTTTGGGCCGCGAACCGGGCCAGAGGCGCGGTGTGGTCATAGCGCAGGGCCATCCACTCGCCCGGCTCGTCCGACCCGGCGTCGTCCTGAAGCGCGAAGACGCCTTCGTTCGGACGGTCGGCGTCAGGCAGGAACTTGCCGAGGGCGTCGGCGTATTCAAACGCCGGCGTCTCCAACGGCTCGAAGCCCCAGCGCTCATAGACCTCGGACACACGCGCGACGATGCGGCGCTCGGCGGTCAGGTCGCGGCCGCGGCGGTCGGCGAACCCCCGGGGGGCGCGGGCTTCGGGGCGGATGGGGGCTTCGTCGGTCATGCCGCGCGATTAAGCCATCGGCGGACCGGCTGCAACTTCCCCAACCGTGGGTTCAGGCCTCGCGGCGCAGGGGCAGGCGGCGGCCATGGGTCAGGCAGCGCCACAGCCACTCCAGCGGCCCCATGCGGAACCGGCTCAACCACAGCGGCGACCAGACCAGTTGCAGGGCCCAGACGGCGACGACGATGCCCCACTGGCCCGGATAATCGACCTGTCCCATCAGGCGCGGCCCCCACGGCATGTAGAACAGACTCGTCATGATCAGTGTCTGACTCAGGTAGTTGGTGAAGGCCATCTGCCCGACCGGCGCGAAGATGCGGCGCACCCAGCCGACGCCGTAAGAGGTCAGAAGGATCAGGCCGCTGGCATAGGCCAGGGTGATGAAGATCGGATAGGAGGCGATGACCTTGGCCCAGCCCTGCGTGGCCTGCACGCGGGGGCCTGCCGCGATCTCGCGCCATTCCAGGACGCCCAGAAGCGCCAACACCGCAGCGCCTAGGGCGATGAGGATGACATAGACGCGGGTCGGCATGCGGCCGTGGAAGAAGCCCGCCTTGAACAGGCCCATGCCCAGCATCATCAGCGGCACGGTGGCGAAGACGTAGCCGAACAGACTGGCGCTTTGCAGGATGCCCCAGGCCTTGAGGTTCTCGATCAGGGCGCCCTGCCAGCCGCTGCGATAGGCGGCGATGCTGGCGGATACGGCGCCCTCGGCCAAGGCCATGGACTCGTCGCTCAACGCATCGACCAGGGCGGCGGGGCCGTTGACCGTCATCCACAGGGTCGCCGCCTGCATCGTGGCCAGCGCCAACGTGGCGGCGGCGCCGAACAGGATCAGCGAGCGCGCTGGCATCGAGCGCATCAGCATGACGAACAGCCCGGACCAGGCGTAGAGCAGCAGGATGTCGCCGTACCAGAAGGCCAGCCCGTGGATCAGGCCGAACAGGCCCAGCCACAGCAGGCGGCGACGCAGCACCCGTCCGCGCGCCTCATCCCCGCGTTCCCCGCCGACCAGAAAGATCGATACGCCGAACAACATGGAAAACAGGGTGACGAACTTCTGGTGGAAGAAGACCTCGACCACCCATCGTGCCGCAGCCGAGGCGCCGATCAGGGGGAAGGGCGACTGCTCCGGCGCCATCGCCGCGTCCATCGGTAGGGCGAAGGCCGCAGCGTTGACGGCGAGGATGCCCAGCACGGCCACGCCGCGCAACACGTCCAGGGTCTGGATGCGGGCGCTGGCCGCCACGGGCTGAAGCGTCGTCTGGTCGGTCATGGCGTCGGTATCCCCCGCAAGCAGCAAGGCTTAGGCGGTGCGGCCCGCCCTCGACACCTTAAATCGCCGTAATCTCAGCGGGCGCCGGTCTGCATCAGGCCCATGCGGTCCTTGACGACGGGGGCGGGCGCGAAGGCGATGAAGGCCACGCACAGCCCGGCCCACAGGGCGTAGCTGACGCCCACCAGCACCGCCAGCGGCAGGCCGGCGACGCCGAAGATCAGCAGGGTGGTCTCCAGCGCGCCCAGGCCTTGCGCCAGGCTCTGCGAGGCGAACACCGACAACAGGGACATGACGACGGCGATCAGGACCTGCACCGCTGCGGCGAGCAGGCCCCCGAACACCATGAAGCGGCAAACCACGCCCAGACGCGTCGAGGGACGACCGACCTGCGCATGGGTCTGGCGCAGCATCCACAGGCCGACCGGCGCGGCGATCAGGCCGAGCGCCAGCAGCACCAGCCGCCAGTCTGTATCGACGCCCGAGGCCCAGTTCTCGGGCGGCCAGACGATCAGGGTCACAATCAGCGGCGGCCAGGCGGCGGCGGCGAGCGCCGCCAGCACGGTCCGCGACGTGGAGCGCTGGGGCGCGACGCGCTTCAGACCCGGCAGGTCCTCGATCCGGTCCAGGCGCGACATCAGCGGGTCGGCACCGGGAGGGCGCCGGAGTAGTCGTAGAAGCCGCGCCCGCTCTTCTTGCCCAGCCAGCCGGCTTCGACATACTTCACCAGCAGGGGGCAGGGGCGGTACTTGCTGTCGGCCAGGCCGTCGTACAGCACGTTCATGATGGCCAGGACGACGTCCAGACCCATGAAGTCGGCCAGCTCCAGCGGCCCCATCGGGTGATTGGCGCCCAGCTTCAACGCTGTGTCGATCGAGGCGACGTTGCCGACGCCTTCGTACAGGACATAGATGGCCTCATTCATCATCGGCACCAGGATGCGGTTGACGATGAAGGCGGGGAAGTCCTCGGACTCGGTGGTGATCTTGCCCAGGCTTTCGGCGAAGACGACGGCCGCCTCATAGGTGGCGGCCGAGGTGGCGATGCCGCGCACGATCTCGACCAGCTTCATGGTCGGCGCCGGCTTCATGAAATGCAGGCCGATGAAGCGGTCGGGCCGGTCCGTGACCGAGGCCAGGCGCGTGATCGAGATGGACGAGGTGTTGGACGCCAGCAGGGTGTCCGGCCGCAGGTGGGGTAAAAGCTCGACGAAGACCGCCTTCTTGATCCCCTCGTCCTCGGACGCCGCCTCGATCACCAGGTCCGCCTGGGCCGCTTCGGCCAGGGAGGCGACCGATTTGATACGGGCCAGGGCGGCGTCGGCCTCAGCCGGGGTCGTCAGACCGCGTGCGGCGCGGCGCGCCAGGCTGGCCGCGATCTCGCCGCGGGCCAGCGGGATCCGCTCGGCCGACAGGTCGTAGAGCCGCACCTCATACCCGCCCGTAGCCACGGCCTGGGCGATGCCCGAACCCATTTGCCCGGCGCCGATGACGGCGACTGTTCTGATCGTGGTCATGAATACGCGCATTCTGCGGCCCCGCAGGGACCAATCGCGGGCACCTTAGGAGCCCGTCCGGCGCGCGCAAGGGGCGGAATGGGGCGCGATTAAGATTCCTCGCGCGCCGTGTCCGCGCCTCAACGTTTCAGGTCAGTAGGCGCCGACGAGGCCGAGGGCCGCCACATGCAGCGGCGGCAGCAGATAGCCCTGTACGCCTTGGATGATCAGCAAAGCCACGATTGGCGTCAGGTCCATGCCGCCGAGCGGCGGGATGACGCGGCGCAGGGGGGCCAGGACGGGGCTGGTGAACCGGTCCAGGAACTCGGCGACCTGGGCCACGAAGCGGTTGCGATAGTTGATGACGTCGAAGGCGAACAGCCAGCTCAGGATCGCATTGGCGATGATGGCGAACAGCAGCAGCTGCAGCAGCGCGCCGATCAGAAAGAAGATGAAGCCGATGACGCCGGCGCCGATGCCCATTGCGGAAATTCCCTTGAAACTCGTTCGCTTCTAGCGGGACCGCAGCCGAACGCCAAGGATTCCTCCGCGACCCGTTGACACGTCTTCGAAGCGCCGCTTATCTCCGCCCCTGCCTGTCGGTCGGGGCCGTAGCTCAGTTGGTAGAGCGCGTCGTTCGCAATGACGAGGTCAGGGGTTCGACTCCCCTCGGCTCCACCAGGGCATTTCCTAAAATCTGACCAGACACGACGAGCGCGACGCGCGCGCCAGCCGATGTCAGTTCTCGCCGTAGAAGTTGCAGTACCAGTCGACGAAATGGCCGACGCCGTCTTCGACCGGGGTCGAGGGGGCATAGTCGAGCGCTTTGAGGGTGTCGGCGACATCGGCTTCGGTATTGGCCACGTCGCCATCCTGCATGGGCATGAGGTTCAGCCTGGCCTTGCGGCCCAGTTTCTGTTCCAGCACCTCGATGTAGCGCATCAGGGCGACCGGGCGGCCGGCGCCCAGGTTGAGGATGCGCCAGGGGGCGACGCCGCTGGTGGCCGGGTTGGGGGCCTTGGCGTCCCAGGTCGGGTCGACGGCGGCGGGGCGATCCAGGGCGGCGATCACGCCGGTGACGATGTCGTCGACGTAGGTGAAGTCGCGCGACATCCTGCCTTGACCATAGACGTCGATCGGCTCGTCCTTGAGGATGGCGCGGGTGAATTTGAACAGGGCCATGTCCGGGCGGCCCCACGGTCCATAGACGGTGAAGAAGCGCAGGCCCGTGGCCGGGAAGCCGAACAGGTGGGCGTAGGAATGGGCCATGGCCTCATTGGCCAGCTTGGTCGCCGCATAGACGGTCAGCGGATGGTCGGCCGGGTCGCGCACCGAGAAGGGCAGGGCGGCGTTGGCGCCGAAGACCGAGCTGGTCGAGGCGAAGACGAGGTTGGTCGCCTTCACCGCGCGGCAGCCCTCGAGGATGCTGAGGAAGCCGACGACGTTGGAATCGACATAGGTCTCGGGCGCTTCGAGGCTGTAGCGGACCCCGGCCTGGGCGGCGAGGTGGACGACGCGGCGCGGCGAATGCTCGGCGAACAGGGCGGCGACGCCGGCGCGGACGGCCAGGTCGACCGTGTGGTGGCGATAGGCCGGATAGGCCTGAAGCTGGGCCAGACGGGCGTGCTTGAGCGCCGGGTCGTAGTAGGCGTTGAGGTTGTCCAGGCCGATGACCGTCTCGCCGCGGTCCAGCAATCGCCGCGCCGTGTGGAAGCCGATGAAGCCGGCCGAGCCGGTGACGAGGACGGGATCAGTGGACATGGGTCTGCGATAGACGCTCAGACGCGGTTTCGCCAGCGGGGGCGGTCACGGCAGGGTCTGGGCCACGGCGGGCGTCGGTTCGGCGAAACGGGCGGTGAGGCTGAGGCCGCAGGCGAGGAACAGGCAGGCGGCCGCGCCGATCAGGACTGGCCGGCTCGCGCCGACGGGCGGGCTGAGCGGGCGCAGGAAGAGTAGGACCAGCAGACCGATCAGGGCCAGGGCGCCGGGCAGGTCCATGCCGATGCCGAGGAAGATGAAATGGCCCAACCCCATCAGCCAGGCGCCGCCGAGCACGCCGGCGACGGCGGGCGGGATCAGGGCGGCGGGGCGGGTCAGGTCGGCGCCGATCAGGGCGGACATGGCCGCTGCGGCTGCGGCCAGCAGGGCGGGCCAGACGAATAGCAGCGCGGCCTCGGGGGCGGCTCCCTGAACGATGCAACCGAGCAGGAAGATGAGGGCGATCAGGCCCAACCACCCGCCCCAGGTCGAGGCGGGGACCTTGATCGGCCACAGCGACAGGGCGGCGGCGATCAGGCCCGCGCCCAGCATGACCGGGCTGAAGCCGCCGATCAGCAGGACAAGAAGCGTCAGGACGGCGAGGACTCCCGCTGTCGTGCGGGGTCGCAAGCGGCGCGCGCCGGTCAGGAACAGCAGGGCGAGGGCCACGATCGTCAGGACGGCGCCGGCCTCCATCCACGGCAGGCGGCGCAACAGGACGTAATAGGTTTCGGACGAGGTGTTGCGGGTGACGACAGGGCCAGCCAGCAGGCGCACGGCCTGGGCCAGCACCAGCCCGGCGGACGCGAACCACATACCGTCCAGCATCCCGCCCCCGATCTGTCCGGCGGTCAGCCCTGTCGCATGACGCGCGCGCCAGGCGGCGAAACCGCCGAGCAGGGCGGTCAGGCCTATTAGCGCCCATCCGGTCGCCGCCGAATGGCTGAGCATCCAGCGGCCGAAGAC
>CAYWDO010000004.1:24745-41372 GCA_964456995.1 uncultured Brevundimonas sp.
GCTCGTACATGAAGACGGCGAGCGAGGTGGCGGTGGTCCCGCCGTCGGCGCGAGCGGCGGCGCGACGGAACAGGTCGACGGTGGGGCCGGCCTCGCGCCCGGTCTCGAACATGGCGGCGCGTCCGCCGCCGCCGCGCGCCTCGAGGTTGACCACGGCGCCGATGCGGTCGCGCAGCGGATGGCCGCCGAAGAAGATGCGGGCGCCGTCCAGGTTCAGTTCCTCGGCGTCGGTCAGCAGGACGACCAGGTCACGCTCGACGGGTCCGCGCGCCTGGATGGCGCGCACGGCCTCCAGCACGGCGCCGACGCCGGTGGAGTCATCGGCCGCGCCGGGCGAGCCGACCACGGTGTCATAGTGGGCCATCAGCATGACGGCGGGCTGGGTGCGGTCTTTTCCGGGCAGGACGCCGATCAGGTTGATGGCCTGATTACTGGCCGCGTCGGGATCGCCGCCGGCCTTCTTCAATCGCTGGATTGAGCCGGGCGACAGGGGGCCGGCCTGTTCTTGCGGCGACAGGCCCAGCTGGGTCATGCGGGCGCTCAGATAGGCGCGGACGCGGGCGTGTTCGGCAGAGCCGACGGGGTGAGGGGCGCGGGCGATCTGCTCGACGTCGGTCATGGCCCGCGCGGCCGAAAAAGCGGCGGCGGGGGCGTCGAGGGGCCGGGGCTTGGGAACCTGAGTGGTCCAGACCGCCAGGAGAAAGGCGAGCGTCAGCGATCCGAAAAGCAGAGCCAGCCGCATGTGAAAGATCCTCCCCGATCCAGGAGGCAGTAGGGCCAAGCTGGGCCCGGATGGCAAGAGGGCGGCGACGGGTTTCCCCGCCGCCGCCCTCTGATCGCCTCAGCCGGATCGGCCTAGAAGCGCTTCGACAGCTCCACGCCGTACATGCGCGGCTCGTTGACGAAGGCTGTCAGGTTGTTGAAGTCGATGGCGCCGATGACGTTGGCTTCATCGGTGATGTTGCGGACATAGGCGGCGGCTTCGAGGCCCCGGCCCAGGTCGCGCCAGCCTGCGCGCAGGCCGCCTTCGAACGCCGTATCCTGCATGAACTCGACCGATTCATAGAGGAAGAGGTTGAAGTCCTTCTGCACCACCCAGTCGGTCGAGGCGAACAGCTCCTGATCGTCGCCGATGGGACGGACGTAGGAGAGGGTCAGGTTGGCGGTATATTCCGGCGCCTGGGGGAAGGGGTTGCCGTCGACATTGGCGCGGCGGGCGGTTCCGACCATGACGATGGGGTCGGTGACGGTGCAGTTGGCGCCGCAGACGGCCACCAGAAGGTTGCTGTCCTGGATCTCGGTGTGGTTCCAGGCGAAGCCCGCCGCCAGGCTGAAGCCTGCGCCCAGATAGACGTCGCCGTCGATTTCCACGCCATAGCCTTCGCCCTTGTCGGCGTTGATCAGGCGGTTGGAGTTGTCGGCGCCGCCGATGGCGGTGAACTGCATGTCGCTGACTTCATACAGATAGGCGGTGGCGTTCAGGCGGGCGCGGCCGTCCCACAGGCGCGACTTCAGGCCGGCCTCATAGGACATTACGGTCTCGGAGTCGGCCGTGGTCAGGACGGGCAGGTTGCGACCCTGGATCGACGGACCGCGATAGCCGCTGGCGACGCGGGCGAACAGGTTCAGGCTGTCGTTGACCTCATAAAGGGCGCTGACGTCCCAGCTGACCTGCTCGTCGCCGACCGAGATCTGGCCTTGCGCGTTGGCGGGCGTGCCGATGACCACCCGACCCTGATAGTCGCGGCTGTCGTCGGTGTAGCGCACGCCGCCGGTCACCTTCAGCGCGTCCGTGAGTTGGTAGTTGGCCTGGCCGAAGATGGACCAGGAATCCGACTTCTGGGTGATGTCCGTCGCCTTGATCGGGATCAGGCCGCCGACGCCGTCGAAGGTGCCGGACACCAGGTTGATGCGCTCGTCCCAGTAGAAGGCGCCGACCTGCCAGCCGAGGCGGTTGTCGCCGTTCGAGGACAGGCGCAGTTCATAGGTGTTCTGCTTGAGGTCGCTGGACAGGGTGCCGCTTTCCGAACGGAAGGGGATGGCGCCGCTGTTGATCGGGTCGTTCAGGACACCGCCGTCGATGTCGCCGTCGCCCTGGCTGGAGCCCTGATAGGCGCCCATCACGCCGGTCAGGGTGGCGGGACCGAAGTCATAGGCGACCTGCAGCGATTGCGAGGTGGTCTGCTGCTTCTGGAAGTTGTTGCGGCCGCCGTCGTAATAGACGGTCTCGCGGTCGAAGCGGTCGTTCAGCTCGTTCGAGCCCTTGGTCAGGACGTTGGCGCGGTTCATCGTGCCGGTGCCCTCATAGTCGCGGGCCTGCAAGGTCAGCAGGGTCGACAGACGATCGGTCGGGGTCCAGGCGAGATGGACGCGGCCGGCGATGTCGTCGAAGTTGCCGAGGTCCTTGCCGTCCGTCTTGGCGAAGGGGGCGTCAAAGGCGTTGTTGATGTAGTCGTCGCGGTGGTTCCACAGGCCGGCGACGCGCACCGACAGGGTGTCCGACAGAGGCATGGTCACGCCGCCCTCGGCGCGGCTGGAGCCATAGTTGCCATAGGTCAGCGAGCCGTAGCCGGCGAAGTCCTGGCCCGGCTTGGTGGTGTCGATCTTGATCACGCCGGCGGGCGTGTTGCGCCCGAACAGGGTGCCTTGCGGGCCGCGCAGCACTTCCAGCTGCTTGACGTCGAACAGGGGGAAGCCCTTCAGATAGACGCTCTCCAGCACGATCTCGTCCATCACCACCGAGACGGGCTGCGAGGCGGTGAAGTCGAAGTCCACGTTGCCGAGGCCGCGGATATAGAAGCGCGGGGCGTAGCGGCCGTTCGAGCTTTCGACCTGCAGGCTGGGCACGCGGCCCGACAGGCTGAGGATGTCGGCGCCGCCGGCCGAGATGGCGGTCAGGGTCTCGGGGTTCATCGCCGTGACGGCGAAGGGCACGTCGCGGATGTTCTCGCTGCGGCGCTGGGCGGTGACGACGATCTCATCGACGCTGACAGCCTGTTCGACGGCGTCAGCGGACTGCGCCATGGCGGGGGCGGCGAGAAGCAGGGCGAGGCTGCTGGCGGAAACGGCAAGGGCGGTGAGGCGAGGGGACATGGGGGGAGGTCCTCATTGAAACTGGCGAGGGCCTAGGTCCACGGCGACGCTTTTGCTAGCGCCGAGAACGCGTGTTCGATGAAGCTTTCGCGACATGAACACGGTGGGCGAAAACTCCATCGCGTCCGCCGCGTCGGAGCGGCCAAGCTATTGTGCGGCGCAATGTCTCATGCGAAACGGCGGGGCTGCGCCGCCTGTTTTCGGTGAGAAGTCCCTGAACGCGCCAGGCGCGACTGACAGGGACGCCCCATGATGACTGCCCCCCTCCACCGCCGCCGCCTCTTCCAAATGCTGAGCGCCGCTGCTGTCGCGCCGGGTCTGGCCGGCTTGGCCTCGGCGCCCGATGTGCGTGTGGTGGGGCGTGTCCTGGCCATGTCGGACCTGCATTCGGCCTATGAGCGGACGGGCCAGTTGCTGGCGGCGCTGGAGGCGGAGATCGCCCGTTCGGACGTGCCGCACCTGATCGCCATCGACGGCGACGTCTTCGAGCACGGCAATGTCGTCTCGGTGCGGTCGGGCGGGGCTATCGACTGGGCGTTTCTGGGAGAGTTGCCGAAGTTGGCGCCCACGGTGGTCAACCTGGGCAACCACGACAACGACCTGACGCCGGACTTGGCAGAGGTGGTGGCGCGGATGCGGTCGCTGGGGATCGTCGTCGTCAGCAATATCCTCGATGCGCGCACCGGCCAGCCCTACGCCGAGGCCGCCGTGACCGTGCCGCTGGGCGAGCGGTCTCTGCGTATCGTCGGGGCGGGGACGGATTCGCTGAACACCTATCCCAAGGACAGCCGCGACTGGCTGGCGATTCCGGCGCCGGGCGATTGGGCCAAGGCGGATCTGACGCGTCTGCTGGACGGCGCCGACCTGATGCTGGTGATGAGCCATGCCGGGGTGGCGGGGGATCGCGACATCCTGCCCCTGCTGCCTGACGGCGCCCTGATGATCGGCGGGCATAATCACCTGTTGTTCCAGCACGAGCAGGGGCGCAGCGCCTATGCCCACACCGGATCGTGGAGCAACGCCTATACGACCGCGACCCTGTACGCCGACGGCCGGATCACGGTCGGCTCGACGGCGGTGGACCTGAACACCGCGCCGTCGCCGCTCATCGCGGGCCTGATCGCCGCGACGCTGGCGACCCATCTGACGGATGAGGAAAAGACGGTTCTGGGCGTCAGCCCGCAAGCCCTGACCCTGGGCGAGACCGGCCGTGCGGTCGCCGCCGCCATGGCCCGGGCGGCGGAGGCGGAGGCGGGCTTCATTGGCCATACGACCCTGGGGACGGGCCTGCCGGCGGGACCGGTGACGCGTTACGCCTTCGACGCCGTGGTGCGGTTCGACGGCAAGCTGATGGTCGCCGAGGTGTCGCCCGAGCAACTGGCGGGCTTCATGGCGCGGGCCAATCAGGACCGGCCCATGCCTCTGTCCGAGCGCAGCGGCGACTTCCTCTATGGGGCGGCGGAAGCATCGACCGGCAAGGCGGCGGTGCGTCTGGTCACGACCGACTGGTGCGCCATGAACCAGGCCGAGTATTTCGGCGTGACCGATCTGGTCTTCAGCGAAGTCCCCGAAGCGCGGGTCAAGGTGACGGCTGCGGCCGGTCTGCTAGGCGGCGCGGCGTAGGGCCGAAGGCGCCTTCACATAGAGACCCTTGCGACCGGCGACCGGGCGGAAGGCGACGCTGTCGCTCTCGGGCCGTTCGTCCAGGCCGAGGAAGAGGCAGCCGTCGTCCACCAGGCGACGCTCCAGCCGGTCCAGCACCTGGGCGCGGCGCGCGGGCTCCAGATCGCTGAGCACATGGCGGCAGAAGATGACGTCGAACTGACGGTCGTCAGCCGGTTCGTCCAGCAGGTTGGCGCGTTCGAATTTGACGGCGCTGCGCAGTTCGGGACGTGCGCGCCAGTGGTCGTCCACCTGTTCGAACCAGCGCAGCATGGCCCGGGCCGACAGGCCGCGCTGGATCTCGAACGAGGTGTAGAGGCCCGAATGAGCCTTCTCGATCGACAGGCGCGACAGGTCGGTGGCGACGATCTCGACGTCGGCGCTGTTCTCCAGCGCGGCGATGGCCAGGGAATAGGCTTCCTGGCCGGTCGAGGCGCCGGCGGACCACAGGCGGACCTTGCCGCCGGGCCGGGCGGCGGTCAGGGCGGGCATGAGTTCGCGCGAAAAGACGTCGAAGACGGCGCGGTCGCGGCGGAACCAGGTCTCGCCGTTCAGCAGGGCCTCGATCACCGACCAGCCGAGCGAGGCGACAGGCTTGTTCCACAGCGTCGCCAGCATGGCCTCGACGTTGTGATAGCCTTCGCGCCGCGCCACCGGCCCCAGCCGATGCTCGGCCAGATGCATCCGGTCGCGCGTCAGCCGAAAGCCGGCGCGCGTCGCCAGCAAGGTCTGAAGACGATCGAAATCTTCCGGCGTCATGACGGTGACTGAACAGCTCCCACTTCGGCGAGTTTGGATTGAAGGATCTCGCCGTCGAAGGGCTTCATAACATAATCGTCGGCTCCTGCGGACAGGGCTTCTGCAATCCGGTCGGCGCGGGTCTCAATGGTGCAGAACAAAACCTTGGGCGCGCGGCCGCCCGGCAGGTCGCGGAGCCGTCGCAAGAAGGTCAGACCGTCCATGACCGGCATCTGCCAGTCCAGCAGCACCACATAGGGCATGACCCCCATGCAGTAGGTCAGGGCCTCGGCCCCGTCGGCGGCTTCCTCGACGTCGAAGCCGAGGCCTTCGACGATGCGGCGCGCGACCTTGCGGATGATCCGGCTGTCATCGACGATCAGACAGGTTTTGGGGTCCAAGGGCTCTATCCCGTTGCGCGAAACGAGAGCGCGCTTCACGCCATGATCGTTCCTGGGGGTTAACGGACGATTGGGTAAGGGTGAATCAGGCCGGGGTGCGGGAAATCAGGCCGACACGGCCTTCGTCGCTGGCGACGTCGAGACGGCCGCCCGCCTCGTTCACGGCCAGCCACAGCCAGTAGGGCTGGATCCACTGACCGGCCAGACCCTCGGTCAGCCGCTCGCCCTTGAGGCCGGTGACGGCCTCGGGCTTGAGCCGGGCGCGATTGCCCTCGGCCGAGCCAATCAGCAGCAGGCGGTCATCCTCGCGCCGGGCGGTGATGGTCGCCACGCCGCCGGTGGGCAGGGCCCCCAGCGTCATCCAGGCCAGATTGATCAGGATGCGGGCCTGAGCCTTGGTGAAGGTCACGCCCTCGCTGATGCGCCAGTCCAGGGTGGCGCGACCGCCCTCGGACAGGTTGGCGACGAGGCCCTGCAGTTCGGCCGAGGCGAATTGCTCGCTGGTCGTGGCGGCGCCGAAGGCGACCCGGGCGAAGTGGACGTGGGCGACCAGCTTTTTCGCGCTCTGACGGATCAGGCTCATGGCGTCGTCGCGCATGTCCTGTGCGGTCGGGTCTTCCAGCAGGTCCAGGCCCGACATGATGGCCCCCGCCGGGCTGATGAAGTCGTGGCACAGCTTTCCGGCGATGAAGGCCGCCAGTTCGGCGCCGCCCGCAGGCAGGTCGGCGGCGGCGAGCTCGGTCGAGGGCGAATGGGCGGAAAGGTCAGGGAAGGTCATCGTTCGAGCGGTCTGCTGGCGGGAATGGTCAAGGCTGACCTGATTTGCCGGTTCTTGAAACCGGTCGCATGGGCTATCGAGGGAGCACATGACGCACGCTCTTGAGACCGACCTCGCTTCCGGCGCCCTCGCCGAGACCATAGCCGACATAGCCGAGGAGGCAGCGCGCCTCATCCTGCCCTATTGGCGGGTCGGAACGGCGGTCGAGACCAAGTCCGACGCCAGCCCTGTGACCGAGGCCGACCGCGCCGCTGAAGCCCTGATCCTGAAGCGTCTGGCCGAGCATTGGCCCGAAGTGGATACTGTGGCCGAAGAGGCCGTCGCCGCCGATGGTGCTCCGGTTTCGGTCGGGGACTGGTTCTGGCTGATCGACCCGCTGGACGGCACCAAGGGCTTTGTTCAGGGCCGCGAGAGCTTCACCGTCAACATCGCCCTGATCCACGGCGACGCAGTCGTCGCGGGCGTGGTCACGGCGCCGGCGTCCAGCGTGACCTGGGCCTCCACCGTTCCGGGCAAGGGAGCCGTACGCCGCGCCTTCGGCGAAGCCTGGCGGCCGATCAAGGTGCGCAACCGTCCGGCCGAGGGCATAGCCCTGCTGAGCCACAGCATGACCGACGAGGAGGCCGCGCGTCTGGCCGCCCGTCACGGCTGCAGCCAGTGGCAGGGCACGGACTCGTCCCTGAAATTCTGCCTCATCGCCGAAGGGCGTTTCGACGCCTATCCGCGCACCGGCCCGACTTGCGAATGGGACACGGCGGCGGGGCAGGCGGTGCTGCAAGCCGCCGGCGGTCGCGTCCTGGGCGCGGACGGTCAGCGGCTGGCCTATCGCAAGCCGGCCTTCCTCAATGGACCCTTCGTGGCGATGGGCGGCTAGGCTTCTAGGCCGCGGAGGCTGAACCGACCCGCGCCATCTCGATCTGGGCCGACAGGCCCGGCGGCAGGTCGCGCTCCGGCACGGCGGCCAGGGCCTCCAGCCGTTCGGGGTTGATCGCCTCGACCATGACGCTGCCTATGGCCGGGTCGGTCAGGGTGAAGGCCAGGCAGATGGCTTCGGCGTCCCAGTTCGGCGTCTGGTGCAGGAAGGCGAAGGAGCCGGCGTTGTCCATGCCCGCTTCCACCGGCTTGGCGCCGAAACCGAACAGACCCTTTTTCTTCGCCGTTCCGCCGGCGCCGGCGGCCTTGCGCGCGGTCGACAGGCTTTCCGGGAAATAGTCATAGGTGAAGATGGCCATGTCACGCTCGCGCGCGGCGCGCATCCGCGACCGGATCCGCCATTCCACATTGGCGTGGAAGGGCGTGTAGAGGACGTCGAAGGCGCCGGTCGAGACATAGACGTCCATCACGGGCGTATCGCCCGACACGCCCAGCAGGCGCACATGGCCGGCCTTGCGCAGGGCCTTCAGCGCGATCAGCGAAGCCTGGGGCAGTTCATCGTCAGCGGGCTCGTCCAGAACGGCCACGTCGAACCAGCCGAGACCCGAAGCGTGAAGCGCTCGGTCGATCGAACTGCTCAGTCCTTCGGCCGAGAAATCGCGAAACCCTTTTCGACGCCCGTCGCCGACGCCCAGGGTGACGCCGACGCAGACCAGCCGCCGCTCAACATGGCCCAGGGCCTCGCCGACGATTTCGGCCAGAGCCGGGTCGGCGTTTTCGAGGTGGTAGCTGTTCACTCCCGCCTCAAGCGCGGTGAAGATCAGTTCGCTGACGGCCGCGCGGCCGCGCCCCAGCGCCTCGCTTCCCAAACGAAGGGTCAGGTTGGAGACCGCCGCGCCGGATGTGCCGAACGGACGATAACGCATGGGTCAGCCGGCCTCGACGGGGGCCGAGGTCTCCAGCGCCAGGGCATGCAGTTCGCCGCCCATCTGACCCTTGAGCGCGCCATAGACCAGTTGGTGCTGGCGGACGCGCGGCAGACCCTTGAAGGCCGCCGAGACGATCTTGGCGCGATAGTGATCGCCGTCGCCGGCCAGGTCCTCGATGGCGATGTCCGCATCGGGAAAGGCCTCGACCAGATGGGCGCGCAGGACGTCGGCGGACATGGGCATCGGGGAACTCTTAAGAAACGCTCGGGGGACTGTGAACGGTAAACCTTAATGAGGGCGGCTGCCCCTGTCAGCCCGCCACGGCGCGGGGCCGCTCATACAGGGTGACGGTCGAGCCCTTGTAGTCGGCCTCGGCGTAGGGGCGATAGCCGACCCGCTCGGCCAGCTTCACCGAGGGGGTGTTGTCGGGCGAGATCATGCAGACGGTGCGCGGCTCCAGCCGATAGGCGTCGGTCCAGGCCAGGGCGGCCTGAAGCGCCTCCTGCGCCAGGCCCTGACCCTGGAAGGCGGGGGCGACGCCCCATCCCAGTTCCGGGGCGTCGAAGGGCGGGTCCATCTCGCGCCGATAGTCGAGCACGCCGACGCTGCCGACATAGGCCTGTGTCGCCGTCTCGCGGATGCTCCAGTTGCCGTAACCCTTGGCTTGCCAGTGGCCCAGGTCGCGCAGCAGCCGGAACCATACCTCTTCTTCCGACAGGCCGCGGCCCATGATGTGGCGGGTGAAATCGGCGTCGGCCCACAGGGCCGTCAGATCGCCCATGTCGGCGACCGTGACAGGCGTAAGGGTCAGGCGGTCGGTGGTCAGGATGGTCACATCAAACCCAGTTGCTTGAAGCTGGCCACACCCTCGCGGCCGACGATGAGGTGGTCGTGAACCTGAAGGCTGAGCGAGCGCGCGGCCTCGATCACCTGTCTGGTCATGTCGATGTCGGCACGGCTGGGGGTCGGGTCGCCCGAGGGATGGTTGTGGACGATGATCATGGCGCTGGCCGACAGTTCCAGCGCCCGGCGCACCACTTCGCGGGGATAGACGGGGGCGTGGTCGACCGTGCCCCGGTTCTGGATCTCGTCGAGAATCAGTTGGTTCTTCTTGTCGAGGTAGAGGACGCGGAACTGTTCGCGGGGCTCGTGCTGCAGGCTGAGGCGGACATAGGCCAGCAGGGCCGTCCACGAAGAGATGACGGTCCTTTTGTTGGCCTCTTCCTTGGTCACGCGGCGGGCGACCTCGTGCAGGGCGGCCAGGTCGAGAGCAGTCTCGGCGCCGACGCCTTTGGAGCGGCCGCGCGAATCCTCGGCGCGGACGGTCATCAGGTCCTCGACCGACGCGGCGAGGACGGCGGCCAGCGAGCCAAACCGGGTCAGCAGGGCCTTGGCGATGGGCTTGACGTCGCCCTGAGGCTGACTGCGGAACAGAAAGAGTTCGAGCAGCTCATAGTCGGGTAGATGATGGATGCCCGCACCGCGCGCGCGTTCTCGCAGCCGCTCTCTATGACCGGCGTGGTGCGGTTTCGACTTCGGTTTTTCCGGCGGTTGATCGAGCATCAGCCTCCCCCTGAGGGGAGACTAGCTCAGAATTGCGGGCGGAACAGACCCTTGGGCGAGGCGGTGAAAATTTCCAGCCCGTCTTCAGTGACCCCGATGGTGTGTTCACACTGCGACGACAGGGATTTGTCGCGGGTCACGGCGGTCCAGCCGTCGGACAGGACCTTCACGGCCGGCTTGCCCAGGTTCACCATCGGCTCGACGGTGAAGAACATGCCGGGCTTCAGCACTGCGCCCTCGCCGCGCCGGCCGTAGTGCAGGACGTTGGGGCTGTCGTGGAAGACGCGGCCGATGCCGTGGCCGCAGAAATCGCGGACCACGCTCATGCGCTGGGATTCGACATATTTCTGGATGGCGAAGCCGATGTCGCCGAAGGTGTTGCCCGGCTTGATCTGGGCCAGGCCCAGGTCGAGCGAGTCATAGGTGACCTCGATCAGCTTCCTGGCGCGGGCGTTGATCTCGCCGACCGGGAACATGCGGCTCGAGTCGCCGTGCCAGCCATCGACGATGACCGTGTGGTCGATGTTGACGATGTCGCCTTCCTTGAGAACCTTGTCGCCGGGAATGCCATGGCAGACGACGTGGTTGATCGAGGTGCAGACCGTCTTGGTGTAGCCCTTGTAGCCGAGGCAGGCGGGGACGCCGCCCTGCGCTAGGGTGAACTCGCGCACCAGATCGTCCAGCTCGCCGGTGGTGACGCCCGGTTTCACGTGCTCGCCGATCATGTCCAGAGCCTCGGCGACCAGGCGGCCGGCCTTGCGCATGCCCTCGAAGGCGTCCGCGTCGTGAATGCGGATCTCGTGGCTGCGGACGAAGGCGTCGTTATCCAGGTCGGGGGTCTCGTACATGATCTGCTTTCAGGCGAGCCGCGAAGTTTGGGGAGGGCGGCTGAGTGCGGGCTTTGTTCGTCAGATGGCGAGCCTAGCACAAAACCTCAAGCCCGTCAGGCGGCGGCGATGACGCGGGGCGGCGCGGGCCCTATGTGGGAGGCATGAACGCTCAAGTCGCCCCGACCGCCGCTGTCCTGATCATCGGCGATGAAATCCTGTCCGGCCGAACCCGCGACACCAACCTGAACACCCTCGCCCGCTTTCTGGCGGCCCTGGGGATCGACCTGATGGAGGCCCGCACCGTCGGGGACCGCCAGGATCAGATCGTCCAGGCGCTGAACGCCCTGCGAAGCGCCCATGACTATGTCTTCACCACCGGGGGCATAGGTCCGACCCATGACGACATCACCGCCGACGCCGTGGGCGCCGCCTTCGGCGTGGCGGTGCGCGAGCATCCCGAGGCGCTCGCCATCCTGGAGCGGCGCTACGGACCGGGCGAATTCAACGCCGCGCGCCGACGCATGGCCCGCATTCCCGAGGGCGGCGGCCTGATCGCCAATCCGGTCACGGACGCGCCGGGCTTCCAGATCGGCAATGTGTTCGTCATGGCGGGGGTCCCCAGGATCATGGAGGCCATGCTTCAGGATGTGGCGCCGCGCCTGCGCACCGGGGCGGTGGTCCACGCCCGGACCATCAGGGTCGTCGGCGTCGGCGAGGGGGCGATCGCCGACATTCTGCGGGCCGCCGCAGACGCCCGACGCGACCTGTCCTTCGGCAGCTATCCCTTTGGGTTCGGCAGCGACGGAGAAGTGGGAACCCAGCTGGTCATCCGTGGCCGCAACGGCGCAGAAGTTGACGCTGCGGAACACGATCTTTCCCAAGAACTGCGTTCTTCAGGCATTGAAATTGCCGTAGGGTAACCTCTCGAAGGTGTGATCGTGTGAGGCTTCGCCGCCACGGTTTCGCCGATTTGCGGTCCGAGAGAGGCCTTGGAGGCAACGCTTTCGCGACACTGACGCTGTGGCGGGTAATGTGGCCTTTCTCCCCGAACAACGACCCGTCGCCTCAGTAAGGACGGGCGGTCCTACATAGGTGAAACAGTATGAACTCCAGGAATATGGCCCGCCTCGGCGGCCTCGCCCTGACCACGGTCCTGATGGCCGGCGTCGCGGCTCCGGCCTTCGCCGGCTCCTTCTACCTGCAAGAGCAGTCGGTGCGCGGCGCCGGACGCGCCTTCTCGGGCGAAGCCGCTGACCGCGGCGTGGGTTCGATGTGGTGGAACCCCGCCGCCATCGCCCGCAGCGGCCGTGAAGTCTCGGTCGGCATGCACGCCATCAAGATCGATTCCGAGGTCAAGAACAACGGCTCCTATGTCACCTATCCGGGCGGCGCCAATGTGCCGGTGACCAATCCGCGCAACACCAACGTCGATCCGATCGAAAGCGGCCTGGTGCCCAACTTCGCCTTCGCCACCCCGGTAGGCGATCGCTTCGCCGTCGGCGTGTCGGTGGCGGCCCCCTATAATTTCACGACCAAGTACGAGCAGGCGTCCTTCACCCGCTATGACGCCCTGACGTCGGAGCTGCGCTCGGCCAACGCCGGCCTGACCGTCGCCTATCAGGTCAACGACTGGCTGGACATCGGCGCAGGCCTGGATGCGCAATACGTCAAGGCCAAGCTGACCTCGGCCCTGCCCAACCTGTCGCCCCTGCTGCCGGACGGCTCCAACACCCTGGAAGGCGACGGCTGGGACTACGGCTGGAACGTCGGCGCACAGGCGCACACGGGCGCCTGGGATTTCGGCCTGAGCTACCGCTCCAAGATCGAGCATGAGCTGGAAGGCGACATCACCATCGCCGGCCTGTTGGGTCCCCTGGCCGGCAGCAATGTCGCCACGGCTGGCCAGGCCAGCTTCAACACGCCCTGGTTCGCCTCGGCCTCGGTGCGCTATGCGGTCAATGACAAGCTGACGCTGAACGCCCAGGTCAACCGCATCGGCTGGAGCGAGTTCGAAGCCATCGACGTCGAATACGCCGGCGGCGGCGACTCGATCCATCAGAACTACAAGGACGTGACCACGGGCGCGATCGGCCTGGACTACGCCATCAGCGACAAGACCACCCTGCGCGCCGGCGTCGGCTATGATCCGACCCCGACCCGCGACAGCCTGCGCACGGCCCGTATCCCCGACGCCGATCGCTGGCTGATTTCGGTCGGCGGATCGACCGAGGTGACGCCTGGCGTGACCTTTGACGCCGGTCTGACCTACATCGCCTTCAGCGACAGCGAGATCTTCGACGACCGGACCTTCTACGCTGGCACGCCGGCGGCCACGACCTCGCACCTGCGCGGTACGGCCGAGGGCTCGGCCCTGGTCGCCTCGATGGGCGCGCGCTGGGCCTTCTGATCCCGGCGACAGCCTGACAGGAATGCGGCGGCTCCCTTGCGGGGGCCGCCGTTTTTCATGGGCGGCATTGCACCGTGCAGCGAAAAAAACAGTGCAATTGGTGCAATGGGCGGCGGAAGCGGGAGCGCCGGTTTCGGCGGGAAGGTCGGTGGGGCGGGGCGTCTGGGCGTTCATGCGTCAAGTCTAGGCGCGGTCGGAGGTAGGGCGAGCAGAATGGCCTGAAACAGAGCTAGGGCTTTGTTTTCCTAGAAGGGGCGATGCGATGTCGAAAGGGGATGGCGCTCGATAGACCCTCGCCCGATGGGAGAGGGTGAAATGAAAAACGCCGGGCTCTCGCGGAGAGCCCGGCGTTCTGGTCTTGTCAGCGATCCGAGGGATCAGCCCTGGGCGCTGTAGCCTTTACCGCCGTTCGACGGGCGGCGGCTGCGGCGCTTCAGTTCGCCGACGGCCTTGGGCTCGGCGGCAGGAGCCGAGCGCGGCGAGGACTTGGGACGTTCGCCGGCCATGGGGTCATAGGCGGCGACCGGACGTTCGACGTGGGCGCGACCCGGAGCGGGCTTGCGCAGGCGGTGCGGTTGACCGCCGCCCTCCGGCTTGACGCCGTCGCGACGCGGGTTGCGGTTGCGGTTTTCGCCGCCGCCGCCGCGACCACCACGTCCGCCGCGCTCTTCACGGTCGGGCAGGGTGGCCTTGGAGTTGACGCCGGCGGCCATGATCGAGGCGTCGAGCATGCCCAGGGCCTTGTCGTTACGACGGTCGATGGCCGGGATCTTCTGGCGCGTGACCTTTTCGATGTCCTTGAGCAGCTTCATCTCGTCGCCGGCGACGAAGCTGATGGCGGTGCCTTCAGCGCCCGCGCGGGCCGTACGGCCGATGCGGTGCACATAGGCTTCCGGCACGAAGGGCAGTTCGAAGTTCACGACGTGCGTGACCTTGTCCACGTCGATGCCGCGGGCGGCGATGTCGGTGGCGACCAGGACGCGCAGCTTGCCCTGCTTGAAGGCTTCCAGGGCGCGTTCGCGTTGCGACTGGCTCTTGTTGCCGTGGATGGCGCCGGCTTCGACGCCGCCGGCTTCCAGATAGGCCGCGACCTTGTCGGCGCCGTGCTTGGTCTTGGTGAAGACCAGGCAGCGCGTATAGGCCGAGTCAGAGAAGAGCTCGGTCAGAAGGGCGCGCTTGCGGCCTTGCTCGATGTGGATGACCGACTGCTTGATGCGCTCGACCGTGGTGGCTTGCGGCGTGACCTGGACCTTGACCGGGTCCTTCAGCAGTTCGCCGGCCAGCTTGCCGATCTCCGACGGCATGGTGGCCGAGAAGAACAGGTTCTGACGCTTGGCCGGGATGCGGCTGACGATCTGACGGATGGGCTTGATGAAGCCCAGGTCCAGCATCTGGTCGGCTTCGTCGAGGACGAAGATTTCCGTCGAGCTGAGGTCCAGCGTCTTCTGTTGCAGGTGGTCCAGCAGGCGGCCGGGGGCGGCGACCAGGATGTCCAGGCCCTGTTGCAGGGCGCGTTCCTGCGGGCCGTACTTGACGCCGCCGAAGATGACGGCGACGCGGAAGCCCAGGTGCTGGCCGTATTGCTTGAAACTGTCGGCGATCTGGCTGGCCAGTTCACGCGTGGGCGACAGGATCAGGCAGCGCGTGGTGCGCGGCTTGGGCGCAATGCGGTTCTCGGCCAGGCGATGCAGGATCGGCAGGGCGAAGGCGGCGGTCTTGCCGGTGCCCGTCTGGGCGATGCCCAGCAGGTCCTTGCCCAGCATGACATCGGGGATGGCCTTGGCCTGGATCGGCGTCGGCGTGGTGTAGCCGGTAGCGTCCAGCGCCTGGAGGAGGGCCTTGTTCAGGCCCATGGATTCAAAAGTGATATTGCTCACGTAACGTCTTTCGCTGGCGACGAAGCGGCGTCCTTGAGGCGTGCGGTCAGAAGGCTCCCGCCTTCTCGACCCGACGCACGCTAGGAGAGACGCCTCGCCAATCCCGATAGAGCTTCGGAATGAAGCCGTCGGGGTGGATCGGGGCGTCGCCCCGCGTGTCCGGACGACGTAATGACTCTGAGGTCTTGCCGGCTGCGTCTGCAATCAGGTCTTCGGGGAGGAAGACCCACACGCGTTGCAGGAAGCCGGCCGCCGCATTGTGCGACGCAGCGCAGATGGGCCTGAATAAAGGCCAAGTCAAGGCGAAGGCGCTGCGCCTAGAGCAGATTGACCGCGATATTGACGGCCAGGGCCAGGATCACCGTGTTGAACAGAAAGGCGACCAGGCTGTGCAGGGTGGCGATCCGGCGCAGCTTCTGACTGCTGATCTGGATGTCGGCGGTCTGGTTGGCGACGCCGATGATCAGGGCGAAATGCAGAAAGTCCCAGTAGTCGGCGTCATCCTCGCCGGGAAAGATCAGCCCCTGGCGGTCGCCCTTGCCCTTGCCTTTCGGGGCATAGAACTCGTGGGCGTAGTGCAGGGTGAAGATGACATGCACGAACAGCCAGGACAGGGCGATGACGCCGAGAGAGAAGAAGGCCGAGGCGGCGGAGGGTTTGCCGCCGGCCGCTTCCATGACGATGATGAAGACGCTGGCCGCCGCCGCCAGCAGGCTGAGCGGCAGGACTGCGCCGCCCGCCTGATCCATCTCGGCGGCGCGCTTGCGAATGGCCTCGACTGAGCGGGAGCGGCACAGGCGGGCGAAGGTCAGAACGAGGAAGGCCAGGGCGCCGGCGCCCCATCCCGCCGCGATCCGCGTCGGCCAGTCCCATTGGCCCGGCGTCAGGGCGACGACCGCGATCAGAACAACCAGCCCCAGCCACAGGGCGGCGTGCAGACGATACAGGCGGGCGATCCAGCGCATGGGGAATGATGGCGCGGTTCTGCGGGCTGGACCAGAGGGCTGAACGAATCCCCGGCCGGGCCGTTGAACCGGGCTGGAGGACTGGACGCATGGCCGCACGACCCACATGGCAGGGACATCTGAAGCTGTCGCTGGTGACCTGTCCGGTCGCGCTTTACACCGCGACCAGCAGCGCCTCAGACGTGCGCTTTCACCTGATCAACCCGGCCACCAACAACCGCATTCGCATGGTGACGACCGACCCGGACACGGGGCCGGTCGAGCGATCCGACCTGGTCAAGGGCTATGAGGTGTCCAAGGACGAGTACGTCCTGTTCGACGACGCCGACTTCGACAAGGTGAAGCTGGAGAGCACCAAGACCATCTCCATCGACCAGTTCGTCGACGAGGCGGACATCGACCGGCTGTACTGGGACGATCCCTTCTATGTGGTGCCGGAAAAGGGAGTGGGGGTCGAAGCCTTCGCCGTGATCCGCGAGGCGATGAAGACGGCGGGCAAGATCGCCCTGGG
>CAYWDO010000004.1:41472-45968 GCA_964456995.1 uncultured Brevundimonas sp.
GAGCCGGACGACACCAATGTCATCGACCTGATGGCGGCGCTGAAGGCCAGCCTGAAGGGCTCGGCGTCGAAAGCGGCCCCGGCCAAGTCTGCTGCCAAGCCGGGCGCCAAGAAGGCGGCGCCGAAGAAGAAGGCCGGCTGATCAGCGCTTCTTGCCCAGTTCGGCGGCGATGTCCTTGGTCATGCGGCCGACCTTGCGGTGGGCGGCGGTGATCTGGTCCCTGGTCACGCCCCAGCGCTTCATGAAGTATTCGACGGACTGACGCTCGGACAGGTCGATCCGGTCCTTGTCGATGAAGCCGCGCTTGTCCTTGAGGCCCGCCATGTGGGTGTCCCTTGATCCGTAAACACAAAGCCTAGCACCAAAGCAGCGAAACGGCCCCTCCTTCGAGTGAGGGAGGGGCCGTCTTTTCACCTAGCAGGGGGCGGAAGCCGCCGCCGACGCCGTACGGGCCTCGCGCCGGACCAACAGCAGGACCAGGATCAGCCCGGACACCGCCATCGCCGCCCCGGCCAGGGCCACGGCCGGATAGCCGAGGTTCAGGCCGATGACCGCCCCGCCCAGAGCCGCGCCGATGGCGTTGCCCAGGTTGAAGGCTCCGATGTTCATGGCCGAGGCCAGGTTGGGCGCGTCGCCGGCGGCCGTCATGACCCGCATCTGCAGGGGCGGCACCAGGGCGAAACTGGCCACGCCCCAGAGGAAGATGACCAGGGCGGCGGGCGCCTGCCACGGCATGACGGCGGCGAACAGGACCAGCAGGGCGGCCAGGCTGGCCAGGGTGATGACCAGGGTGCGGTCCACCGACTTGTCGGCGAAGCGCCCGCCCAGCCAGTTGCCGAGCGTCAGGCCCAGGCCATAGGTGACCAGCATGGCGGTGACGAAGGCGCTGGAGGCCAGGGTCTGCTCCTTCAGGATCGGGGCGATATAGGTGAAGACGGTGAACATGGCGCTGGAGCCGATGACGGTCAGGGCCAGGGCGGCCAGCACCGGGCCACGCTTCAGCACCGCCAGTTCGGCCTTCATGGCGCCGCCGTCGGTCGCAGCCTCGACCTGACCGTGCGGCAGGGTCAGGCGCAGGGCGACCATGGCTAGGGCGCCCAGACCCGCGATGCCCCAGAAGGAGGCGCGCCAGCCCAGGGTCTCGCCGGCCCAGGCGGCCAGAGGCACGCCGGTGATGTTGGCGATGGTCAGGCCCATGAACATGGCCGCCACCGCGCCCGCCCGCTTGTTCGGCGCCACCACGCTGGCCGCGACGATCGAGCCGACGCCGAAGAAGGCACCGTGGTTGAACGAGGTCACGACCCGCGCCGCCATCAGGCTCCAGTATTCCGGGGCGATGGCCGACAGCAGATTGCCCAGGGTGAAGATGCCCATCAGGCCGATCAGCAAGGTCCGGCGCGGCACGCGGCCGGTGGTCAGGGTCATCAGCGGCGCCCCGATCAGCACGCCGAAGGCATAGGCGCTGACCAGCAGGCCCGCCGCCGGGATGGAGACGCCGAGGTCGCCGGCGATGACGGGCAGCATGCCCATGGGCGCAAACTCGGTGACGCCGATGCCGAAGGCGCCGACCGCGAGCGCGAGAAGGGGAGGATTGAGTTTCATGGGGAGGAAACCTTGGCTCAGACCAGGGCCGGGTTCAGGCGGGCGAACCCTTCCTGCTGGCGATAGGGGGTGTGGGGATAGGGCGGCAGGACGTGGCTGGCGGCGTCGAGCGTCGCCACCTGCTCGGGCGTCAGGCTCCAGCCGACGGCGCCAAGGTTCTGACGCAGCTGTTCCTCGTTGCGGGCGCCGATGATGACCGAGGAGACGGTCGGGCGTTGCAGCAGCCAGTTGATCGCCACCTGGGGCACGGTCTTGCCGGCCTCGGCGGCGACGACGTCCAGGGCGTCGACCACGCGGTACAGGTGTTCGTCCTCGACCGGCGGGGCGAAGGCGGCCGTCTGGTGCAGGCGGCTGCCCTCGGGGATGGGGGCGTCGCGGCGGATCTTGCCGGTCAGGCGGCCCCAGCCCAGCGGGCTCCACACCAGGGCGCCGACGCCCTGATCCGCCGCCAGCGGCATCAGGTCGGCCTCATAGGCGCGGCCGATCAGGGAGTAGTAGACCTGATGGGCGACGAAGCGGGGACGGGCGTCGCGGTCGGCGGCGGCTTGCGCCTTCATCAGGGCCCAGCCGGGATAGTTGGACACGCCGGTGTGGCGGACCTTGCCCGAGGTCACGAGCATATCCAGGGTCGCCAGCAGTTCCTCAACCGGGGTCGAGGCGTCGAAGGCGTGCAGTTGCAGCAGGTCGATATGGTCGGTGCCGAGGCGGCGCAGAGAGTCCTCGACGGCGCGGATCAGACGGCTGCGCGACACGCCCCAATTGCCCCCATTGGCGCCCGGACCGTCGCCGGTCGGCAGGCCGGTCTTGGTCGAGATCAGCACCTGATCGCGGCGGCCCTTGATGGCCTGACCCAGCACCTCTTCCGAGGCGCCGTCGGAATAGACGTCGGCGGTGTCGAACAGGTTGACCCCGGCCTCCAGGCAGATGTCGACCAGCCGCCGCGCCTCGGCGACGTCGGTGGCGCCCCAGGCGCCGAACAGCGGGCCGGAGCCGCCGAAGGTCCCTGTGCCGAAGCTGAGGACCGGCACGCGCAGGCCCGATGATCCGAGTTGACGATAGTCCATGACGGTCTCTTCTTTTCTGTTCGAGGACGCACAGATGGACGGCGGCGCCTGCGCGCGTTAGAGGCGGTTCAGGCCAAGGATTTTTGAAATGAACGCAAAGATGCAGCCCGGCGGCGCCGATCGGGCGCGCGAGATGGCCGTCTTTTCAGCGGTGGCGGCGAGCGGCAGCTTTTCCGCCGCCGGGCGCGATCTGGACCTGACCCCGTCCGCCGTCAGCCGGACCATCGACCGGATCGAGGCGCGACTGGGGGTGCGGCTGATGCTGCGCACGACCCGGACCCTGACCCTGACGCCGGAGGGGCAGGCCTATCTGGGGGCGGCGCGGCGCATCCTGTCCGATCTGGACGACGCCGAGCAGGCCATCGCCGACCAGGGCGCGCCGCGCGGGCGTCTCAGGGTCAGCGCCTCCCTGTCGCATGGGCGGCTGTGCGTCGTGCCCCTGCTGGGGGCGTTCGTGGCGCGCTATCCGCATATTCTGGTCGACATCAACCTGAGCGACGCCGTGGTCGATATCGCGGGGGGCCAGGCCGATGTGGGCATCCGCTTCGGCCCTCTGGCGGACAGCGGCCTGACCGCGCGCAAGATCGGGGTGACGCGGCGCATGGTCGTGGCCTCGCCGGACTACCTGGCGCGGCGGGGGACGCCGAGGGTTCCCGAAGACCTGCACGACCACAACTGCCTGAACTTCAACTTTCGCCGCGCCGAGCCGGTCTGGCCGTTTGTGCGTGACGGTCAGGAATTCGCCCTGTCGGTAAAGGGCAATGTCGAGGCCAACAACGGCGAGACCCTGGGCCAGTTGGCCATTGATGGGGTGGGTGTGACGCGGGTCGGCGCCTTCAGCGTGGTGGAGGACGTGGCGGCCGGGCGGCTGGTTCCCCTGCTGGAGGATTTTAATCCGGGAGACGAGGAGCGGATTCACGCGGTCTTCGTCGGCGGGGCCAATACGCCGGCGCGGGTGCGGGTCTTCGTCGACTTCCTGGCGGAGCAGCTGGGGCGCTAGCCCAGCTTGCGAATGGCGGGCTTCAGCGACGCGGCGGAGGATCGGAACTCGGCCCAGGGGTCGGGCTGCTGCAACAGGTCGGGGGCGGTGCGCAGGTTGAAGGCCCTGGGGTCGAGCCCGGGCTTCACCTGATCCCAGGACAGGGGGAAGGCGATGCCGGCGCCGGGACGGGCGCGGGGCGACCAGGGGGCCACGGCGGTGGCCATGCGGCCGTTGCGCAGGTAGTCGAGGAAGATCTTTCCGCCGCGCGCCTTCTTGGCCAGGGCGGTGGTGAAGCGGTCGGGTTGGTCGGTCTTCATCGCCTCCGACACGGCCTTGGCGAAGGTCTTGGCGGCGTCCCAGTCAATGCGGCTGCGGGCGTCGGCCTTGATCGGGACGACGACGTGCAGGCCCTTGCCGCCGGTGGTCTTGACGAAGGGCGCCAGGCCCAGGGCCTCAAGGCGAGGCTTCAACATCAGGGCGGCGGCGATGACGTCGTCAAAGTCGAGCCCTTCGTCGGGATCGAGGTCGAAGGTGATCTGATCCGGGGTTTCGGGATCGCCGGGCTTGCAGCCCCAGGGATGCAGCTCCAGCCCGCCCGACTGGCCGATGGCGACCAGGCCGCCGACATCGACGACGCCGACGTAGGGCTTGCGCTCCTTCACGTCGATCAGCTTCAGCCGGGGGCTGTGGCCCGGCATGGCGTGGCGCTGGAAGAAGCGCTCGCCCTCGATGCCTTCGGGGGCGCGGATGATCGACACGGGGCGGTCGGCGAGGTGGGGCAGGAGGCGCTCGGCCGCCAGCTGATAATAGCGGACCAGTTCGCCCTTGGTGATGGGCGGGGCGCCGTC
>CAYWDO010000004.1:46068-49434 GCA_964456995.1 uncultured Brevundimonas sp.
CAGGGCGCAAAGCTCGCCGTCGATGACGCCGTCGGGCCAGGTCGCCGCCTGTTTCGCCAGGGCCGGAAAGCGGTCGGTCCAGTCCAGGCCGCTGCGGGTGCGCAGCACGGCCTTACCGCCGCCGACCGAGATCTGGATGCGGTAGCCGTCGAACTTGATCTCGTGCACCCAGCCCGGACCGGGCGGCGGGTGATCCACCACCTTGGCGAGCTGGATCGGAACGAAGGGGCGAGGCTTGGCGGCTTTGGAGGCCAGGGCCTTGGTCGGTTTGGGCTTGGGCGGCGCCTTGCGGCCGGTGGCCTTGGACGCGGTCCATTGGGTTTGGCCCTCGGCGATTTCCGCCAGACTGCGGCCGGTGGTGATGGAGGCGTCGATCTCGGCCAGGGCGTCGCCTTCGCCCTCGACGGCGAACTCGTCCTTCTCCTTGACCAGCAGCCAGTTGGCCCTTTTGGAGGGCTTGCCGCGATCGGACTTGAGCCGGATCAGGGCCCAGCCGCCCTTCAGCCGTTCGCCGTCGAGGATCAGTTTGACCACGCCCTTCTTGAAGGCCGCGTCCAGATCGGCGTCCTGGGGGGCCCATTCGCCGACATCCCACATCTGCACCGTGCCCGCGCCATAGTTTCCGGCGGGGATGGTGCCTTCAAAGCCGCCGTAGTCGAGGGGATGATCCTCGACCTCGACCGCCAGACGCTTGACGTGAGGGTCGCGCGAGGGGGCTTTCGTGACGGCCCAGGACTTGAGCACGCCGTCGTGCTCGATGCGGAAGTCGTAGTGCAGGCGGCTCGCGGCGTGGCGCTGGATCAGGTAGCGCAGGCCGGTCTGGCGGGGCTTGGCCTTACGGCCTTTCGGCTCCGGCGTGACGCCGAAGTTCCGCTTGGCCTGATAGGTGTCCAGTTCGCCGCGTGCGCTCATACCGCCTGAACGCAGAGGGGCGGGGAAGGCTTCATGCTCTCCCGCCCGTCGCTGTCCTAGTGCATGGCCTCGCCGTGCTGGCTGTAGTCGAGGCCCTCGATCTCGGCCTCCTTCTCGACGCGCAGACCGACGGTGTATTTGCAGATCATCAAGACGACGAAGGTGCCGACCGCGCTCCAGAGCATGGCGCCGCCCAGGCCGACGGCCTGTTTCCAGACGGTCGCGCCTTCGGCCAGGGGGTTGATGGCGGCGTTGGCGAAGACCCCGGTTAGCAGGGCGCCGGCGATGCCGGCGATGCCGTGCACCCCGAAGGCGTCCAGGCTGTCGTCGTACTTGAGCTTGTGTTTGAGCCAGACGGCGCCGACGTAGGCGACCGGCCCCGAGATCAGGCCGATGAAGAAGGCGCCCTTGGGATCGACGAAGCCGGCGGCGGGGGTGATGGCGACCAGGCCCGCGACCACGCCGGTCAGCAGGCCCAGCAGGGTCGGCTTCTTCTTCAGCGTCCACTCCACCGCGATCCAGCCGACGGCGGCGGCGGCGGGGGCCAGCAGGGAGTTGAAGACGGCGACAGCGGCGATCTCATTGGCGCCTGCGGCCGAGCCGCCGTTGAAGCCCATCCAGCCGACGAACAGCAGTCCGGTGCCAATGGCGGTGAAGGCCAGGTTGTGCGGAGCCATGTTGTCCCGGCCCCAGCCGTGGCGCGGACCCAGCACGATGGCGCAGACCAGACCGGCCACGCCCGCATTGACGTGGACCACGGCCCCGCCGGCGAAGTCGAGCACGCCCAGTTCGCCCATCCAGCCGCCGCCCCAGACCTGATGGCAGATCGGCGCATAGACGATCAGGTGCCACAGGGTGAAGAAGAGGACGCTGGCCGAGAACTTGATCCGCTCGGCGAAGGCGCCGGCGATCAGGGCCGGGGTGATGATGGCGAAGGTCAGCTGATAGCCGATCCACAGGAACTCGGGCAGGCCGGGGGTCAGGGCATGGGCGGTCTTGACCCCGACGCCGTTGAGGAAGAGGGCCTGAACTCCGCCGATGAAGCCGTTTGTGGCCGGGCCGCTGGTCCCGAAGGACAGGGTGTAGCCGGCGACGAACCAGAGGACGGTGACGATGGCCATGGCGGCCGTCGAATGGGCGATGGTGGCGATCAGGTTCTTCTTCCTGACCATGCCGCCGTAGAAGAGCGCCAGACCCGGCAGGGTCATCATCAGCACCAGGGCCGTCGAGGTCAAGATCCAGGCCGTGCCCGCGCCGTCGAGCGCCAGCGGGACCTGATGGGCCAGCAAGGTCGGCGTCGCCGCCAAGGCGGGCGCGGCAAGCGCAAGAGCGAAGAGGCCGCAACTAAAGGCTGCAGCCCGGGCGATCGTCGGTCGGGTCATGAAGGTCTCGGGGAGAAGACGCGGGCGAAAAGGAAGGGCGACGTCAGGCCGGTTGGGCCAGCCTGACGTCGGTGTTGAGAGCCTCGGCGGCGAGGACGGTTTTCGGCACGATGCGGACGAAGCGGGGCGCGAAGCTCGACCAGTCGGCCAGGATGCGCCGGGCCAGAGGCGAGGCGGTGGCGGCGGCGTGGGCCTCGATCAGGGCCTTCAGACGGGCTTCGGCCTCGGCGTCGATGGTGCCGACGCCGGCCAGGTCGCCGTTCAGGGCCTGAGCCGCGCGGCCCTCGGCGTCGAGCACGAACAGCTCGCCGCCGCTCATGCCCGCCGCCAGGTTCCAGCCGACGGCGCCAAGGACGACCACGCGGCCGCCCGTCATGTATTCGCAGCCGTGGGCGCCCAGACCCTCGACCACGGCCTCGGCGCCCGAGTTGCGGACGGCGAAGCGCTCGCCCGCCGCGCCCGCCACGAACAGCCGGCCCGAGGTGGCGCCATAGAGGGTGGTGTTGCCGCAGATCTGCTGTTCGGCCCGCCATTCATAGGGGCGGACATGGATGTCGGCGCCCGACAGACCCTTGCCGACGTAGTCGTTGACCTCGCCGGTGACGTCGAGGATCAGGCCCCTGGCCCCGAAGGCGCCGAAGCTCTGACCGGCGATGCCTTCCAGCCTCAGCGTCAGGCGACCCTGCGGACCCTGCGGGCCGAACTGGCGGACGATGGCCGAGGAGACGCCGGCGCCGGCGGTGCGCTGGGTGTTGTTCAGCGGATAGGACAGCTCCAGCGTCTGGCCGCGTTCCAGGAAGGGGGCGGCGTCCTTCAACACCAGGGCGTCCAGGCTGTCGGCGATCGGACGGCGGACCTTGTCGGCCCAGCGGCCCGGCCGGTCGACATCGACCTTCATCAGCAGGGGGTTGAGGTCCAGGTCGTCCAGGTGCGTGCCGCCGCGCCGCGTCTGACGCAACAGGTCGGTGCGGCCGACAATCTCGTCGATGGTGCGGGCGCCGATGGAGGCCAGGATTTCGCGGACCTCCTCGGCGATGAAGGTGAAGAGGTTGACCACCTTCTCCGGCGTGCC
>CAYWDO010000005.1:0-2712 GCA_964456995.1 uncultured Brevundimonas sp.
CGACCATCAGACCTTGGCGACGGCGCCTGATCTGCCCGCCACGCCCACTTCCCCATGGCGGAAACAGGTCGTCTGGTGGTCGTTGACCATGCCGACGGCCTGCATGAAGGCGTAGGTGATGACCGGGCCGCAGAATTTGAAGCCGCGCGCCTTCAGCGCCTTGGCCATGGCGACGCTTTCCGGCGTCTGGGTCGGCGCTTCGCGGAAGTCGGTCCACTGGTTCACCAGCGGCTTTCCATCGACGAAGGACCAGAGCCAGGCGGAGAAGTCCTCGCCATTGTCCCGCATCTCCAGCCAGATCCGGGCGCCGTTGATGGCGGCGTCGATCTTGGCACCGGAGCGGATGATGCGCGGGTCGGCCAGCAGCCGGGCGCGATCGGGCTCGCCATAGCGGGCGACGATCTCGGGGTCGAAGTCAGCGAAGGCCTGACGCATCCCTTCGCGCTTTCGGAGGATGGTGATCCAGGCCAGCCCGGCTTGAAACCCGTCCAGAACCAGCTTCTCCCACAGAGCGCGGGCGTCATACTCGGGCACGCCCCATTCCTCGTCGTGATAGGCGATGTAGAGCGGGTCGGTGGTTCCACACCAGCCGCAGCGGCCGTTGGCCTTGTCGGTAGGGGCTTTCTCGGATTCGGTCATGTCGGGATGTTGCCGGAATGTTCTGTCGGGACAAGTAAAAAGGCCCGGCGTCTCAGCCGGGCCTGGAGGTGTGCATCGGCCAGCGGAAGGGCCGGATCAATGCAAGGGCGTTACGGCGGCAGCGGGCGGGGCGTGGCCGAAGGTCGGGACCGCCTCAACCGCCAGGGCGATCAGCAGGGCTCCGCAAAGGCCGATGGCGAAGCCGGAGACGCGTTGGACAGCGAGTGAATAGAGATTGAACATGGGTTTGGTCCTGAAATGTGATGCGGGGTGGGAAGGCTTAGCGGGCGGTGATGGCAGAGGCGGCCGGAGCGGCGAGCCAGGCGGCGGCCTGGCTGGGGCAGGGGAGGGTCATGATGGCCAGGAAGATCAGCAGGCCGCCGCAGCTGCCCAGGACGAGTTCGAACACGTGTTTGGCCGCTTGGCCCATGCGGTTGGCGCGGGTCATTGAATTAGTCCTTTGAATGTCAGTGTGTTTTTAGGGGGGCGGGCGTAAAGACCCGTCAAAACCTGAAGTCTGGCTACTGAACGAAGATGGCTTCGATCGGTCGGCCGAAGAGACGGGCGATGCGGAAGGCCAGAGGCAGGGAGGGGTCGTAGCGGCCCTTTTCCAGCGCCTGAACGGTTTGACGGGAGACGCCGAGCTGTTCGGCGAGGTCGGCCTGGGTCCAGTTGCGCTCGGCGCGGAAGACCTTGAGGCGGTTGACGAAATCGCTGGTCATCGGCGGGCGGCCCACCAGAAACACCAGGCGAGGGTGTAGCCGACGGCCTGGGCGGCGAAGGCGGCGATCACGCCCAGGGCGATCAGGGCGGCGTCGGTGTGCGGCACGCGGGCCGGCAACAGGTCGACCCCGTTCAGGGCGGCGATGACGACAGCGGCCCCGCCGACGATGAAGCCCAGATTGCCGCCCCACCACCAGGCCCACTTGTGGGCTTCCCGGGCGGCTTCATCGAGGCTGCGCCACCAGTAGAGGGTGTGCAGAGCCAGGAAGACGGCCAGTCCGACAGCCAGAACGACCACGCCGATGGATGGGGCCTGGCCCCAGGTTGTGGGCCAGAAGGGGGTGGCGGCGGTGGCGCTGACGCCGACCACGGTGAGGGCGCCCAGGCCGATCGCCATGTCGTCCATCGTCTTCTTGTCGGCGGCGGTCGTCTCGGTTGCGGCGTTCATGACAAGCTCCCCTGTCGTTGTGACAAGTGAACTTTACCAGCGTCGCATTCTGCGTCAAGCGACTTTTACATCGTGACAAGCAGATTTTCCGTTCAGTTGAAATTAGCCTTGAAAATCAGGGATCCAGCCGGGCTTCTCGACGCGCACGGGGCGTCCATCGACGCTGAGATCGCCTTCCAGACGGTCCAGCCGCAGCAGGGCGATGGCGCGGCCGTCGGCGCCGGTCATGACCTCGCCGGCGCGAAGCTCGCCGTTCAGCACCTCGGCGCCGCGCTCGGGGGCGGGACCGTCGAAGGCGATGGCCATCATGCGGTTCTTGATCGTGCCGCGCCGCTTCATCCGCGAGGTCGTCTCCTGACCGATGAAGCAGCCCTTGTGGAAGTCGATGCCGTTCAGCAGGTCGAAGTTCGCCTCGATGGGATAGGTCTTGTCGAGGAGCGTATCCGCCGTGGGGTCGGGCACGCCGAGCGCCAGGCGATACGTCTGCCAGTCGGCCTCGGTCGCGTCGGTATCGCATTGGTCGCCCCAGCGGCGCCCGCCCAGATCAGGCAGGCGCGGGTCGGGAACGAAGCCTTCGGGGATGTCGCCGCCCCAGGCCGCAAAGACGGCGTCGGGAATGGGCATGACCTCGACGTTGGAGCGCAGTTTGTACATCGACAGGCGTTGGACCAGGGCGTCGCGGCGCGCGGTCGCGACATCCAGCACCACGCCGTTTCCCTCGCCCCAGATGAACAGGTCGAACAGCAGCCGACCGGGCGGGGACAACAGGGCGCCGAAGCGCAGCTCTCCGGGTTTGAGCGTCTCCACGTCCTGCGTCAGCAAATTGTGCAGGAAGGGGCGGGCGTCAGGGCCGGTGACGCGGATCAGGGCGCGGCTGTCGAGGCGGGCGATGGACATAAGGC
>CAYWDO010000005.1:2812-49414 GCA_964456995.1 uncultured Brevundimonas sp.
CCGCGTATCGCGCCGTGACGCCGTCGGACTGGAAGTCGTGCTCGGCCAGTTTGTCTAGCGAGGCGATAACGCGGGCGATGAAGTCCTGAGGATGACCCTCTTCGACGGCGGGGCGCAGCCAGTCGGTGACGACGGCGCGGGCCGGGTAGGTCCCGACCGGGCCGGGGACGCTGAGGGCCACCTCGACGCCTTCGGCGATCCAGCCGGCGACCGTGGCGAAAAAGTCCATGCTCGCCAGGAAGTCGGAACGGCGCACGACATAGAGCGTGATCTCGCCGCGCTCGACGCCGTCGGGGCGGATGATGACGCCGCTGCGGTCAGGCCGCCAGTCGTCGGACAGTTCGACCGCGCGCCACAGACAGAACCAGACGCGGCAGGTCTCGGGACGGATTTCATGCACCGAACAGCCCGCGCCATCGACGCAATAGCCGCACAGTTCGCCGGTCGGCTTGGCCAGTTCGGGCAGGTTCAGCGGGATGACGCGGCAGCACTCGACGCAGCCGCCGCAGGTCCGATCAGGCAGAAGAGGAAGGCTCATGACGCATGCCTTAGCGCATCGGGGGCGGAAAGCGCAGGCGTCCTCGGTTACGGGGTCTTGCGCTCGTGTCATTATGTAGAATACGTTTTGACATAATGAGAACGGCGCTCAAGCCGAAACGCAGTCGGGAAACGCATTCAGTGAGACACGTCTTCGCCATTTCGTTCCTAGCCCTCGCCGCCGTGGGGGGCTCCGGCCTCTATTGCAATGACGCACGGGCCGAGGTCATCCGCGCCAACACGCCGGCGGTCGGCCTGACCATCGACCGGATCGGCGCCCTGCCGGATGCGGAGCGCGGCGCCTGGGCGGACTATCTGGCCCGGTCGCAGGCGGCGATGAAGGCGGACCGCGACGCCCTGGCCGCCGAACTGCCCGCCGGCGTGGCCCCGCCCGCTCCGCCCCTGGCCATTCGCGGCAACAGCTCGCACATGCCGCTGGACCGTCCGGCTGAATGGTATGGCTCGGCCGAGGCCCGCGCGGTCGCCGATGCGGTGGTCAGTTTCCAGACTCCGGCCGGCGGCTGGAGCAAGAACCAGGACCGCAGCATCAAGCGCCTGCCCGGTCAGCGCTTCTCCAACGACGCCGAGACGATGGAGCAGAACCCGGCCAATTTCGACGCCCCCGCCGACCGGTTCTGGACCTTCGTCGGCACGCTCGACAACAACGCCACCTGGACCGAGATGCGCTATCTGGCCAAGGTCGCGGCCCAGGCGCCGGGGCGTGAGGGCGACGCCTGGCGGGCCAGCGTGATCAAGGGCGTCCACTATCTGCTGAACGCCCAGTATCCGAACGGCGGCTGGCCGCAGATCTGGCCGCTGGAAGGCGGCTTCCACGATTCCATCACCTTCAACGACAACGCCGTGGCCGAGGCCGCCATGGTGTTGCGCGATGTCGCCAACGGCGCCGAGGGCTTCGGCTTCGTGCCGCCGGAACTGGAAGCCCGCGCCGCCGAAGCCGTGAAGAAGGCCATCGACGTCACACTGGCCGCCCAGGTGCGCAAGGGCGATCAGCTTCAGGGCTGGCCGCAGCAGGTCGAGCCCATGCGTCTGGTCCCGACCAGCGCCCGCAACTATGAGCCGCGTTCGATCGCCAGCGGCGAGACCACGGACATCCTCGAGTTCCTGATGGCTGAGCCCGACCCCTCGCCGGAGGTCAAGGCGGCGATCCGGGGCGGCGTGGCCTGGCTGGAATCCGTTCGGGTCTATGACAAGTCGTTCGAGATGACGGATGACGGCCGCAAGCTGATCGACAAGCCGGGCGCTGGCCCGCTCTGGTCGCGCAACTATGATCTGGTCACTGGCCGCCCCATCTTCGGCGACAAGGACCAGACCATCCACGACGACGTCAACGGCATCTCGGTCGGCCGCCGCAACGGCTATTCGTGGTGGCTGGCGGCGCCCCAGCGCGCGCTGGACCTCTATGCGACCTGGTCGGCGAAGCATTCCTGACAGGCTACGCTACAAGGCCGTCGCTCAGGCTATGGAGCGGCGGTCTTGCTTGCATGGCGGTGAGGCTAGAACCAGAGACCGGCCGCCAGCCCGATGCCCGAGATGGCCATTCCGCCGAGGGTTCCGACCGAAGAGAGGCAGACCAGGATCACCAGGGCCTTGGCCACGCCAGGCCCGGATGACCGATACCAGCGCCCCCTTCCCATACGCAGGAAGGTGACGACGCCGGCCGCCAACATGGCGAGGGACGCCAGCAGGGCGAGCAACCCCTGACCGTAAAGGAACCAGGAGATCGGCAGGATCAGCAGGGTCCAGGCGTTTAGATAGGCGAAGCTGGCGCGGAACCCGCGACGCCAGCCCAGGTCCTCGGCGTCCCACCATCGAAAGAGGGGCGCGGTCACCAGCGCGTAGAGCGTCGCCAGGAAGGGCACCATGATCAGTGTCATCCAGTTGTCGGCGTCGGCCAGGAAAGCGTCGCGGCTCTTGCCTGAGGTCTCGATCAACGAGTTCAGCATTTCGGCCGGCAACCCGGTGAGCATGTAGCTGGAGCCGCCGCTGAGGAAGAGCACCAGCATCAGGATGGCGTTGAGCGCCAGATAGAGGCGCAGAGGCCGCGTGTAGAGACCGCCGCCGGTCGGGCCCAGCGACATCCAGGTTTCGAGCGCCTGACGCGGGCGAACCAGCAGGTCGCGCGCGGTGCGCAGGTCCGCCGAGCCAAAGCCTAGCGTGTCTTCGGAAAGCTCGTCGACGGTCTGTGATCGCGTCGGCTTGGCCGACTGTTCCTGCTTGCTCATGAAGACCCCCGTTACGTGCAGGTTGGATCGCATCGCGCCCGCCAGAGCGCAAGGCGTGTTCGCCGCTTCAACCGGGTCGTCGATCTATGAGGATGCGGTTGCAGCAGGGAAAGGCAAGCTTCACGCGCTGAACGGGCGTCACATCTCATCACCGCTGAATTCCGTAGAGAATCTGTCTAGGGTCGTTTGATGCATGGGCGTTTCCCGATCCTCTATATCGCCGAGGCGGACGCTGAAGAGGCGGTCCTCTCGTCGGGGACGCTCGCCCATCTGGTCGAGGCCATCCCGCACGCCACCTTCACCGTTGTCGGTTCGCCGGCCAGCGCGCCTCTGTTCGCGGATACGCCGCGGCTGGAACGGCTGATCGTTCTGGACCGCGACGGGCGCTGGGACTGGATCGCCCTGTGGAACCAGGTGCGCGAGACCAACTGGGGTCTGGTGGTCGACATGCGCGGCTCGACCCTGTCGGGCAAGCTGCGGCGTCAGAAGCGGGCGGTGCGGGGCAAGATCCTGCCGGACGTCCATCTGGTCGAGCAGGCGGCGAGCGTGCTGCAACTGGACGAGATACCGGCCCCTAAGCTGTTCGTCGGGCGCGATACCCAGGAAGCCGCAGACGCCCTCATCCCGTCGGGCGAGGGGCCGATCCTGGCTATCGGGCCGGGCGTGGACTGGGTCGGCAAGCGCTGGCCGGCCGAGCGTTACGCCAAGGTGGCGGGACCGTTGCTGGCCGACGACGGGCCGCTGGCGGGCGGGCGGCTGATGATCGTCGGCGAAGACATCGACCGGGATTCCGCCCACACCATCCGCTTCGCCGTGGCGCGGCATCGGGTGATCGAACTGCAGGGCAAGCTGACGCGGCTGCAGACGGTCGCGGCCCTGTCGAAGGCCAGCTTCTATCTGGGCGCGGACTCGCTGTGGACCCAGCTGGCGGTGGCGGCGGGTATTCCGGCGGTGGCCGTGTTCGGGCCGTCGGACGAGGCCCTGCGCCGTCCCTGGACCGGGGTGGCGGTGCGCGGCCCGCGCAGCTTGCAAGAGTTCCTCGACATGGACCCGCGCCTGAACCAGCACATCCAGCACATGATGGACCTGCCCTATGAGCGGGTGCTGAAGGCGTCGAAAAAGCTGCTGGCGCAACTGGCCGACTGAGGCTTCGGGGGTTGTCCCGAGGGCGGCTGGACGCGCATAAGCGCCTCGACCTCAGGAGATGCCAATGACCCAGACCTATGACCTGATCGTGCGGAGCGGCGAAGTCGCCAACCATGCGGGACGCGGGCCGGCCGACGTCGGCGTCATTGACGGGCGCATCGCCTTCATCGGCGACCTGTCCCAGGCGTCGGCGGGCGAGGTGTTCGACGCCACTGGCCTGACCGTCCTGCCGGGCGTCATCGACACCCAGGTCCACTTCCGCGAGCCGGGTCTGGAATGGAAGGAAGACCTTGAGACCGGCAGCCGCGCGGCGGCCCTGGGCGGCGTCGTCGCCGTGTTCGAGATGCCGAACACCAATCCCAACACCACCGACCCCGACACCATGGCCGACAAGCTGGTTCGGGCGAAGGACCGGATGTGGACCGACCACGCCTTCTATGTCGGCGGCACCCATGAGAACGCCGAGCATCTGGCCGATCTGGAGCGCCTGCCGGGCTGCTGCGGGGTCAAGGTCTTCATGGGCGCCTCGACCGGCGACCTGCTGATCGCCGACGACGAGGGGGTGAGGAAGGTGCTGTCGAACGTGCGCCGCCGCGCCACCTTCCACTCCGAGGACGAATACCGACTGGTCGAGCGCCGCAGTCTGGCCCGCACCGGCGACTGGACCAGCCACCCCGAGGTCCGCGACGCCGAGAGCGCCATCATGTCCACGCGCCGTCTGGTAGGGCTGGCGAAAGAGACCGGCGCTCGCATCCACGTCCTGCACGTCACGACGAGGGATGAGATGGAGTTCCTGCGCTTCCATAAGGATGTCGCCACGGTCGAGATCACGCCCCAGCACCTGACCCTGGTGGCGCCCGAGGCCTATGAACGGCTGGGCGCCTATGCCCAGATGAACCCGCCGATCCGGTCGCAGGAGCACGTCGACGCCCTGTGGCTATGGGGGATGCAGCAGGGGGTGGCCGACGTGCTGGGCTCTGACCACGCCCCGCACACGAGGGAAGAAAAGTCCAAACCCTATCCGGCTTCGCCGTCGGGGATGCCGGGGGTGCAGACCCTGGTGCCGCTGATGCTGACGCACGTCGCCAATGGCCGCCTGTCGCTGGAACGCTTCATCGACCTGACCTCGGGCGGGGCGCAGCGGGTGTTCGGCACGGCCAACAAGGGGCGGATGGCCGTCAGCTATGACGCCGACCTGACCATCGTGGATCTGAAAGCCAAGAAGACCATCACCCATGATCAGCAGGCCAGCCGCTGCGGCTGGACCCCCTTCGACGGCTTCGAGACGACGGGCTGGCCAGTGGCCACCATCGTGCGCGGCCGCGTGGTGATGAAGGACGGCGAACTGATCGGTCAGGCGCACGGCCAGCCGGTGCGGTTCCAGGAGACGCTGGCGGGGTGAGCGGTTCCCGGCCTCAGCTTGGCCTGATCGGCTTGGGCGCCTTTGGGCGGCTGACGGCGCGGCATCTGTCGCCCTGGTTCGACATTCTCGCCTACGATCCGGCGGCGAGCGACGGCGAGGGGCTAGTGCGGCTGACGACGCTGGAGGAGGCGGCGGCCTGTCCGGTGGTGGTGCTGGCTGTGCCGGTCGGGGTTCTGGCCGAGACGGTTGAGGCCATCGCGCCGTCCGTGACGCCGGGCGCCCTGATCCTCGATGTCGGCTCGGTGAAGGTGAAGCCGGCCAAGGTCATGCTGGAGGGCCTGCCCGAGGGCGTGCAGATCGTCGGAACCCATCCCCTGTTCGGTCCCCAGAGCGGCAAGGACGGCATCGCGGGCCTGCGCATCGCCGTCTGTCCGGTGCGCGGCGACAAGGCCGCGTGGCGTGTGGCCGCCTTCTGTCGCAAGGCGCTGGGGCTGAAGGTCTTTGTCGTCACGCCCGAGGATCACGACCGCGAGGCGGCGACGGTGCAGGGCCTGACCCACCTGATCGCCAAGGTCCTGCTGGCCATGGAGCCGCTGCCGACGCGGATGACCACGACCAGCTTCGAGCGCGTCATGCAGGGCGTCGACATGGTCCGCCACGACAGCGCGGCCGTGTTCCGGGCCATCGAACACGACAACCCCTATGCCGCCGAAGTACGGCGGCGATTCTTCGACCTGGCCGAGCAGGCGAGGGCTGAACTGGACGGCTGAGCCTTCCTTCTCCCCTTGCGGGAGAAGGTGGCAGGCGGAGCCTGACGGATGAGGGGTCTCTCAGAGGCTGGATGAAGGGCCGCGACTTGCCGTTGCGAAACCCCTCATCCGACCCGCTGGCGCGGGCCACCTTCTCCCGCAAGGGGAGAAGGGAGCTACTTCAGCACGAAATCCGCCACCGCCTCGACCACGCCGGGGGCGAGCGGCAAGGCGGGGTCCATGTAGGTGGCGACATTGGCGGCGCGGTCGGCGGGCGCGGTCTTCAGCACATGGTTGACGCCGTCCCAGACGACGAGCGTGGCGCGGGGCTGGGCCGTCTTGATCGCCTCGGCGTCGGCTGCTGAGACCTGAATATCGGTGGTTCCCTGGCCGATGAAGATCGCGCCGTCGTAGGCGGCGGCCAGTTGGGCCGGGTCCAGCGCCAGCCAGGAGATGAGGTAGGGCTGGACGGAGGGGCGGAACATGGCGGCCAGTTCGGCGGGCGGGTCGGCCACGGCGCGGCCGGCCTCCAGCTCGCTCAGGACCGCATAGGCGCGGGTCTTCAACGGCTCGGGCAGAGGCGTCAGTTGTTCGCGCAGCACCACGCCCGCGGGGCGACCGGCGCCGGACAGCAGCACCAGGCCGCAGACCTTGTCATCGTCCTTGGCCGCTGTGGCCAGTGCGACCAGCGCCCCCTCGCTGTGGCCGATCAGCCAGGCGCAGGACTGGCCCGTCTTCGTCGCCGCCTCGGCGATCCAGGCGCGGGCGTCGTCTATGTTGGTGCTGAAGCGCAGGTCGGCCTCGGCCCCGCCCGCAGCGGCGCTCTGGCCTATGCCGCGCTTGTCGATGCGGATCGTGGCGACGCCGCGTTCCGCCAGCCCCTCGGCCAGCAGGCGATAGGTCCCGGCGCGGACGCCGAACTGGGCGCTGTTCCCGTCGCGGTCGGTCGGGCCGGAGCCGGGCAGGATGACGGCGGCGGCGCGCGTCTGGCCCTCCGGCGTCAGCAGGGTTCCGTGCAGGGCGGCGGGCGCCGAGGCCAGCTCGACCGGCGTCGAAACGGGCGAGAGCAGGAGGGCGGCGGCGAGGGTCAGCATGGTCGTCTCCGTCGTGGGATTGCAGAAGAATTAGAAGGGCTGGCGGTCGGGGTCGGCGCGCCAGACGCGCCAGCTTTCGAACACCGACCAACCGGCAGCGATCAGGACTCCGGCGATCAGCAGGCTGAAGCCCAGCGGCTGGGGCAAGACGGGGGCGGTGATCAGGCCGACGAGGCCCAGCCAGAAGAAGAGGCGGCCGGCCAGTCGGTTCGAGCGGTCCCAGGCCAGGCGGCTCTTGTAGTTCCAGGGCGTGCGGACGCCGATGACGGGGTTGGGCGCGATGCGGCCCATGAAGGCGCCCATGACCGCGAACAGCAGGCTCATCAGGGCGGCGGTCATGGCCATGGACACCCCCGGCTGCGCGGCGCCGCGTCCCAGGATCATCCAGACCATGAAGGCGCTGGTCCCGACGATGGCCAGGAGGGAGACCATCTGGCCGATCTCCAGACCGCGCCGTCGGGCGTCGTCGGGCGTGCGCTTGGCGTACCAGCTCATCGGCCCGGCGGTAATGGCCGCCATGACGGCCATGAAGGCGACGACGCCCGCCAGTTCGCTGCGATCGCCCCAGCGGTCGGGCTCGCCGTGAATGTCGAAATGCATGGGGACTGGCCCGGCGGGACCTGCGACCTGAACGCCGATGGCGACCGCGGCGAGGCCGACGACTGTCAAAGCGGTCAGGGCGTCAAGCACGGTGAAGCGGGTCTTGGTCATTTCGGCGTCTCCTCCTCGTCCGTCTTGCCTGTTCCGCTGAGGTCCATGAGGAAGGCCAGGGCCTCCTCGACCGCCGAGATCTCCAGCCGATAGCGGATCGACTGGCCGTCGCGCTCGGGACTGACCAGGCCGGCCTCTTTCAGTGCGTTGAGGTGGCCGGTGATGGTCGGCCAGCTCATGTCGAAGGCGGCGGCGATGTCGCCGGAGGCCAGCGGTCCCGCCCTCAGCATGGCGATGATGCGTCGCCGCACCGGATGGGACAGGGCTTTGAACAGGCTGTTCATAGGGATAAGGATAATTAGGACAACTCCTAAATGCAATCTCTGTTTGGCGGGAGATGGGTGAGGCTCTTTCGGTCCCGGATAAGGGCTGCGCCCTTTCCGGGATGACGGGGAAGGGGGAGCGGCCTATGCCTCAGACCGTTTCGAGTTGAGGAGAGGCCCATGGACATCCGCGATCAGATCGTTCTCATCACTGGCGGGGGGCGCGGCGTGGGCGCGGCGGCGGCGCGGGCCTTCGCCGGGCAGGGCGCGCGGGTCGTGGTCAACTGGCGGGCCAGCGGAGCGCAGGCGCAAGGCTTGGCGACCGAGTTGGGCGAGCGCGTGATCGCCCTTCAGGCCGATGTGACGGATCGGGCGGCCGTCGAGGCCATGGTCGCCCAAGCGCAGGCCCATTTCGGCGCGCCGATCAGCACCGTGGTCAACAACGCCCTGGACTACAGCTTCAACGGCGACGCGCGGGCGCAGATGGCCGATATTCCGTGGGAGGACATGGCGCGTCAGTTCTCGACCGTGATCCGGGGGGCGCTGAACGTCATCCAGGCGACGGCGCCGGGCATGAGCGCGCAGAAGTTCGGCCGGGTGGTCAACATCGGCACCAACCTGTTCCAGAATCCGGTCGTGCCCTATCACGACTATACCGCCGCCAAGGCCGCGCTGCTCAGCCTGACGCGGACAGCGGCGGGCGATCTGGGCCCGTCCGGGATCACGGTCAACATGGTGTCAGGCGGCCTGCTGCGGACCACGGACGCCAGCGCGGCGACGCCCGACGCGGTGTTCGACCTGATCGCCGGCATGACGCCGCTGCGCTCGGTGACGACGCCGCAGGAGTTCGCGGATGCGGTGCTCTTCTTCGCCTCGCCGTGGAGCCGGGCGGTGACGGGACAAAATCTTGTGGTCGATGGCGGTCTGGTTCGCGACTAGCGAGTATGCTGCTCGCCGGACATCGGTGCGTCCATTTTCATGAGTCTCGGCAGAGAGGCGATGCGGTGATGTCCTGGCTTGTGAGCCGTTCAACGAGACGCTTCGGCTTTGCTTTGGCGGCTGCGGGCATACTGGCCGGATGCGGCGCCCCACAGTCGGCCTGGAATGCGGCGCGCGGACATCTGGGGGCCGACGCTACAGCATTGGACACGCCATTGCTGTCCCGGCAAGCGCACGCAGAAGGCGCCTTGCTGTTCGCCTTTGGTGATTATGGCGGTCTGGACACCGACGCGATGAAAACGGTCGCCGTGCCGTGGAAGCTGACCTCGGCGGCGCTGGTCATGGCGCAGGCGCCGGAAGACGTGTCCCAGGCTTCGCTTCGGCGGATTCTGGCGAGCTATGGTTTCCTGTATCCCGCTGAGATCGCCAACTGGCCGGAGGCGGCGGGGCCGCCACCGACGCCCGAGGCCGTGCTGGGCGTCACTCTGGGCGTGGGGCGGCGCAGTCTGCCGCCCATCGAATTGCAGATTGGCAATATCGGCTGCGCGGCCTGCCACGCCGCGCCGACCTATGAGGCGGACGGGCGTCCGGCGCCGGATCGGGTCTGGCTGGGCGCGCCCAATCCGTCGCTGAACCTGGAGGCCTATACCCAGGGTCTGTACGCAGCGCTGCAACTTGGCGTGGCCCAGCCTGAACGCCTGATGGCGACGGTAGGCCAGCTGTACCCGGATATGACCGAGCGCGAGCGCGCGACGCTTCAGTCCTTCGTCATGCCGCGCGTCCGTGAACGGATGAAGGCCATCGCTGCGACGGGGCAGGGGGTTCTGCCCTTCTCCAACGGCTTGCCGGGCGCGACCAACGGGGTGGCGGCGTTGAAGCTGCAACACGGCTTGTTGGCGAACGATCCGGACGCCATGACGCGCGAGACGGGATTCACCTCCATCCCGCATCTGGCCGACCGCGCCTGGCGCAGCGCCCTGCTGTGGGACGGCGCCTATGCCACGCCGGGCCAGGAACGGTTCCGGCCTATGGAAGCCAGCGACCTGAACGAGGCGCATCGTGATCAGTTGGCCGCCATCACCGCCTATTTCACCGTCCCCAGCATGGGGGTGTCGGGCGCGACGGCGCGACAGCAGGTTCCCGATGTGAAGACGACCTGGGCCTTTCTTGAGACGGTGCGGCCGCAGCCGTTCCCGGGGGCGATTGATGTAGAGCGCGCCGCCGCTGGGCGCGAGATCTTCCAGCGAGCCTGCGCCTCCTGTCACGGGACCTATGCCGAGACGGCCGAAGGGCCGCGGCTGACCCGTTTTCCCAACTGGGCAGGCGACGTGGGGACGGACCGGACGCGCGCAGAGGCGATCACCGAGGACCTGGCCGCGCGGGTCAACGCCTCGCCTTTGCGGGCCTCGATCTCGGCGGCGCACACCGGCGTCTATGCCGCACCGCCGCTGACGGGGCTGTGGCAGAGCGCGCCCTATCTGCACAATGGCTCGGTTCCCAGTCTGGCGGCCCTTCTGGGTCTGGTGGAACGGCCCGTGCGGTTCCGTGTCGGCGGCCACGCCATGGATATGCAGCGGGTCGGCATCGCCTATCCGGAGGGCTATCGCCCCTATGCGCAGCCGGCCTGGGTGGACACGCGCCAATCCGGGCTGAACGGACAGGGGCATGAGGCGCCGTTCGCCGGGCTCAGCCGCGAAGACCGCCTGGCCCTGCTGGAATACCTGAAGCGGCTCTGATCAGACGATCAGGTCTGCGACCGAGCGGCGGGCGGGCGGCGGCAGGGCGTTGTCGGCGACCCGGCCGATGCGGAAGGCGGTGATCAGGCGCGCGCCGGGCGGCTGTCCGAAGCGCGTCGCCAAGGCAGAGGCGGCCGCGGGGTCATCGGCCAGCACCGTCATCGGGGCGGCGGTCAGGCCCTGGCGCGTGATTTCCAGCCAGACCCGGTGCCAACGGCGCCCGGTTTCGAATGGCGTTTCTGCGACAGGGCGGTGGAACAGGGCGACGGCCGCGCTGGAGTTCACCACGTCGGCTTCTCCAGTCAGGGCGCCGGCCAGGCCCAGCCGATCAAAAAGCTCGAACACGCCCGGCTTCAGCACCAGCCCCGCACCGAGGGCTTCGACGCCTGACATCTCCATGGCGCGGGCGTTCAGGCCATCCACGCTCCAGCAGGGATGGCGTGGCGACAGCCGCATCCAGGCCAGCAGTTCAGCGCGGAACCGGCTGTCGCGAAATCCCTTCAGACTGGCCAGGTCGTTGAGGCGGGCGACATGGTCGATGTCGTCGCGGTCGCCCAGCACGGTCAGATCCGGAGCGGCGAGGGTCAGGGCGTCCAGGGCCGCGATGGCGCGGTCTGGCGTGAACTTTCCGCGATAGGTGCGGCGTCGGGTCACAAAGGGTGCGAGCGGGTCTGGCGTCGCTTCACCGGTCATGATCAGGCGGACGATCTCGCCCCCTTCGGGCGCGGCCAAACCGATCTCAAGTCCGCGCAGGCTGGCGGCTAGGACGAAGCCTTCGACCGCCGCGCCGTGGCTGGCGGCGACGTCGCGGCCGGTGGGGTCGCCTACCGGCAGGGTGCGACCGGGCGCCTGCATGACCGCGACCGTGTCGTCGTCGATCCGGCGCCAGACGGTGGGCTGGATATTGTGGACGTTGGGCGACAGGGCGGCGTCGGCGACGATGGCGGCGAAGGTCTCGGGGGTCATGCTGCGGCGTTATCCAGAACCTTGCGGAACAGGTGGGTGCGGTGCAGCCGGTCGCCGCCGATCCGTTCGAGCTGGCGCAGGCTGGCGCCATTGGCGTCGGCGATCCATGTGCAGCCGCACTCGCGATAGCCGCGCTGCTGCAAGGCGCCGATGACCCGCCACAGCATGGCGGGATTGACGCCCTGGCCTTGCGCCTCGGGCATCACCGAATAGAGGATCAGCACCGCGCGTCGTGGTCGGACCTGCATCTTCAGCCAGGCCCAGAGGGCGCGAGGCCCGTAGGTGGCGCCGGAATCGCGCACGAAGGGGTTGAGGTCGGGAATGCAGATGACGACCCCCATAGGCTGGCCCTTGCAGTGGATGACCGACGACAGGGCCGGGTCGAGAATCCACATCATCTCCCCAGCCTGGAACTCGAACTCCTCGGCGGTCAGGGGGACAAACATGGGGTTGGCGTCAAAGCCGCCGTTGAGACACTGGCGCGCTTCTTCCATTCGCGGCTTGAACCGGCGTCGGTCGATCGGGGCGAAGGTCCAGTCGTCGGAGGCCAGAATGGCTCGGGCTCCGGGCGTCAGCAGACGGTCTCGATCCACCTCGCCAGGACGAAAACGAAAGGTCGACATGGGAAACTCGGCCGCATAGCCCATGGCTTCCAGGCGAGCGGCCAGATAGGGCGGGGACCAGACCATGTCGGTGAAGGGGGCGTGCTCGAACCCCTCGGTCACAAGACCGATCTGCTGCATGGCGGTCAGGTTGAAAGGGCCGGCGATCTCCGTGTCGCCATGTCGACGCGCGAAGGCCTCGATCCCGTCGAACAGCAGGCGCAGCGCCTCGGGATCGTCGGCGGCGTCGAGATAGCCGAAATAGCTGCGCGATAAGCCGTGGCGCTCGTTCGACGCCGGGTGGCGGTGGGCGGTGGCCCGCGCCACCGGGTGACCGTCGCGGAGTACGACCAAGGCCTCGAGGTCGCCGCCGGCCTTCAGCAGCGGGTTCTTTTGCGGATCAAGGTAGCGTTGCAGGTCCGAACGCATCGGCGAGACGTAGGGCGTGTCCTTGGGATAGACGACGAAGGGCGTGCGGAAGAAGGCGTCGAAATCGCCCCGGACCAGGGTCAGGCTCATGCAGGGTCTCCGGCGCGGCGGGCTGCGACCAGGGCCGCCATCCTCTGGAACAGAGCCATGGCCCGCTCGTCTTCCTCGGCGCGTGTGGAGCCGCCCAGGGCGATCAGGGCGATCCGCAAGGGGGCGGCGCTGATCAGGATGGCGTGGGTCGAGGCGTGTCGGCGCAGCAGGTCGCGAAGTTGCTCGCGGGCGTCGCGTTCGGCCTCGGACGGGGCGTGGTCCAGACGGGTCAGGTCCATCACGACGTCATCCCCGAAGGCGGCGCGCAGCAGGGCGGGATCATAGGCGGACAGGTCCGCCCCTTCGGCCAGAACCAGACCTTGCAAGGGCGCGGCGCGCGACGCGGTGTCGATGAACCGGCCAAGGTCGGTGGTGTCCGCCGTCGCCAGGGCCTGCTCGAAAAGGCGGCGTTGCTGATCGCCGCCGCCCGACTGAAGGCGTAGCAGAACCGACAGGGCCAGCAGGGCCGAGACCGTGATCGCCAGCACGCCTTCGGCTTCCAGCAGGGAGCCGGGCGGGTGAAGGCGCAGCAGGGCGCCCGCGAGCAGAACAGAGGTGGTCGCGGCCAGCGCCAGTTCCTTCAGGGCGTCAATCCAGCGGCGCGGGGCGCTGGCCCCGGCCGCCGCCGCATAGGCCAGGCCCAGCATGCCCAGGGCGCTAAGCCCGAACGGCGAGGCGAGGCCGAAATCGGTCAGCGCCAGAAGGCCCGTCGCCAGAAGGGCGCGGCCGTAGGAATCGAGCGCCGCATTCTCCATCGGTGCCAGGCTCGAGCGGTCGCGAAACAGGATCAGCCCCAGAACCAGGGCCAGGGCCAGGGGCACATAGAGGGCCAGGCTGAAGGCCCGCTCCAGCCCCGATCCGGCCAGAACCGCGGCGATCAGGCCGAGCACCGTTCCGCCCGCGATGATCAGCTTGATCGGCAGGGGCGCATGCCGTCGCAGCAGGTTCTCGGCCAGCAGCAAGGCGCCCAGCGGCAGGGCGCAGGCCAGGATCAGGCTGACCAGACCAAAGCTCTCTAACCCTGTCGCCCGGGCCAGCGCCCGGCAGGCGTAGAACAGGCCCGCCAGGCCGAAGACCAGCATCAGCACGTTCTGGACCGTGGTGCGGCCCTTGCGGCTGACCAGGACCAGAGCGACGGCCAGCGCCCCCAGGGCGCCGAAGCCGTCGACCAGCATCTGAATGTCGGCGGCGGTGGTCATGCCAACAGACGCTGCATCATCCGGCGCACCAGCCAGCCCCTGGCCCAGGCGACCGGGCCGGGAAGAGGCCGTTCGACCCGGGCTTCACGCACATTCAGGAACCAGCCGCGACAGTCTGTGCGCGTGCGCCGTCCCATGATCAGGGACAGGGCCTCTCCCGCCATAAGGGCGCCGGCGGTGACCACCATGGGGGCGAAGCTCATCCGCTTGCGCTTGCCCGCCGCCATGTCGGCGGCGGCTTGCAGGTCGACATGGGCGTGGGACGAGGAATGGGTCAGCACCCACTCGATCTCCTTCAGGAAGGCGTCGCTGGCCTGGTCCGACGTGATCTCACGCCACGGCGTCCCGCGCGTCGGGTAGGTCAGCCGGTCTTCCGGGCGCGGATCCTCGGGCCGCACCAGGATGACCGAGGGCAGGGGCGAGGCGTAGGCGTCGATGACGCTGGCCCCGCATCGCCGGGCGACGCGATACAGTTCGACCGTCGCCGCCACGTCGTCACAGCCGTTGACGATGACGGGATAGTCGCGCGCCAGCGTCTCCAACTGATCCGTCCATTCGGCCCCCAGCACCGTCAGTTTCAGGTTCGGGTTGATCTTCAGCAGGCCCTCGGCCGTGACCTCGGCCTTGGGCCGGTCCACCGTGTCGGTGAAGGCGAAGACTTGGCGATTCAGGTTGGAGACCTCGAACGTGTCCAGATCGGCGATGGCGATGCGGCCGACCCCGGCGCGGACCAGCATCTGCACGCAGGCCCCCCCCATGCCGCCGACGCCGGCGACGAAGACGGCGCCTTCCTTAAGGCGCGCCTGTTCCTGTTCGCTGACGAAGCCCAGGTTGCGGGTAGTCATCTCCGCATAGAAGTCGTCGGTCATCGGGCCTCTTTCCAGGGTCTGAGGACGCCCCAGGGGCGGCTGGCCGAAAGCCAGTAGATCAGCGGCAGGACCGCCATGCGCGCCGCCATGATGACGACCAGACCGCCCAGCCCCATGGCGGTCGTCGGCGGCGCGACCTTGCGCAGATAGCGCCCGGCGGCGGCCATATCGATGCGGCCGATCTGGATCAGGTCGTCGCCCCGCTCATAGTCGAGCTGGTCGCGGCAGAAGGCGTTGTAGGCCTCTGTTCGATGCGCCGCAGCCTGCTCGAACGTCTTCTTCAGCGCGTCGGAGCCGCCGGTATAGGCGTCGGTGATGACGAAGCGCGCCTCGTCGAATCCCGCCTCTGGGCCGACGCCGAACGCCGCCCTGTGCCGGGCCATGATCTGACGCGCCAGGGTCAGGTGATCGAAGCTGCGCCTTGCGCCAGGACGTGGGGAAGGAAAGACGTCGGAAAAGGTCTCGGCCACCATGCCGACGACGGCGGGCACCTGGCTGACGTTGGAGATCCACAGCGGTCGGCCTTGCCCCGCCAGGAACATCAAGACGCAGGTCAGGCCATAGAGGGTCGCCGACATGCCGCGCCCCCGGAAGGACGGATCGACCATGACCAGGCCCAGATGCATGACCTGGGTCGGGCGGCCTTCCAGTTCGGTCTCCAGCAGCGACAGGACGTTGAAGGCGACCGGCCGGGCGGCCGCGCCCTTGCCCTGATAGACCACGGTCACGACGCAGTCGCGCAGCCGCTCGGCGTCGCCGCCCAGAACGCCATAGGCCAGGGCGGCCTGATCCAGGGTCAGCGCCGCGACCGTCCGCAGGTCGGCGATCAGCGCCTGCGCCTCAGGGCCGGACAAGGTCAGGCCGGGGCGCTCGACGATGCGCGTCGTCAGATCCCGCCCTGAGCGCCAATGCAGATTGATCATGCGACCGTCATTTGATGGACGCTCCGCCTGCGTCCTCCAGCTTCACTGGAAGGTCTGCCCCGAGCCTCGTCAAGGCGATGGAGCATATCGACAACTGAACGTCGATCCATAAATCGGAAAGCTGGACCCGCCCCTTGGCTCGCGGGCTATTTTTGCCGTGTCGCGATGCGAACGCCTCTGTAAGGACCTACCTTCCTGAAAACCGGTTAGCGCGCCGGCGCTCGTCCTTCCCTTGCCTGCCTGAACAGATTGCACGGACCTTGTTCATATGACCAACCCCCTGCTTGATACGACGGCCCTGCCGCATTTTGACGTGATCACGCCTGATCACATCGTTCCCGCGATCGATCAGGCGATTGCCAGTCATGCAGCGGTGGTCGCCAGGATCACGCGTACCCGTCCGACGGATTTCGCTAACGCGTGGGCGCCGCTGGAACAGGCGGACGCCGTGCTCGACTCTCTCTGGTCTACGGTGTCCCATCTGAAAGGCGTCGCCGACACCGTGGCGCTGCGAACCGCCCATGCCATAGGCGAAGAGAAGCTGGTTCAGAACGAGATGAAGGTGCGGCAAGACCGCGCCTTGTATGAGGTCCTGCTGGCGATGTCGGAGACGCCGGACTTCGCCGCCCTGCCCGATGCCGATCAAGTCGCCGTCCGACAGGCATTGCGTGACTTCACCCTGGCCGGTGTCGCATTGGATTCGGCGGCGGGTGGGCGGTTCGCCGCCATCTCGGTCGAACTGTCCGCGCTCTCGACCGCGTTCGGCGCGGCCGTACTGGACGCTACCGAGGCGTGGAGCGAACTGGTGATCGACGAGCAACGGCTCTGTGGCGTTTCCGCCACCGACAAGGCCATGTTCAGATCTGCAGCGCAGGCCCGTGATCTCAACGGCTGGCTCGTGACATTGCAGCAGCCCAGCGTAGCGGCGATTTTGGCGTTTGCAGAGGATCGCGACCTCCGGGCCCGGGTCTATCGCGCTGTCGGAACCCGCGCTTCTGATCAGGGGCTAGAGGCCGGGCGGTTCGACAATTCACAGAGGATCGCACGCATTCTGTCGTTGCGTCATGAGGCGGCGCAACTGCTGGGGTTCAGCGATCCGGTCGCCCATTCTCTGGCGACCAAGATGGCGTCCGGCGGCGGGGAAGTGCTCGCGTTCCTGCGCGACCTGGCGGCGCGGGCTAGACCCGCCGCCGAACAGGACCTGGCCGATCTCGAAGCCTTCGCCGCGCAGACGCTCGGGATAGACAAGCTGCAGCCCTGGGATATCGCCTTCGCCTCCGAACGCCTGCGTCAGAGCCGGTTCTCGGTCGATGAAAACGAGGTGCGGGCCTATTTCCCCATCGATCGGGTCATGAGCGGCTGGCGCGACCTGCTGGGCGCACTGTTCGGCGTCCGGCTGAAGGCGCGCGATGATGTCGCCTTGTATCATCCGGACGCCGGCTATTTTGACCTGATAGATGAAAACGGCGCGGTGTTTGCCGGCCTTTATCTTGATCTGCACGTTCGCGACGGCAAACGCGGCGGCGCCTGGATGGCCCCTGCGCGACCGCGCCGGCGCGACGGCGAAACCGTGAACCTGCCGGTGGCCTATATGGTCTGCAACTTCGCGCCCAAGAGCGCTGACGCTCCTGCATTGCTCAGCCATTCCGACGTTTTGACCCTGCTGCACGAGACCGGGCACTGTCTGCATCATCTGTTCACGCGCGTGGACCGGCCTTCTATCGGCGGGATCACCGGATTCGAGTGGGATGCGGTCGAACTGCCCAGCCAGTTGATGGAGGACTTCGCCTGGGACCGCGACGTCCTGACCCGTATGTCGGGCCATCATGAAACGGGCGAACCCTTGCCTGCAGACCTGTTCGACAGGATGCTGAAGGCGCGCCATTTCCAGTCGGGTCTGTTCATCCTGCGTCAGATCGAGTTCGCCCTGTTCGACCTGTTGTTGCACCTTGACCCTACCGGACAGGAGCCGATGGCGGTGTTGAACGCCGTCAGAGACGAAATGGCGGTGGTTCGCCCGCCCGAATGGCACCGTTTCCCGCATAGCTTCAGCCACATCTTCGCAGGCGGCTATGCGGCCGGATATTATAGCTATCTATGGGCCGAGGTTCTGGCCGCCGATGGGTTTGCGCGCTTCGCCGAGGCTGGATTGGTCGACAGATCGACCGGCGACCTCTTGCGTGAAGAGGTCCTGTCGCGCGGGGCGACACGGCCTGCCGCCGATAGCTTCCGCGCGTTTCGCGGGCGCGATCCCGATCCGCAGGCCATGCTCGCCCGACGCGGTCTGGCTGCCGTTGCGGGGCGGGTGCAAGGCCTGGCTTAACCGGCGATCCGATAGAAGGCCGGCGTTCCATAGCGCCTTACGATCAAGCCCCGCTCGAACGTCGCGTCTGACGCGAGGCTCGCAAAAAAGGAGAAGACCGATGAAGGCTGTTGTCCACGATACCTTTGGCGAACCGAGCGAGGTTCTGGAGGCGCGTGATGTCGCCTTGCCCATTCCCGGACCAGGCGAGGTGCGCATAAGGACGCTGCTGTCGCCCATCCACAATCACGACATCTGGACGGTTCGGGGCCAGTACGGCTATCGCCCAACCCTGCCAGGCGCTATCGGCGGATCTGAAGCGGCAGGGATTATCGAGGCGGTCGGCGACGGTGTCGATGTAGGGCTGGTGGGACGACGGGTGGCCGTCGCCGGGGTTCACGGGACCTGGGCCGAGCAGTTCATTGCCCCGGCGGCAGGCGTTCTGCCCCTGCCAGAGGCGGTTTCGGATGAGATGGCCGCTCAACTGATCTCCATGCCGTTTTCCGCCATCTCGCTACTGGATGTCCTGAAAGCCGAGAGGGGGGATTGGGTCATCCAGACCGCCGCAAACGGCGCAGTCGGTCGCGTCATGGTCGTTCTTGCCCAGGCGCGCGGCATCCATCTGCTGAACCTGGTTCGCCGCGACGAGGCCGCCGCCGAATTGCGCCAGGCCGGTGTGACCCATGTGCTCTCTACCTCGGCTGGAAACTGGAAGGATCAGGCGCGGGCGCTGATCGGTGCGGGACGTGCGGTCTCGGCCATCGATTCCGTGGGCGGCGAGATTTCGGCCGACCTGATCGATCTGTTGGCCCCGGATGGAGAACTGTTCGTCTTCGGCACCGCGACCGGCGCGCCTATGACCCTGTCTTCCGGCCCCCTGATTCTGAAGCAGATCACGATCAAGGGGTTCTGGGGCTCTCGGGTCAGCGCCGAGATGGACCCTGACAAGCGCAAGCGCCTGATCACCGAATTGGTCACGCTGGCCGCTCAGGGCAAGTTGTCGCTTGATACGGGCGGCGTCTTCGCGCTGGATCAGATCAAGAAGGCCGTGGCGGCCAGCCTGACCCCGGGCCGTGCGGGCAAGGTGATGCTGAAGCCCTAGCCCTGACTCAAAGACGCCCTCGGACCAGTTCGAGGGCGTCGATCAGGAAGACGACCTCAGCCCTCGACGCGAATGTATTGCAGAAAACGCTGATTTTTTCGGTCGCCTGAATGAGGCTGACGCCTCTATGGTTTGAAAGATCGCAGGGGTCTTAAGCCTGTCTCAATATTGAAGCGAGCCTCCTGTCCTTACCGGCTGTCTGGAGCCGAGCTGATTATCCTGCCCTGGAGCGGCGCCTGATGAACGGCTGTAGGATCAAGCGGGGCGTGTCACGACGGTCTTGCCGTGGCGCGTGCGGGACCGCTGACCGGCGAAGTGACAGGGGACGGTCGGGTTCATTTTTAGGTGCTGCCATGGGCTTCGAGGCCATGTCTCGGGCGGCGAGGGCCGCATGCTGACCCCCGATATGCCTGAAGACGAGGCGCTTCGACTGGTGGCTCTCAGTTCGCTGGACGTCGGCGAACATGAAATAGACGAGGTTCTGAATCGGCTGGTCGATGTGGCGCAGCGCCAGTCGGGCGCGCCGATCGCCTTTATCTCGCTCATTGGCGCGGAGCGACAGCGCTTCATCGCCAAGAGTGGCCTGGACCTGGTGGAAACCACGCGATCCGAGGCCCTGTGTGCGCACGCTATTCTTGAACCACACAAGCTTCTGTGGGTGGCGGACGCCTGGCTGGATCCGCGGTTCAAGGACAATCCTCTGGTGCGGGGGACGCAACCCATCCGCTTCTATCTGGGCGCGCCGTTGCTCGTGAACGGCCGCGCTGTGGGGAGCTTCTGTCTGGCCGGGCCTGAGCCGCGCGCCCGTGACGAGGCCTTGGCCGGCTTCCTCGCCGATCTCAGCAGTATCGCGTCGGAACGCCTGGCGGGACGGCAGAAGCGCACCTCGCTGGAGCGCGCGCTGGAGGCGGCCTCGGACGCCCTTGTCGTGGCCGATGAGGAAAATCGCTATGTCTATTGGTCCAAGGGTGCAGAGCGCCTTTTCGGATACACAGCGGCCGAAGCGATCGGGTCGACGGGCGCGCTTCTTGGTCTGGATTGCGAGGAAATCTATGCGGCGGCCACCCTGGGGGGCGATCGTGACGATGGATCGGGCGGGGTCAGGGCCGAGGCTGTAGCGAGGCGAAAGGACGGCTCGACCGTAGATATCGAAGTCTGCCTGGCGGTCTGGCATGAGGGTCCGGCCAAGCGAACCAGCGCCACCATTCGCGATATCGGCGAGCGAAAGGCCTACAAGGCCGAGCTTGTGCGTTCCAAAACTCGAGCCGAGGCGGCGAATGTCGCCAAGAGCGCCTTTCTGGCCAATATGAGCCATGAACTGCGAACGCCGTTGAATGGCGTCATCGGGGTGGTCGAACTTTTGGCCGCCACCCCCATGACCGAACATCAGAAGGAACTGACCGGCATCATCCAGACGTCGGCGGATCAGCTTCGCAGCCTGATAGGTGACATTCTGGATCTGGCCCGGATCGAATCCGGAGAGGTGGAGATCGCCCAGGAAGTCTTCGACCTGGGGGCCGAAATCGAACGCGTCAGACGACTGTGCGCGCTGCGGGCGTCGGAAAAGGGCCTGGAACTGTCTCTGGATCCTGTGGCCGACGTTGGTCTGGTGGTGGGCGATCCTCTTCGCCTTCGCCAGGTCATCGTCAATCTGCTGAACAACGCCATCAAGTTCACGACCGCCGGCTCCGTTTCGCTTTGCGTTAAGCGCCTGCCGGACGAGGTCTTCCGGTTCGAGGTAAAGGATACGGGGATCGGATTTTCCGACGACCAGCGCGAGGCCCTGTTCGAACGTTTCCAGCAGGCCGACGGCACGATCACGCGCCGGTTCGGCGGAACCGGTCTGGGGCTGGCCATCTCTCGTGAGCTTGTCGAGGCCATGGGCGGGGTCATCGATTGTCGGGCCGTTCCCGGGGAAGGCGCGGCCTTCTGGTTCGACGTCAAACTCCCCCCGGGCAAGATAGAGGCCGCGCCGGAGCCGGACATCGTGGCCACGACGGAGGCGGCGGTTGCGCACGTCCTGGTCGCCGATGACAGTGAGACCAACCGGCGCGTGGCGGAACTTATACTTTCGGCCGCAGGCGTGGCCTCGACAGTGGTCGAGGACGGCGTCATGGCGGTGGAGGCCTGGCGTCACGCCCGATTTGACGTCGTCCTGATGGACATGATGATGCCCCGGATGGACGGCTTGGCGGCCACGCGAGCGATCCGAGGGCTGGAGGCGGCCGAGGGACGCCCCAGGACCCCGATCATCATGCTGACGGCCAATACGTCGCGCGAACATGTCGAGGCGGCGCTGCTTGCCGGTGCAGACCTGCATCTTCCCAAGCCGATCACGGCGAGCGCCCTCTATGAAGCGCTGGCTGCGGCCGCCGGGGCGGATATTGATTCAGGGGCCGACACGGTCTCCCTCTAGAGAGGGGGCGCTCTGCAAGATCCAACAGGGTCGAAGATTGCGCACCCTTGCACCATCTTTGCTGGCGAGATTTCGCAAGTCCCTTTATGGGCGGCGCGCGCAGGATGCGCGTTGTGGATGGTGGCCTTGCGTTTTCGTATCGATGAAAAATCCCGCCTGCTGTTCATCGACCTCGACAGCGGCGTTTCGGCGCAAAAGGCCATGAACATCTCCCTGGATCTGTTCGACCGCCGCCCCGAGCTCTGGTCCTGGGACTGGATCGTTCAGGCAACGGTCGTGCCCGAAGACGCTTCGATCGACCACATGGCGCGTCTGGCCCGCGCCCATGTGGGTCACGAGCGGGTCGCAACAAGTGTTCTGGTCAGCCACGACAGGGCCTTGCATCTGTGGGCGCGTGTCATGGACTTCCAGTTCCCCGGGCGTCGGCACACGGTCGTACGCAGCGTAGAGGAAGGGCTGGACCGTCTCGGCCTGCCTCGCCGCTTGCTTGACGGTCCTGCGGATCGTCTGGATCGGAACCCTGTCGGCAAGCCCTGACATCGCGCTGCAAGCGGACCCGGGCTTGAGCCTGCGAGGTCGAGAGGACGGCCTTCGTCCAGCCGGTGCGGGCCTACTGCGTAAATCTGCTTAGTGCGCGGATATGCAGCGGTTAACGCCTGACCCCGTACCCAGCGTACGGATGGGGAGCCGAGCCAAGTCATGGAAGAGGAACGCCTGCACGCGGTCAGCGCGACCCGGTTTGCAGTGTTCCGCGCCAAGGGGCTCGACCGGCCATCCATGGCGCGCCCGTGGCCAGTCTGACAGCCGTGTGATTGCGGGTTTTCGCTCGTAAAGCGGGCCCGTGCACACCCGTATTTGTATCCAGGATCCAGGATCTTCCATGCAACTGACGATCAAGGCTCGGCTTCTCGGCTGCCTGGCGGCTCTCGCAGTCGGCATGGCGGCGATAGGCGCGGCGGGATGGGTGGTGAGCAGCACGGCTCAGCAGCGCATGCAGTCGGTGATCGCTGATCGCGTGGCGCCCCTGCAGCAGCTCAAGGCCATCAGCGACCTCTACGCCGTCAGCATCGTCGATGCGGCCCACAAGGCGGCGTCCGGTCTGGTGACCCCGGAGAAGGCGAACGAGCAGATCAGCGTGGCCCGAAGCCGGATCGACAGCACCTGGAGCGCGTATCAGGCCACCAACATGACGCCCGAAGAGCAGGCGCTCGCCAACAAGGTCAAGCAGGCGATGCCCGCCGCTGATCAGGCCGTCGATGAACTCGCCCGCATTCTGGCGACCTCAGACATGGCGGCGCTCAAGACCTTCAACGACCAGACCCTCTATGCCGCCATCGACCCGATGAGCGGCAACATCGGCGCCCTTGTCGATCTGCAGATCCGGGTCGCCCAGCAGGACGGGGAGGCGGCGGCATCCGCCGCACGCATCGGCCTGATGGTCATGTGCGCCATTGCCCTTATGGCCGCCGGCCTGCTGGCTTTCGCCACGAACGTGGTCGTGCGTCAGGTGACGGCGCCCATCATGGCCATGACCCGCGCCATGAACCGCCTGGCGGACGGCGACAACGCGGTCGAAATCCCCGCCGTCGGTCAGCGCGACGAACTGGGCCAGATGGCCGGCGCCGTGCAGGTCTTCAAGGACAACGCCATCGCCAAGATCAAGGCCGACGCCGAGGTGGAACAGGCCAAGGCGCGTGCGGAACAGGAACGCCAGGCGGCCAGCGCTGCGGCCATCGCCACGGAGCAGGCGCTGGTGGTCCGATCCTTCGGCGCCTCGCTGGAACGTCTGGCCAGCGGCGATCTCACCTGGCGGCTGGAGGACGAAATGCCGCCGGCCTACGAAAAGCTGAAAGCCGACTTCAACAACGCCATGCTGAAGCTTCAGGACGCGATGAGGGTGATCGTGGGGAACGCGGCTTCGATCCACTCGGGCAGCCGCGAAATCTCGGTCGCCTCGGACGACCTGGCCAAGCGCACCGAACAGCAGGCCGCCGGCCTGGAAGAAACCGCAGCGGCGCTCGATCAGATCACGGCGACGGTGAAGCGCACCGCCGAGGGAGCCAGGGAAACGCGCCAGGTCGTCGCTTCGGCCAAGGCGGACGCCGAAACCAGCGGCCAGGTGGTGGGGCGGGCGATCGCCGCCATGGGCGCCATCGAAGACTCCTCGCGGCAGATCAACCAGATCATCGGCGTGATCGACGAAATCGCCTTCCAGACCAATCTTCTGGCTCTGAACGCCGGGGTCGAGGCGGCGCGCGCGGGCGACGCCGGTCGCGGCTTCGCCGTGGTCGCGTCTGAAGTGCGCGCCCTGGCCCAGCGCTCGGCCGAGGCCGCCAAGGAGATCAAGGTCCTGATCTCGGCTTCGGGCGTCCAGGTCAGCGAAGGGGTGGATCTGGTCGGTCAGACCGGGCGGGCTTTGGAACGCATTCTGGGCGAGGTGGTCCAGATCAACGGCCTGGTCGCCGAGATCGCCGCCTCGGCCGAAGAGCAGGCGACGGGTCTTCAGCAGGTCAATATCGCCGTCAATCAGATGGACCAGGTCATCCAGCAGAACGCCGCCATGGTCGAGGAATCCACCGCCGCCAGCCATTCTTTGTCGCGAGAAGCGGATAATCTGACAGAGCTGATGGCGCAGTTCCGCGTGGACGCCGCGACCGGTGAGTCGAGCACGACAGGCCGGTCGCCTTCGCGCGCCGCCGTTCGCCTGGTCTCAAACCGCGCCGTCTAGACAGCGACTGAGGCGTGGGGGCAGTTCAGGCTGCCCCTACGCATTCTGGCGACGAAGTTTCGAGGGCGGGCCCTGTCGGCCCATCCTTGATTTCAGCCCGTACTGGTCTGAAGCCGAGAATTCAGAAGGGGAAAAATACCGGGATGGCGACCATGGCGGCCACCCACGTGATCAGATTGAGCGGCACGCCGACCCGCACGAAGTCCATGTAGCTGTAGCCACCCATGTTGAAGACCAGAACATTGGTCTGATAGCCGAACGGGGTGGCGAAGGCGGCGGATGCGGCCATCATGACGCAGACCAGGAAGGGACGGGGATCGACCCCCAGACTGTCGGCCAAGGCTACGGCGACGGGTGTGATCAGGACCGCAACCGTGGCGTTGGACAAAAGCTCCGTGGCGAACAAGGTGACCCCATACAGAACGATCAGGGCGCCGAGAGGCCCCATCGGGCGGATGACGTCGATCAGGCGCCCGGCCCCGGCCTGCGCCAGGCCCGTCACCTCAATGGCCGTGCCGACCACCACCATGCCGGCGATCAGCAGGAGGATTTCGGGTCGCAGGCCCGCATAGGCCTCTTCCGGGGTGATGACGCGCAGAAGGATCAAGGCCACGGCCCCGGCGAACGCGGACGCGGCGATGGGCGCCCAACCCAGGGCCGCCGACACGATCACCAGGCCAAAGACCCCGAGCGAGATCAGGGCGGGCCTCAGACGAAAGGGCCGGTCACCGGCCCCATACAGGGCCACGTCGCCCAGATGGGCGTCGCCCGAACCATCCGACAGGTTGCGGGATTCACCCAGGCGGGGCAGGCGGAAGGAGAACAGGCCGCGCCGCCAGGTGGAGGCCTCCGCCTTGCGTCTCGCGGCCTCCTCCTCGGCCAGACGAGCGGCTTCAGCTTCGTCCTTTTCAACGGATCGACCGAGCTGGCGCGCGCCGACGAAGTAGAGCCACAGGCCGCCCGCGAGAGCGATGCACAGGCCGACGGGGGTGATCTCGAACAGGCTGAAGACCGGTTGACCCGCGTTCCGCGCCATGTCGTTGACGAGCAGGTTGGTGGAGGTGCCGATCAACGTCAGCAGGCCGCCCATGACTGTTACGTGGCTGAGCGGCATCAGGAAGCGCTTGGGCGACAGGCGCAGCGAAACGGCGACGTCACGGATCACTGGCGCTGCGAGCACCACGACGGGCGTATTGTTGAGGAAGCCCCCGACCGAGCCGCACAGACCGATGACGATCCAAATGCCTGTCGCGCCAATACGTGTGGCCAACTGGGTCGCTTTGCGGATCATCAAGCCCAAGAGGCCAGAGAGTTCAATGGCATAGGCGATGACGAAGAGCCCGGCCAGCGCGATGACGGCGGGACTGGCGAAGGCGCCCTGCACCTCGACTGGACGCACAACGCCGAGAAGCAGGAGCACGGCAGCGCCGGTCAGGGCGACGACGTCTGCCCGGAGCTTGCCGTGAATCAGTACGCCCACCACGCCGACGAGCACCGCCAAGGCGGCGATTTGGTCAAAGGTCATGATCGCGTGCAGACCGCTCCCCATCGCTTTCGTCAACCTTTTTCCCACACGCGCGGGCACAAAGCGACCAGCATGCTAGGATGGTTCCATGTCCGAACCGACCGTCCTGATCCGTCCGTCAGCCGTCGCATTGGCGGCCTCCCTTTTGGCTCTCGCCGCCTGCCAGCGCGAAGAAGCGGTCGCCCCTGCGCCTGCCCCAGCGCCGCCGCCGCCAGTTGTCGTCATCGGCCCGTCGCCGGTCCTTGACCGGAACGGCCTTCTTCAGGCGGTTGATCAGGCGGCTTCTGACTATGCGGCCGGACGCGCCGCCGCCGACGAAACATTTGCCGGGCGTCGATTTTTGATTCGGCAGGCTTTCGGCTGCGGCCTTCCGGTCGATTCGTCCGATCCGGGTATCGAAGAGGGGACAGCCGGCCTCGTAAAAGGCGGCCGGACCTCAGACCTTGAATTGACCCTGACGCCTGCAGACTGGACGCCGGCTCTGCCGTCCGACAATGGATCAGCCGCCTGGGAAGCCGCAGAAGGCTTCTGGTTGCCATGGCCCTGGCTGCGCGCCGACGGCTGTCCGCGTCCAGTGACGCAGCCGATTGGCGTTGACCGCGCGCCGACAGAGACGGCCCCGGCCGCTCAACAAAGCGTGGGGCTGGCTGCGGTGTTCGACACCGATGGCTCCCGTCTGGGCCGCCGCAAGGGCAGGGCCTATCAATTCATCCTGAGGGGCGAGGGGCAGCAGGCGCCGGTCCCGGACGCGGGCGGCTATCGGCTGGTTTTGGAAGGACGCATGGCCGCTTTTACCGACGGTCATGCCATTCGTTGTCGCGCCACGCAGCCGGAACAGCGTCCGGTCTGCGTGGCCGCTGTCCGGCTGGAACGCGTCGCCTTTGAAGATTCCGGCGGCCAGACTTTGGTCGAGTGGCGTTCCTGAACGGCCCCTCTGGGTAAGGCGTGCCGATCAGGGAAGCGGCTGGTGGGTGAAGCCTGCCAGATTGCTCATGGGGCGCGCGTCACGACTGATCTCGACGTCGCTTTCGACATAGGCGATCAGCAGGCGCGCCAGATCGGTCAGGGCGCTTTCGTGGATTCGTTCGTAGCCATGGCTGGCGTCGATGCCGAAGGCGAGAAGGGCAGTGCGAATATCTGCTCCGGATTCCAGGGCCGAAGCGGAATCGGACCTGTAATAGCGGAATACGTCCTTCTGATGCGGGATGCCCTGATCACGGGCCAGTTGAACCAGCTTGCGTGACAGGTGCCAGTCGAAGGGCCCGGTCTGGTCGGCCATGGCGATGGTGACGCCGAACTCTGAAGAGTTCTGGCCGGGCGCCGTCGTTCCGTTATCGACCGTAACCATGGCGGCCACGTCAGGGACCAGAACTGACGAGGCGCCCAACCCCACTTCTTCGGCGATGGTGAACAGCCACCAGGTGTCGACGGTCGGCGTGCGCTGCTCGCGAACAAGGCACTCCAGGGCGGCCAGAAGGATGGCTACACCGGCCTTGTCGTCCAGATGACGTGACACGATGAAGCCCGTGTCGAGAAACTCCGGCTGGGGGTCGATGGCGACGATGTCGCCGATATCAACGCCCAGGCTCAGCGTGTCGTCGCGGTCATGCGTGACGGCGTCGATGCGTAGCTCAACGTCCCGCCAACTGACGGGCTGGGTGTCGATTTCGGTGTTGAAGGTGTGTCCCGAAGCCTTGAGCGGCAGGATGGTCCCGCGCCAGGCGCCGCCTTCGGCGAAGATCGTGCAGCGCGCGCCTTCGGCGAAGCGGGAGGACCAATGGCCGATCGGGACCACCTCCAGCCGTCCATTATCCTTAACCTGTTTGACTTGGGCGCCCAGGGTGTCGACGTGGGCGACGACCGCACGGGCGGGTGTGGCGTCCCGACCGGGAAGACGGGCCCGGATCGCGCCGCGACGGGTCATTTCATAGTCGAGGCCCAGGCGTTCCAGTTCGCGGCAAAGCAGGCGTACTGCCTCATCCGTATAGCCGGTCGGGCTGGGCGTATTCAGCAGGTCTGCGAGGCGGGCCTTGAGGTAGGCGAGGTCGATAGCGGGATCAGACAAGCGTGTTCTCTTTCGGTTTGCGTCTAGGCGCCGCTGCGCGGGGAACCTGCGGCGGAAGCAGGGAAGAGCAGATCGACGAAACGTTCAGCCGTGGGCTGGGGTTCGTGATTGGCCAGGCCTGGGCGCTCATTGGCTTCGATGAAGGCGTAGTCCGGCTGGTCCGGCGCCGTGACCATCAGATCAATGCCGGTGACAGGGATGTCGATGGCCCGCGCGGCCGCGATGGCCGCGTCCACCAGGGCAGGGTGGACGATGTCGGTGACGTCGTGGATCGTGCCGCCCAGGTGAAGATTGGCGGCCTTTCGCACCATGATCTCGACGTCCGCCGGGGCCACGTCGTCGAGCGAATATCCGGCCTCGGCCAGGGTCCGCTCTGTCTCGGCGTCGATAGGGATGCGGGACTCTCCGCCAGTGGCGGCGCTGCGGCGCCGGCTCTGCAACTCGATCAGTCGTCGAATGCTGGTGAGGCCGTCGCCGATCACCCGGGGCGGCCTGCGGACTGCGGCCGCAGCCAGCTGGAAGTCGATGATGACGAGGCGCAGATCCTCGCCCCGAACCTGTTCCTCGATGAGGACGTCGCTGCAAATGCGCCGGGCGACCGCCAAGGCGGCCTGGATCTCGCCGACGGTCTTCAATCCGACCGCAACGCCCTGACCCTGTTCCCCACGCGCCGGTTTGACGACCACCTGCCCATAGGTTTCAAGAGCGGCCTCAATAGAAGAGGGATTGTCTGGATCGACGGAGGCGGGCGTTCGGACCCCGGCGGCCGCCACGATGCGGCGCGTCATTCGCTTGTCGTCGCAGATGCTCAGGGCCACGGCGGATGTCAATTCGGACAGGCTTTCGCGGCACCGGACGGTGCGCCCTCCCCAGGTAAGTCGGAACAGGCCGCCCTCTGCATCAATGACATCCGTAGCGATGCCCCGCCGACGGGCTTCATCGACGATGATGCGAGCGTAGGGATTCAGATCGTGATCGTCCGCCGGTCCAACAAAGAGGGCTTCATTGATCGGGTTCTTTCGCTTGACCCCGAAAAAGGAAACACGTCGAAAGCCCAGCTTCTCATACAGGGCTATGGCTTGATCGTTGTCGTGCATAACCGACAGGTCCATGTGGGCCAGACCGCGCGTCCGAAAGTGCTCGGCCAGGCGTCGTACCAGGGCCTCGCCCACGCCCGGCTGGGTCGCCTGCGGATCGACGGCGAGGCACCACAGAGATGAGCCGTTTTCAGGATCCTTGAAGGCGCGAGGGTGATCGACCCCGGTCACGGTGCCGATGACGGCTCCTGTCGCTGTGTCCTCAGCGACAAAATAGGTCAGGGTCCGGTCGTCGCGGTGTGACCAGAAGAAGTCTGGCGGAACCGGCACCATCCGGCGCTTGGCGTAAATGTCGTTGACCGCCTGGGCGTCCATCTCGGACGCCAGGCGACGGACGGTGAACCCTCTCGGCTGGCGGCGGCTGGCGCGATAGGTGGCCAGTTCCAGCCGATAGGTGTGCGACGGATCCAGGAACAGCTCCTGTGGCGCCGAGGCCAGTAGGACGTGCGGATTACGAACGTAGAAAGCGATGTCGCGGCGATCTGGTCCTTCGGCGCGCAAGGCCTCGACCAGGGGCTCGGCGGTCTCGAAGGTCTGGGCGAACAGCAGCCGCCCCCAACCGCAGTCCAGAACGGCGTCTGCGGTCGGCTCTTCGCCGGCCTGAACGGGAGGCTTCAGGCCTTCGTGCCGCAGACGCTTGAGCCGGTGCGCCTTGGACCGTTCGGAGCGGACCTCAGACGCCATGCTGCTGCATCCACATTTCAAGGACGGCCACCTGCCACAACTCCGACCCGCGAAGCGGCGTGAGGCGTTCGGTCGGGTTGGAGAACAGGGTGTCCAGATAACCCTTGTCGAAAAGGCCGCGGTCACGGGCCGCCTGATTGGTCAGGGTTTCGCGGACCATCTCCAGATAAGGCCCCTGGATGTACTTCAGAGCGGGCACCGGGAAATAGCCCTTCTTGCGGTCAATCACCTCTGACGGGATCACCAAACGGGCGGCCTCCTTCAGCACGCCCTTGCCGCCCTGGGCCAGCTTGTGCTCGGGCGGAATACGGCCCGCCAACTCCACCAGTTCGTGGTCGAGGAAGGGAACGCGCGCCTCCAGCCCCCAGGCCATGGTCATGTTGTCGACGCGCTTGACCGGGTCGTCCGCCAGCATGACCTGGCTGTCCAGACGCAGGGCCTTGTCGACGGGGGTATCGGCGCGGCCTTGTGCGAAATGCGCCTCGACCAAGGCGCGGCTGACGTCGGTGTCGGCCATGTAGTCACCGTTCAACTGGGTCTTCAGCGTGTCATGGCTGCGGTCGAAGAAGGCCTTGGCGTAGGTTTCGACGGGATCGCTCGTGTCCAGCATCGGCGGGTACCAGTGATAGCCAGCGAACACCTCGTCCGCGCCCTGGCCCGACTGCACCACCTTGATGTGTTTCGAGACTTCCTGACTCAGTAGATAGAATCCGACATTGTCGTAGGACACCATCGGCTCCGACATGGCGCCGATGGTGCCTGGCAGAGCCTCCATCAGCCGCGCGTGCGGCACGAAGATCTGATGGTGGTTGGTGCCATAATGTCTGGCGATCAGGTCGGAGTAGGCGAACTCGTCGCCCTTCTCGCCATTGGCCGCCTCGAAGCCGACCGAGAAGGTCATCAGGTTCTTCTGACCCAATTCAGCCAACAGGCCGACGATGAGGCTGGAATCGACCCCGCCAGACAACAGCACGCCGACCGGCACGTCGGCGACCATCCGCCGCTTCACCGCCTCGCGCAGGGAGGCCAGGACCTGATCGCGCCAGTCTTCGGCCGTCAGATGGGCGTCCTCTGAACGACGGGTCATGTCGGCTTGCCAGTAGATCCGGTCACGCGCCGTGCCGTCCGCCTCAATGATGCGGATCGTGGCGGGCGGAAATTTCTTCACGCCCTTCAGCAGGGTGTGGGGCGGCGGCACGACGGCGTGGAAGGTCATGTAGTGGTGCAGACCGACCGGGTCGATGCTGGTGTCCACATCCCCCGCCGCCAGTAGCGCGGGCAGGGTCGAGGCGAAGCGCAGGCGTTTGCCCTTCTCTGTCAGGTACAGAGGTTTGATGCCGAACCGGTCGCGGGCGATCACGGTGCGGCCGGTGTCGCGTTCATGCAGGACAAAGGCGAACATGCCCTTGAACCGCTCGACGCAGCCCTCGCCCCAGGCCTTCCAGGCCTTGATGATGACCTCCGTGTCGCCCTCGGAGAAGAAGCGGTAGCCGAGGCCCTGCAGCTCACGTCGCAGTTCGGGGTAGTTGTAGATGCAGCCGTTGAAAACCAGGGTGATCCCAAGCTCAGGATCGACCATGGGCTGTTGGGCCTTTTCGGACAGGTCGATGATCTTGAGGCGGCGATGGCCCAATCCGACATGCCCCCGCGTGACAATACCGGCCCCGTCAGGGCCTCGCGGCGCGAGGGCGTCGGTCATGCGTTGCAGGGCTTCGGCGTCCGCAGGACGTCCGTCGTGATTGATCTCGCCGCTCAGGCCGCACATAGGCAGTCCTTGTACTGTGAATGCAGCGTGCACAAATAGTTAGCACACAAAGGAATTCAACCCTGGTGGATCCGATCCTCAGCCCGCACGCCGTTCCCCGGCCGGAACGCCCCGTCGATCCCACGGCCTCGCTTGTCAGATCGATGCGCCGCATCGCTCAGGCGATCGACGTGCGTTCACGTGAGATTTCGCGGCTGTCAGGCCTGACCCTGCCGCAACTGATCGTGTTGCAATCCGTCCGGTCGCTGGGCGAGGTGACGACGCAGGCTATCTCGCGTGATGCCGCCATGTCCGCCGCGACCGTGGTCGGCGTGCTGGACAAACTGGAGGCCAAGGGCATGGTCGTGCGCTATCGCTCCACCCGTGATCGGCGTGTGGTGCACGTCCGCACGACCGAGGCCGGCCAGGCTGCCCTCGCAGATTCTCCCGACCTTTTGGGAGATCGATTCATCGCCGCCTTCGGCCAATTGCCGGTCGAGCGACGCCGCGATCTGGCGGAGGCTCTGGATGTTCTGGCGGGCTTTATGACCGCTGCGACGCCTGCCGCACCCGATTGACCGTTGGCGAAGTCTGACAGGGCGCTGCCTCCGCCGCCGGAAACATGGATGAGGACCCGGGGCGTCGCCTAGTGCGACAGCCCTACAGGAAGATGACTCTTGTCGTGACGGCCCACGCGATCCACCAGTGTCTGCCCGGCCGCATTCATCCCGATGACCTGGACCTCAGCGCCCTGACGGCGATAGCGGAAGACGACCTTGTCGACGGCGGCGACGCCGGTCAGGTCCCACAGGTGCGCGTCGGTCATGTCGATCTCGACCCGCCTGGGGCTGCCGTGATGCTCGAAGGCCGCCGCAAAGACTTCGGCCGAAGCGAAGAACAGCTGGCCCGAGACGCGATAGCGCAGCACGCCCTCTTCAGGCGTTTCGATCTCTTCGACGACGACGGTCTTGCCGACCTTGCGCATGAAGAAGACGGCCGAGAGAACCACGCCCAGCACGACGCCTTTGGACAGGTCGTGGGTGGCGACCACGGTCGCGGTCGTGGCGATCATGACGATGGAGGACTGGAAGGGCGTGGAGCGCAGCTTCATCACGGATCCCCAGTCAAAGGTGCCGATCGACACCATGATCATGACCGCCACCAGGGCGGCCATGGGAATCCGGGCGACCCAATCCTGAAGCACCAGGATCAGGAACAGCAGGAACAGGCCGGCCCAGAGCGTGGACAGCCGGCCGCGTGCTCCGGACGTCACGTTGATGATCGACTGGCCGATCATGGCGCAGCCCGCCATGCCGCCGAACAGCGACGATGCGATGTTGGCGATGCCCTGGCCGCGCGTTTCGCGGTCCTTGTCCGAAGGCGTGTCGGTCAGGTCGTCCAGCAGGTTGGCGGTCAGCAGGCTTTCCAGCAGGCCTACGAAGGCCAGGGTCGCTGAGACCGGGGCGATGATGGCGAAGGTCTCCCAGGTCAGGGGCACGCTGGGCAGATGGAACATTGGAAGCGTCGAGGGCATCTGCCCCATGTCGCCGACAGTGCGCACGTCAAGCCCGGTCCAGATGACGAAGCCGCTCAGCAGGACGATAGCCACCAGAGGCGAGGGTACAGCCTTGGTGATGCGCGGCAGGCCGTAGATGATGACCAGGGCCGCGCCCACCAGGGCGAAGGTCTGCCAGTTGGCGCCAATCAGTTCGGGCATCTGGGCCAGGAAGATCAGAATGGCCAGGGAGTTGACGAAGCCCGTCATGACGCTGCGGCTGACGAACCTGATGTAGCGGCCCAGCTTCAGCAGGCCGATGACAATCTGAAAGACGCCGCAAAGCAGCGAGGCGGCGAACAGGTATTCCAGCCCGTGGTCGCGCACGAGGGTGACCATCAGCAGGGCCATGGCCCCGGTCGCCGCCGAGATCATGGCCGGGCGCCCGCCCACAAAGGCGATGGTCACCGCGATGACGAAGCTGGCGTAGAGGCCGACCGCAGGGTCGACGCCAGCGATGATGGAGAAGGCGATGGCCTCGGGAATGAGGGCCAGGGCCACGACCGTTCCCGCCAGCAGATCGCGACGAGGATTGGCGAGCCACTGTTGGCGCGCGGATGCAATGATGGACATTCAGGATTTCATCTGGACGAGCCGCCTCTGGCAGCTCAGTTTCCCGACGGATCGGCGGACGGGATAGCCACCCGGCCGCCAGAGAGCGCCGAGTCCAATGTGAACGATGTCGCTGATGGCCTGATCGCCCGTCGAATGCAAGATGCAGCGGGCGCTCAAGTCCCTCTGATAGCGATGGCGGAGAGGTCGGTCGCGACGTTCAGCGGCACGCCCGAGGTTTTTCGCTCGGAATAGCGATCCACCAGCTGGGCCGCATGAGGGCGGGTCAGGACGGTGAACCGAACCAGCTCCTCCATCACATCGACGATGCGGTCATAGTAGCCCGACGGCTTCATGCGGCCGTCGTCGTCAAACTCGGTAAAGGCCTTGGCCACGCTGGACTGGTTGGGGATGGTGATCATCCGCATCCAGCGGCCCAGCAGACGCAGGGTGTTGACCGCATTGAAGCTTTGCGAGCCGCCGGAAACCTGCATGACGGCCAGGGTCCGCCCCTGGGTCGGGCGCATCCCGCCCATGCTGAGCGGCAGGTGGTCGATCTGCAGCTTCATGATCCCGGAAATCTGCCCGTGGCGCTCCGGGCTGCTCCAGACCATGCCCTCGGACCACAGAGCGTGCTCACGCAGTTCATGGACGGCCGGGTGGTCGTCGTACTGGACCTGATCGGTCAGCGGCAGGTCGGACGGATCGAAGATACGGGTCTCACAGCCCATGAACTGTAACAGCCGCGCCGCCTCCTCGACGCACAGGCGGGAAAAGGATCGATCCCGCAGCGAGCCATAGAGCAGCAGAATACGCGGCGGATGATCGTTGGGGCCGAGATCAAACGCTGGGCGGCGGGACAGGTAGGCGGGGTCGAGCGCGGGCAGATGGTCGGGATCGGGCAGGGTGCGCAAACGGCTCATCAGCGGGCGCGGCGGCCGTCGGCGTCGATGACGACTTCGCCGTCTTCCTTGGTGAAGGGCTTGAGCCCCTCCGCCGGCAGCAGGTCCAGCACCGTCTCCGAGGGGCGGCAGAGCTTTGCGCCCAGAGGCGAAACCACGATCGGACGATTCATGAGCACGGGATGCGCCGCGATGGCGTCGAGCAGTTGTTCGTCCGTCAGCGCGGGATCCGCAAGGCCAAGCTCCGCAAAAGGCGTACCCTTCTCGCGCAGGATGTCGCGGACCGAAACGCCCATGCGGGCCACCAGCTGTGCGACCAGGGCGCGGCTGGGCGGGGTCTTGAGATACTCGATGACATGGGGCTCGATCCCGACGTGCCGGATCAGCTCCAGGGTGTTGCGAGACGTCCCGCAGGCGGGGTTGTGATAGATGATGACGTCCATTGGGGAGCTCAATCGCAGCAGGGGGCCAGTTGGGCCAGCAGGGGTTGGCAGAGGTCGGCGCGACCTTCGCAGCAGTCCTTGAGAAGGAAGAGGACGAGGTTGCTTATCCGGTCGAGATCGGCCCGATAGATGATGGATCGGCTCATCCGTTTCGACGTGATCAGGCCCGCGCGCAACAGAACCCCGAGGTGGGCCGACATGGTGTTGGCGGGCACAGCCAGGGCGTCGGCGATGTCCCCGGCCGCCATTCCGTTCGGCTCGTGCCGGACGAGCAGACGAAAGGCGTCCAGCCGGGTGGGCTGGGCCAGCGCGGCCAAGGCCAGCATGGCGTGTTCCGGTTCCATTATTCCAAGATACTGGAACTATGGACTGATGCAAGCTATTGGCGGCATGGCAACAGCCGTGCCGATTTTCGGAGTTCCCCGTGATCCTCGCTTTGATGATCTTCGTCGTCACCATCACCCTGGTGATCTGGCAGCCGAAGGGGCTGTCGATCGGCTGGAGCGCTCTGGGCGGTGCGGCTCTGGCCCTGCTGCTCGGCGTGGTGTCGCTGGGCGATATTCCGGTCGTCTGGAATATCGTCTGGAATGCGACAGCCGCTTTCGTCGCCATCATCATCATCAGCCTTCTGCTCGATGAGGCGGGCTTCTTCGAGTGGGCGGCCCTTCATATCGGTCGCTGGGGCGGCGGTCACGGACGCCGGTTGTTCGTGCTATTCGTGCTTCTGGGCGCGGCCGTGTCTGCCCTGTTCGCCAACGACGGCGCGGCCCTGATCCTGACGCCGATCGTCATCGCCATGTTGCTGGCTCTGGGTTACGGGCCCAAGGCGACCCTGGCCTTCGTCATGGCGGCGGGCTTTATCGCCGACACGGCCAGCCTGCCTCTGGTCGTGTCAAACCTGGTCAACATCGTCTCGGCCGACTTCTTCGACATCGGTTTCGCCGACTACGCCGCCGTCATGGTTCCGGTGGATCTGGTCTCTATCGCGGCGACCCTGGTCGTACTGCTGCTCTTCTTCGGACGCGACATCCCGAGCGCCTATGACGTGGATCGCCTGGCTGCGCCGTCGACGGCGATCAAGGACCGCACAACCTTTGTTGCCGGTTGGGTCGTCCTGGCGCTTTTGCTGGTCGGATTCTTCGCCCTGGAGCCGATGGGCGTGCCGGTTTCGGCCGTCGCTGCGGTCGGGGCTGTCGTCCTTCTGGCGGTCGCGGGGCGGGGGACGGCGATCAGCACGACGAGGGTCCTGCGCGAAGCGCCCTGGCAGGTCGTCATCTTCTCGCTGGGCATGTATCTGGTGGTCTATGGCCTGCGCAACGCAGGCCTGACCGACCATCTCGCCGGGCTGCTGGATCGTTTCGCCGAGGGCGGCGTCTGGACCTCAACGTTCGGCACGGGGTTCCTGATCGCCATCCTGTCAGCCATCGCCAACAATATGCCCACGGTCCTGATCGGGGCGCTGTCGATCGAAGCCTCGTCCGCGACAGGGGGCGTCAAGGAGGCCATGATCTACGCCAATGTCATCGGCAGCGACCTGGGGCCGAAGATGACCCCGATCGGCTCGCTGGCCACCCTGTTGTGGCTGCACGTCCTGGCCCGCAAGGGCGTTCGCATCGGGTGGGGCTACTACTTCAAGGTCGGCGTGGTGCTGACCGTCCCCGTCCTGACCGTGACCCTGGCGGCGCTCGCTCTGAGGCTCAGTCTGTAAATGTGTCTGCGGGAGTGCGTCGAAAAGCCATCGGCCCCTAGCGACGCTCAGCGGGTGTGAGGTGGTTGGATAAGAAGAGCGCATTGACCAAAAGGCGCTCTGTACCGAGCCAGTATTTGCGGTGCGCCGGGTCGTCGGCGAACAGGACGACATTGCCCGCGCCGTTGCGGGCGGTCTGGGCCCAGACCGCGCCGGACAGATTGCGACGCAGGCCGTCCGGCAGATAGCCGTTGATGCGCGGCGCGTCGTCGATGCGGACGACATTGGAGAAGGCGTCTGGGGAGGCGGGCAGGACCACATCCGTCTCCTTGCTGACGAAGAGGGCGCGCTGGGGCAGGCCGAAGGCGAGGGGGTGGGTGATGTCGGCGTCGGCCGAAACCGCATTGCCGGCGCTGCGTTGGTCGGCCAGGGCGTCGCTGCGTTCGGCGAAGTCGCGGCGCGTGTCGGTCTTGCCGATGGTGTCGGTTTGCGTTTCGGCCGCGGGGCCGCGAGGTGATGCGCCGGTAAGACCCTTGGCCAGGGCCCAGCGCGAGGCGCTGCCGTAGGTGACCAGCGAACCGCCGGCCTGGATCCAGCGGCGCAGGGCCTCGACCGAGCGTTCGCTCCAGTCGTCATAGCGCCCGCCCGACAGGACGATGCTGGTGTAAGGGTCCAGCGAAACCCGGCCGATCTGGGCGGAGTCCAGTCGCGTTGCGGGCCAGTTCAGGCGTTCGCTGAGGGCGAACCAGGTCGAGCCGATCTCGGTCGCGTTCACGCCCTCTCCCATGACCAGGGCGACCTTGGGCGCGCGGACCGGGCGGACGCTGTCGCTGCCGAGATCGACGCCGGAGGCGCTCTGGCCCGTGCGAAGGGCGAAGGCGGTCACGCCGACTTCGCGCGCGGCCTCGTCGACGGCGGCGCGCAGGGCGGCGGCGTCCAAAGTCTGTCCAGCCGAAGCGATGACGAGCGTCCCGCGACCGAAGGCCGTCTGACCGGCGGAGGTGTCGGCGGTGAAGGGCTCGAAGGCGGTGCGCACCCGGACATCCCGGCGCAGCAGGGCCGCCAGCAGGCGTGGGGCGTTCAGGTCGCGCCAGTCGGCGACATAGGCATAGGCCTCGCTCTGGCCGGACACGCCGCCGACAGCGGCGGGCGTTTCGGTGACGGCTTGTCCGAGGGCGGGCAGGCGTCGGGCGCCCGCCGCCGTCAGATTGTAGGCCGGGGCGATGGCGTAGGAGGTGCTGCCGTAAACCGCGCCCTTCACCGCAGGCGTTTCCTCGAAGATCGAATGGACCAGGCGGAACTGGAGCTGGGCCGAGGGCACGACATAGGCGCTGCCCGGCTGGAAGGTCTTGCCGTCGATGGTGACCGGCGCGGCCAGGGCGCGAACTTCGATCCTGTGCTGCAACAGCAGGTCCAGGGTCTGACGGGTCAGGCCCTGGTCGGCCGGATCGCCGAAGACGAAGCCGGCGTAGCGATGGCGGCGGCCCTCCTCGAACGCTGTGCGGAAGGTCGAGCGTTGCAGGTCGAACAGACCGGCCTTTTCCGCCACCGCGCCCCGGATGGTGGCCAGACCAACCTGAAGCTGGTTGCGGATGGTGAAGGGGAAGGTGAGCGGGCCGTTGGCCGTGTCCTGGACCAGACCGCGCGAACTGGCCTGTTCGACCGTCACGCCCACGGCGCCGTGGAAGTCGGGATAGGTGGAGCCATAGACCGGCGAGAAGTTGTCGAAATTCTCGCGCGTGTAATAGAGCGAGCCGAGGTCATCGAGCGCCTTGGCGTGATAGCGCGCCAGCACGACGTTGAAGTCGTAGGAGGCCTTGGGCAGCAGGGGGCTTTCCATGCTGGCCGGCGAGGGCTCGAAATAATAGGTGCTGCCCGCGCCCATCTCGTGGAAGTCGATCTGCACGTTCGGCAACCAGTCGTGGAAGAGGCGCAGCTTGGCCCGCGTCTCCTTCTGGGTGACGGCCAGCCAGTCGCGGTTCAGGTCGGTGAAGTAGTGGTTGGTCCGCCCGGCGGGCCAGGCCTCGACGTGCTCCTTGTCCAGCGGATCGGCGACGGCGGGATTGCTCTTCCAGGCGTTGTGCCAGTTGGCCGCGCGGTCGCGGCCATCGGGGTTCTGGGCCGGGTCGATCAGGACCACGGCCTTATCCAGCCAGTCCAAGACTTCGGCCGAGCGGCTGGCGGCGAGGTAGTAGGCGGTCAGCAGGGCGGCCTCTCCGCTGGAGGTCTCGTTGCCGTGAACCCCGTAGTAGAGGCCGATCACGACCGGCGTCGTAGCCGGATCGGGCACCGCGGCCGAAGGGTCGGCCAGCGCCGCGTGCGCCAGACGCAACTGTTCCAGCCGCCCCTGGTTGGCGGCGGAGGTCACGAAGACCGCCAGCAGCGGGCGTTCCTCATAGCTGCGTCCGATCTCCTGAACGGTGATGCGATCCGACAAACGGTCCAGTTCGCGCAAGTAGGCGACGACCTGATCGTGCCGGGTATAGTGGCTGCCGATCGGATAGCCGAGGAAGGCCTCCGGCGTCGGGATGGCCGGGTCGAGGTCGGCGGTGGTCGCCGTCTGAGGGAAGAAGTAGGCGGTCTGGGCCACGGCCGGCAGCGGCGCGGCCAGTAGCGCGGCGGAAAGGGTGGCGGCGGTCAGGACGGCCTGAACCGCGCGCTTGATCGTAGGGGAGGCGGACATGGTGTTTCCGTGAACTGAGGGCGTGGGACGGATCAGAAGCGAACGTCGAAGCCGATGCGGAAATAGCGCCCGCGCAGGTCGTACTGGCCGAAGTCGTAGGGGGCGCGAACGCCGGGGAAGGAGGCGTCGATCGGCGGCGCTTCGTCCAGAAGATTCTCGACCTTGGCATAGACCGTCAGCCGCTCCAGACCAGACCAGCCGAGATAGAGGTCGAACTGGTTGTAGGCGTCGACCTCCGACTGAAGCGCCGCAGCGCTGATCTGGTCGTAACCGCTGGTGTAGTACCAGGTCAGGTTGGCGTCGAAGGCGTCGTTGCTCCAGGCCAGGCGCGTCGTGGCCTTGTCGGCGGGCAGGGTGCCGCCCCGGTTTGACCCGGCGTAGTCCAGCAGGGGGCCGCCCGCCGCGTTCGGTCGCTTGTATTCAAGGACGTGGGTGTAGGCGCTGGACAGGGTGAAGACCCCCCAGTCGTCGGTGCGCCAACGCTGGCTGAAGTCCACGTCGATGCCGGAGGTCTCCAGCGCCGTCAGGTTCTGGTAGCGGTTATAGACGGCTTGCAGCTTGCCGCGTCCGTCGCGGATCACGTCGGCCGGATCATTGCCCTGGACGATGGCGGTGGTGTTGCCGGTGCCGATCAGGTTGTCGAGCTTGATCTGATACCAGTCGATGCTCAGCACCGTGTCGCGGGTCGGGGTGAAGACGGCGCCGAGGTTGTAGGAACGGGTCTTCTCCGGCTCCAGATTGGTGTTGCCGACGGTGAAGAAAGTCGGGTTCTGGCGCGAGTTTGGCAGGTCGGGATCATAGGGGTCGATGACCGAGCCGTAGGAGATCATGGTCGAGGCCGAGTTTTCGGACAGCGACGGCGCCCGGAACCCGCGCGAGGCCGAGGCCCGCAGCGCCAGCCAGTCCAGCGGCTTCCAGCGCAAGCCCGCCTTGGGCGAGAAGGCGCTGCCGAAGTCGCTGTATTCGTCGGCGCGTCCGGCGATCTGGACATCCAGGTTCGACAGGACCGGAATGTTGAACTCGGCATAGGCGGCCCAGACGTCGCGTTCACCGTCCACGGCGGCGATGGCCGGGCGGACCTGCAGGCCGGCGTCGATCTGCCATGGATTGCGCGAGACCAGGCTTTCGCGGCGGAACTCCACCCCGGCGGCGTAGCCGATCTGGCCGGCGGGCAGGTTGAAGACCTCGCCCGAGACCTTGAAGTCGGCGCCGTAGAGCCGCGACTCGGCCGGACGCAGGGTCGACAGGCGGATGCCGTCCAGCACGGCCTGGGGCGTCGCGCCCGGATTGTGCAGGTTCAGCGTGCCGTTCGCCAGGGCGTCGGCCAGGGTCCAGCGGTTGGCGAAACCGCCCGAGACGGTCTCTCGCTCGTTGCTGCCCGAAGCATAGACGGCGGCCTCCCAGTCGAGGCTGTCGTGGCGCCCGCGCACCCCGGCCAGGGCGCGATAGGACCGGGACTCATTGGTCTTCAGCGTCCGCCCCAGATCGAAGAAGGTGTATTCGATCGGCGTGGCGCGGCCATACGGGTTGTAGGGGTTGTTGGCGGGCAGCAGGTTGGACACCGGCTCGGCCAGACCCGTCTGGGCGTTCAGGGCGAAACGGCCGCCCTCCAGCGTGAAGAAGGGGCTGGAGCCGAACAGGGAGGCCCCTTCGACGTAGGAATAGAGCACCTCGCCAAAGGCCTCGATCTCGGACGTCAGGCGCTTGGTCCCGAACAGATAGGCCTGATACCGATCCGTCGAAGGGATCAACGTCGTATGCGGCGCCAGGTTGATGGCGCAGGTGTCGCCCGCCAGACCGTCGATCGGCGCGCTGGCGGTCAGGACCATGCCTTCGGGGCACTGACCCTGGGGGTTCAGGAAGGGCACGGAGGCGCCGTTGACCAGGAAGCGGGCGCCCTTGGCTGACCAGCCGTTCCAGCGCCCGCCAGGCAGGCCGGTGTAGATGCCGGACTTGGTCAGTTCGCGCTGATCCTGATCCAGCCGGTTGCGGGTATAGCCTTCCAGCGAGAGCAGTATGTTGTAGCCGTCCGTCTCCAGATCGCCGTGGCCGACGACCAGCTTGGCGGTTGAGGTTTCCAGCCCGCCCTGATCGGCGAGGCCGTGGCTGGCCCCGAACTCCAGGCCCTGGAAGTTCTGGCGGGTGATGATATTGGTCACGCCCGCCACCGCGTCCGAGCCATAGACCGCCGAGGCGCCGTCCTTCAGCACCTCCAACCGCTGCGTCGCCACCATGGGCAGGGCGTTCAGGTTGACGAAGGTGTCCGACAGGCCGCCGCCCGGGAAGCCGTAGTTGGCGACGCGACGACCGTTCAGCAGGACCAGGGTGTTCTTCTGCGACAGGCCGCGTAGACCGATTCCCGCTGCGCCCGACGACCAGCCGCTGTTCTGGGTCTCGTTCGAGCCGTTGCCGGTGTTGGCCGAGATCGAACGCAGCAGGTCCGCCGTCGTCAACTTGCCCGAGGTCTCGATCTCCTCGCGGCCGATCACCTGAACGGGGTTGAAGCCCTCGGTGTTGGCACGGCGGATGTTTGAGCCTGTTACGACCACGTCGGAGACTGAGTGAGCCGGAGCGACATCGGTCTCAGGTGTTAGATTTTCAGCGGATTGCGCCTGTGAAGCGCCGCAGGTTCCAGCAACGGAAAGAAAGGCGAGAACGGTCAGGGATGGCCTGATCATGGGGTGCTGCACCGCAATAAAAGTCGCAATTGGGCGCGCAATAAGGCACGGCAGAGCCAGCTTTATAATTTAGAAATTCTGATAGATCGAGGAGAAGGGTTGGCGCCAGGCGACCGTACCGCTCTCCAATTGGCATTCTTCAGGCGAACATCGTCCGGCTCCTAGGCTGCGCTGTAGCTGGTCTTGATCTGCGTGTAGAATTCCACGGCGGCGAAGCCCTGCTCCCGGGCGCCGTAGCTGGACTTCTTCGAGCCGCCAAAGGGGACGTGATAGTCGACGCCGGCGGTGGCCAGGTTGACCATCGTCATGCCGGCCCTGGCGTTCCTCTGGAAGTCGCGGGCGTGTTTCAGCGACTGGGTGACAATGCCCGCCGACAGGCCGAACTCGACGCCGTTGGCGACGGCCAGGGCCTCTTCATAGCTGGCGACGCGGATGGTCGAGGCGACGGGGCCAAAGACCTCTTCGTTGTTGATGCGGGCGTCGGCGGCGGTGTCGGTGATCAGGGTCGGCTGGACGTACCAGCCCGGTTTGTCGAGGTTCAGACGCTCGCCGCCGGTGACGATCCGGCCGCCGGCTTCGCGGGCGATGTCGATGTATTTATAGGACGTCTCGCGCTGGGCTTCCGTCACCGCCGGCCCCATCTGGGTGTTGGGGTCCAGCGCGTCGCCGACGCGCAGGGCCGCGACCTTCTCAGCCAGAGCCTTCACAAAGCGGTCGTGGATGCCGTCCTGCACGATCAGGCGGCTGGAGGCGGTGCAGCGCTGGCCGGTGGCGAAGAAGCTTCCGTCCAGGGCGACAGCGACGGCGCGATCCAGGTCGGCGTCGTTCAGCACGATCAGCGGGTTCTTGCCGCCCATCTCCAATTGGACCCGCGCCTGGCGCTTCATCGCCCCCTCGGCCACGCCGGCGCCGACGGCCTGCGAGCCGGTGAACGAAATGCCATCCACGCCCGGATGGGCGACGATGGCGCGGCCGACGTCGCCGTCGCCGATGACCATGTTGACCACGCCCTTGGGCAGGCCCGCCTCATGCAGGACCGCGATCAAGGCCTCGGCCGTGGCCGGGGTCGGGCCGGCGGGCTTGATGACGACCGTGTTGCCAAAGGCGATGGCCGGGGCGATCTTCCACGCCGGAATGGCGATGGGGAAGTTCCACGGGGTGATCAGGCCGAAGACGCCGACCGCCTGGCGATAGGTCTGGATCTCGACGCCCGGCCGGGTTGAGGTCAGGTTCTGACCGTGAACGCGCAGGGCCTCGCCGGCGAAATACTTCAGGATGCGGCCGGCGCGGACCGTCTCGCCGATGCCCTCGGCCAAGGTCTTGCCCTCTTCGCGCGACAGCAGACGCCCGATCGTCTCGCGGCGCTCCATGATCAGGGTCCCGGCCCGGTCCAGGATGTCGAAACGTATTTCCGGCGAGACGTCGGCCCAACTGGGGAATGCCGCGCGCGCAGCTTGAACCGCCTGATCGACTTCGGCCGCCCCGCCCTTGGGCGTGCGCGCCACCACGTCGCGCGTGTCAGACGGATTCAAGCTCTCACCCGCCAGAGCGCCCGCGACCTTCTCGCCGCCAATCCAGTGCGAAAGTGTGAGCGTGTCGGTCATGGGGATGTCCTTCTGGCGTAGTCTTCACGGACAGCTCTACCGGGCTGATGAGCGGATGCGAACCCTCAAGAAAGTGTGGGGTAAGGGCATTCAGCCATTGAACGGGTTGCGGGCGGTCAAGCCCCACGCAGCATGGGGCGCGATCTGCTGCGTTTTAAGCCTGCTGATCGGCTAGTCGTTCGCCCTTTTTGAAGGCGGGTTGCATCCGGCGTCGAGGTTGACGGCCTCTCCACGAAGGATGTCGTGGTGGAAGGAACTGAAAATGCCCGCAGTAGCCGACGACTGGGTGATCAGATCATATGGGGGCAGGCGTCCATCGCCCAGCAAGAGGGACCGGACTGCCCGGCGAAGCCTTTGATCGACCGGCGCAGGGCCGCGGCTGAGTTGGCGGTCTTCGGTTCGCTGGCGTTCGTCCTGCGCATTGCCTTTGATCCCTTCTTCTGGCGTTTCGCAGGGCCGGTGTCGCTCATCGCGACCTTGGTCTGTCTGGCCCTCTACCTGCGGAGACGCGGAGAGGGATGGTCGTCGTTCGGTCTGATCCCGCTCGAAGGCGTCAGGGCCAAGCTCATGGTCTTGCCGCAAGCCTTGCTGGTCTTCGCATTCTTCGCCGCCGCCGTCGCGGGCGTCCTGCATGGCGGCGAGGCGCTGGGATGGGACTTCATGAACGTTGTTCCCCAGGGCGTCGAGGATCGCTGGGGCGACGTCCAGGGCAATCTGCCGGTCTTCCTGTTATGGCTCGGGATTGTCTGGACGGCCGCGGCATTCGGGGAAGAAATGTTTTTCCGGGGCTTTCTGGTGACGCGCGCCGCGGTCTTGTTTCGTGGAGCGCCGTTCGGGACGTTATTCGCGGTTCTGGTCGCTGCGATTTTGTTCGGCCTCGGACATTTCTACTATCAGGGGCTACGGGGACTGGTGATGACTACGGCTATCGGCATCGCGTTTGGAGCGGCGTTTGTTCTGACGAAGCGCAACCTCTGGCCGATCGTGCTGGTTCACGGCATCGTCGATACGATCACCTTCACAGCCTTGTACCTCGGGCTGGAGAACTAGAGTCTGTTGACGAAGCGATCTGATCGCGAGCGCCGTCAGATTTCGCTTCTTGCCATCCTGCCCGCAAGTACAGATCAGCTCGCGGGCGCCGCTGCCAGCCAGCCCTCTTCGCGAAGGGCTCCAATCCGCGCACGCGAGACGGGAGCCTCCAGACCGCCGGTCAGACGCAGCCGCACCTTGCGACCGTCCTCGACCACGCCGGCGATGGCTGCACGCGCCACCCACCAAGAGCGGTGGGTCTGCACCCCCTCCACATCCTTCAGTCCTGCCATCGCCTGGGACAGGGACATCAGCACCAGGGCTGAACCCTGCGGCGTGTGCACCCGGACATAGTGGTCCTCCATCTGCAGGCACAGCACGGTCCGTCCCAGCCGAGGCGGCAGCCGGTCACGCGGGTCGGCGGAGGACGTGTCGGGTCCTGCGTATGCGGCCTCTCGAGATCGCGTGGCCCACATCATGCCCAGGGTCGCCAGGGTGCTGATCACCAGGCCCTGACCATACCATTCCAGCCAGCCGACCTGACCGACCACGGGCCACAGCCGGACCGCCAGCACCCGACTGAGCCCGGCGGGCAAAAGGGTCAGAACGGCGATGGCCGGCGGCGTCCACAGCCAGGCCGAGATGCTCCGAGCCTTCGCCCACCGTGTCAGGATCGGCAGGCTGACGCCGAACGCCAGCCATCCCCCCCACAGACAGACCACCCAATAGGCCGTGCGCACCGGCAATGTCCCGCTCAGATAGCTGCCGAACGGACCGATCGCGCCCAGGGTCAGACCCACGGCGGTCGAGACGGCGAACCCCGCCGCCGCCGCACGCCATCGCCTGTCTTTCAGCCCCGTCGATTCCATTCCCCACCCTAGCAAGCGTTGCGGGCGATTGCAGCCGTTCGCCCGACCACGAACCCGTTCGCCCGTTCGCCCATCTCGACTGGCGCAACGACTGGAAGCGGCCTCACAGAGCCTCATCACCCGCCGCTGAGAAAGCCCGTCCAATGTCCACCGCCGCCCTGATCGCCGCCGCCTCCATCCTGCTGGCTCCCAGCGCCACGGCCGCCACGCCAGGCCAGCCTCAGTCCACTCAACAGCCCGCCCCGCAGTCGGCCGCGCCAGCCGGCCCGACGATCCGGGACGGCGTGGCCTTCTCCCGCCTGACCGTGATCAACGGCGATCAGCCCGCCATCGAGGCGGGCGTCTGGTATCCGGCCGACGCGGCCACGGCGCCGCGCCCGCTGATCGTCGTCTCCCATGGCAACGGCGGCGATTTTCGCAGCCACCGCGACACGGTCCAGGCCTTGGCCAAGGCCGGTTTCGTCGTCGCGACCCTGACCCACACGGGCGACAACTGGCGCGACCAGAGCCGCGCCACCGATGTGGTCGGCCGCACCCGCCAGCTATCGGTGCTGATCGACCACATGCTCGGCCAATGGGACGGCAGGGCCGGGATCGACGCAGAGCGGATCGGGGCGTTCGGGTATTCCGCCGGCGGCTTCACCGTGCTGGCGGCGGCGGGCGGCAATCCCGACCTGACGCGACTGGTCGATCACTGCCGCGCCAATCCGGCCTTCTATGATTGTCACCTCGTGGGCCGTCATTCAGGGACGCTGAACAGCGGCCAGGGCACGCCGCGCCTGCCCCACGACCGCCGCCTCAAGGCCCTGGTCGTCGCCGCCCCGGCCTTGGGCTTCACCTTCACCCGCGAGGGCCTGGCCAATGTGAATCAGCCGGTCCAGCTATGGCAGGCCGGGGGCGACCAGATTCTGCCGTCGCCCTTCTACGCCGAGCCGGTGCGCGACGCCCTGCCGCGCTCGCCGGAGTACAGGCGTATCGACGGCGCCGGCCATTTCGACTTCATGCCGCCCTGCTCGCCTGAGTTGGCCGCCAACGCCCCGATGATCTGCGCTCCAACCCCCGGCTTCGATCGCGCCGC
>CAYWDO010000006.1:0-20902 GCA_964456995.1 uncultured Brevundimonas sp.
GCAAGGTGGTGTGGAGCCGCGAGGGCGAGGCCGTGCTGCTGGCCACGGCCAAGGGTCAGTGGATCGACTCCATCGCCGCCTCGCCGGCTTCCGGCCTGATCGCCTTTTCGGCGGGGCGCACCCTGTCGGTGATCGATGTGAAGGACGTGACTTTCCGCCGCGACTTCCAGCACGAGCGCACCGTCTCGGGCGTGGCCTTCGACCCCAAGGGACGGCGCATCGCCACCGCCACCTATGGCGGGGCGGCCCTGTGGTACGCCCGCATCGAGCAGCAGCAGCCGGTCAAGCTGGCTTGGGCCGGGTCGCACCTGGCGGTGGCCTTCTCGCCCGACGGCGCCTTCGTCGTCACCTCGATGCAGGACGCGCAACTGCACGGCTGGCGGCTGAAGGATCAGAAGAACATGCGGATGGGCGGCTATCCGACCAAGGTGAAGAGCTTCGCCTTCATGGCCAAGGGTCAGCTGCTGGCCACCTCGGGCGCGCAGGGCGTGGTGCTGTGGCCCTTCATCGGCGCCAATGGCCCGATGGGGCGCGAGGCGACCGAGATCGGCTTTGACGAGACGACCCTGATCGCCCACGTCGCCGCCGCCGAACAGCATGGGCGGCTGGCCGCGGGTCTGGACGACGGCCGCGTCTGGTGGGCCGATCCGGCGGGGCAGGGGCTGGCCTTCATCAAGGAAGACAAGGGCGCGCCCATCGTCGCCCTGGCCATGAGCGCGGGCGCGGCCCGCATCGCCTGGGCCGACGAGGACGGTCAGGCGGGCGTGGTTTCGCTGTAATCTCGCTTGCGCTGACGCTTGAGCCCGGCAGGATGGCGGCATGACCCGTGCGAAGACCCGCAAGCGGCGCCCGCTGCTGACCCTGCTGTTGATCCTGGCCCTGATCCCGATTGGCGGGGTGGTGCTGCATCGCTTCGTGCCGCCGCTGTTCACCATCCTGATGGTCCAGCAGGCGGCGGCGGGGCACGGCATGGACTATCGCTGGCGGTCGCTGGACCATATCTCGCCGCGTCTGGTCGAGGCGGTGATCGCCGCCGAGGACGCCCGCTTCTGTCAGCACCACGGCTTTGACGTCGAGGCCATCCAGAAGGCGATGGAGGCCAATGAGCGGGCCGAGCAGCGCGGCTCGGACAAGCGGCGCGGGGCCTCGACCATCAGCCAGCAGACGGCCAAGAACGTCTTCCTTTGGCCCAGCCGCGACTGGGTCCGCAAGGGCCTGGAGGTCGGCTACACGGGTCTGATCGAGGCCGTCTGGGGCAAGCGGCGGATCATGGAGATGTATCTGAACGTCGCCGAATGGGCGCCGGGCGTCTATGGCGCCGAGGCCGCCTCGCGCCATTGGTTCAACAAGAGCGCCGAGAACCTGACGGCGCGCGAAGCCGCCCGTCTGGCCGCCATCCTGCCCAGCCCGCGCCGCTATAGGGCCGCCGATCCCGGCCCCTATGTCCGCCGCCGCGCCAGCCGCATCCAGGCCGCCATGGGCACGGTGCGCGAACAAGGGCTGGACGCCTGCGTCGACCGCTAAGGCGGCGTTAACCTTCGCCATAGGGCCAAGCCTTAACCGAACCACGTCACCTTCCGACAGAGTGCGGGCCTGCGCCCGTGGAAGAATTCTGGGGTTGGAACGGTGAAGCACAGGGCGATGGGCGGACTGGACCGATGGACGCGCGCGGCGCGGCGCTTTGCTGCGCGCTTCGCCAAAGGCACGCGCGGCAACGTCGCCATGATGTTCGCCCTGGCCCTGCCGGCCCTGGTGATGGTGTCTCTGGGAGCCATCGACATCCACCAGGCCTCCAAGGTGAAGGCCAACCTGCAGGACGCGCTGGACGCCGCCGCCCTGGCCGCCGCCCGCTCCAAATACACCGACGATGACAATCTGGGCCGCATCGGGCTGGCGGCGCTGAAGGCCAATATGCCGGCCTATTTCAAGGAAGAGTCAGGCGACACGGCCAGCTTCAAGCTGGAAGGCAACAGCATAATCGCCGATGCCCGCGTGAACGTGAAGGTCATTGTCGCCAATATCGTCCTGCCGCCCTATGGCAAGATCCTCGACGACTACCTGCCGGTGGGCAGCCATTCCGAAGTGCTGCGTGCCTCACGCGACGTCGAGGTGGCCATGGCGCTGGACATCACCGGGTCGATGAAGGGCCAGCCGCTTATTGATCTCAAAGCGGCGGCGACCGAGCTTATCGGCATAGTTGTGCAGGACCAGCAGACCCCCTTCTATTCCAAGGTCGCCTTGGTCCCCTACGCCGTCGGCGTGAACCTGGGAGGCTATGCGGCCAGTGCGCGCGGGACGATTCCCGGCCCGGTTTCAATTGCCGACATCCAGTGGAAGACAGGCGCGGCCAAGAATATTTCAGGCATCACCAGGGCCAATCCGGCGGTCTTCTCATCCAGCAATCACGGCTTCGCTAACGGCGACGTTGTCTGGATCAGCGGCATCAGAGGCATGACCCAGATGAACGGTCGCGCGCTGGAGATCGTCAACAAGCAGAACAATACGTTCCAGGTCCGCGTCCCCGGTCAGTCCTCCGCGATCAGCACCTCGTCCGGGTACAGCACCTACACGTCGGGCGGCACCATACAGAAGTGCGTGCTTTCCGATTGCTCGGTCCGGGTGACGGCGAACAATCACGGCTATGCCAACGGCGCCTATGTCTGGATCGACAAGGTTGAGGGCATGACGGATGTAAACAAGCGCGCCTTCCCGGTCAGTCAGGCGACGACCAACACCTTTTCGATCGGGGTAATCGCCCCATCCTACAGCGCCTACTCCGGCAATGGTGGCGTCTGGTGCACCACTCAGGGCTGTCAGGCCTACCGCTTCGACAATGCTTCGGGCGGCAAGACAACCTATGAGGTCAGCACCTGCGTCAGTGAGCGGACCGGGGGGCAGGCCTATACGGACGCGGCGCCTACGGCGAGTGCACGCGTGGGACGCAGCTATACGGACCCATCGGGCAACGCCTGTCCTGCTGCCGTGGTCACGCCCCTTTCCAGCACGCGAGGGACCTTGACCGATCAGATCGATCTTCTGGAGGACGGAGGATCGACCGCAGGTCAGATCGGTCTCGCCTGGGCCTGGTACATGATTTCGCCGAACTTCAATTCGTTGTGGTCCGGCGACAGCCAGCCAGCGGCCTACGATCCTGCAAAGACGTTGAAAGTCGTGATCCTTATGACGGACGGCGAGTTCAACACGCCCTTCTGTCAGGACGTGATCGCTAAGAACGCCACGACGGGCAGCGGCGGTGCGGCAAGCCACATCAACTGCAACGCCACGAACGGAAACGCCTTCGGCCAGTCGGTCAAGCTGTGCGACGCGATGAAGCAGGAGCAGGTGGTGGTCTATACCGTGGGGTTCAATCTCGGCGCCAATCCCAGCACCGGCGGCATGGGAATCGATACGGCGATCGAAGTGTTGAGAAACTGCGCGACCAGTGAAAGCACCCACTTCTTCAACGCCAACAGCGGCACGGACCTGAAGGAAGCCTTCAAGTCCATTGGCCGCGACATCACCCGGCTGCGCATCGCGCGGTGAGGCGGGTCAGCAGACAAGGAAAAGGGCCGGCGGATATTTCCGCCGGCCCTTCTTCGTTAGCCATGCGGCGATCCGCCTAGATCAGGCGGATTTCCTTGAGGCGTTCCATCAGGAAGTCCTCGGCCAGGATGGTCTTGCCCGCATAGCGATCGGGGTTTTCCGGCGTGATGGTCGAGGGCAGGGTCTCGATCGGGAAGTCCGGGTTGAAGTGCAGGAAGAAGGGCGTCGAGTAGCGGGCGAAGCCGCGACGCTCCGGCGCCGGATTGACCACGCGGTGCGTCGTCGACGGCAGGACGTGGTTGGTCAGGCGCTGCAGCATGTCGCCGATATTGACCACCAGGGCGCCCGGCGGCGGGGCGATGTCCAGCCATTCGCCGTCGGCGTCCTTGAGTTGCAGGCCGGCTTCTTCGGCGCCCAGCAGCAGGGTGATGACGTTGATGTCCTCATGGGCGCCCGCGCGAACGCCCGGGGCGTCGGCGGGAACCGGCGGATAGTGCAGCATGCGCAGGACGCTGTTGCCCAGCTCGACCTTGTCCTCGAAATAGTCGTCGCCCAGCTTCATGTAGCGGGCGATGGCCTTGAGGATCTTGCGGCCCAACTGGTCCAAGGCGTCGAACATGCCGTAGAGGTGGCTCTGGAAGCCCTCGATCTCGGTCGGCCAGACGTTGTCGCGCATGTATTGGCGATAGGGATGGCCTTCCGGCAGTTCGCGGCCGACGTGCCAGAACTCCTTCAGGTCCACGGAGGCGGCGCCCTTGGCGGCTTCGACGCCGAAGGGGGTCAGGCCGCGCGCGCCGCCGGTGCCGGGCTGGTGATACTGGCGCTTCACATCCTCGGGCAGGGCGAAGAAGGCCTTGGCGTCGGCGATGGCGGCGTCGATCGTCGGCTGGTCCAGGCCGTGGTCGGCGATGACGGCGAAACCGTAGCGCGTGAAGGAGGCGCCCAGGGCGTCGGCGAAAGCCTGGAAATCGGCGTCATAGTCGCGCATCGACACGGGGATGATGGCGCGGGTCTTGTTCTGGTCCTCGGCGGTGGAGGCGGCCAGGGCGGAAGGGGGCACGGATGAGCTCACGGGCGAAAAAGCCTCTGAATAGGTGATATGCAGGGTTCCATACGCCCTGCCTGAGGAAATTGGCAGTCCGGCGCCCTTCAAGGTCCGGCCTTCCGCCTTTGACTCTCAAGCGTCGCTGTTGTCGTGTGGGGTTCAGCCAAGAAGGGAAGGCCGACATGGACGCTCGATCTCAGCCGGAGCAGCCCCAGGGCGAAGGTGAGTGGACCCTGCTTCAGGTTCGGGCGGACCGCAGCTTCTGGCAGCAGACGCGCACCCTGGCCCCCGGACGATCCGTCACCTGGTTCGTCATCACACGCCCGCCCGAGCAACTGACCTACGACAGCTTCGACGAGGCCGAGGCCATGTTCCGGGCGATGGACGAGGATTGAAGGGGGTCGACAGCACCAGATAGGACAAAGGCCCCGCGGGTCACGCGGGGCCTTTGATGGTGGAGCTTAGCGGAGTCGAACCGCTGACCTCTTGCATGCCATGCAAGCGCTCTACCAGCTGAGCTAAAGCCCCAAGCCTTGCAGCAAGGATATATGTGCGCCCCGGCGAGCCGGAGCAGATAGGACGAAGGCCCCGCGGGATTGCCGCGAGGCCTTCGATGGTGGAGCTTAGCGGAGTCGAACCGCTGACCTCTTGCATGCCATGCAAGCGCTCTACCAGCTGAGCTAAAGCCCCAAACCTTTCGGTCGGTCTCGCCGGAGACCGAGGTGGGCTCCGGCGAGGGGCGGAAACTATGTCAGGGCTTTTAAGAGATCAAGCCAGTCTGACAACTTTTTTTCCGCTTATTTTTCCGACCCTTGTTCTTAATCGTCGTCGCGCGACGGCTTGACGATCTCGTCGTCGAGATTGTCGTCGTCTTCGTCTTCGATGAAGGGCACCGAGTCGTCATCGTCGTCGGCCAGGGCGTCTTCGTCGTCGCCGTCAGCGGCGCCCATGCCGGCGTCGTCGGCGCTGGGTTCAGCGTCGTCGTCGTCGTCGGGGGTCAGGATCGGCTCATGGCCTTCCTCGTCGATTTCGGGCGTGGAGGGTTCGGCCTCCTCGTCCTCGTCGTCGGCGTCCTTGGCCTTGTCGACCACTTGATCTTCAGCCTCGTCGTCCGCGGCGAAGCCGGGGCCGGTACGGCCGCGAACGCGGCGGTTGCGCATGGCTTCTTCAAGCGGGTCGAATTCGGCGTCGCATTTGGGGCAGTGCGCCGGACGGCGGTTCAGGTCGTAGAATTTGGCCTGGCAGTTCGGGCAGACCTGCTTTTGGCCCAGTTCGGGATTGGCCACGGGATAAACCTTCGGCAGGAGTTGAATTCGGCCGGCTCCCTTGCCACCCACGGGGGCCGCTGTCAAAAGCCTTCTTGTTCGCGCCAGCGCGGCCGTTCCACAACAATCGGAGTTTTTGGCCGGGTGACTGCCCCTTCGACCCTTATTGCGCGTCCTGTTTCCGCCCTGAAAGGCAGCATTCGTGCGCCGGGCGACAAGTCGATCTCGCACCGCTCGCTCATCTTCGGCGGCATGGCCGAGGGCGTGACCGAGATCGAGGGGTTGCTGGAAGGCGACGACATCCTGGCCACCGCCCGCGCCGTCGAGGCCTTTGGCGCAGGCGTGGAAAAGTTGGGCGAAGGCCGCTGGCGGGTCACCGGGCAGGGCGGTTTCGCCAGCCCAGGCTCGGTGATCGATTGCGGCAACGCGGGAACCGGCGTGCGCCTGCTGATGGGCGCCGCCGCCGGCTATGACCTGACCGCTGTCTTCGATGGCGACGCCTCGCTGCGCAAACGGCCGATGAAGCGCGTCACCGGGCCGCTGGCCGACATGGGCGCGCGCTTCGAGTGGAACGGCGCCGAGGATCGCGTGCCCCTGACCCTGCACGGCGGGGGCTTGAGCGGCATTGGATATGTGCAGACGGTGGCCTCGGCCCAGATCAAGTCGGCCATCCTGCTGGCCGGATTGAATGCGACGGGCGAGACCGTCGTGGTCGAGCCGGAAAAGAGCCGTGACCACACCGAGCGGATGCTGCGCGCCTTTGGGGCGGCGGTGCACGTGACCGAGGAAGGCGAGGGCTGGCGCGTTCGCCTGAAGGGCGGACAGAAACTGACCGGAACCGCCGTGGCCGTGCCGGGCGATCCGTCCTCGGCGGCCTTCCCTCTGGCGGCGGCCCTGATCGTTCCGGGTTCGGAAGTGACCGTCGAGGGCGTCATGCTGAACCCCCAGCGCACAGGCCTGTTCGACACCTGGATCGAAATGGGCGCCGACCTGACCATCTCGAACCGTCGCATGAGCGGGGGCGAGGACGTCGGCGACATCACCGCCCGCTATTCGCAGCTCAAGGGCGTGACGGTGCCGGAAGACCGCGCCGCCTCGATGATCGACGAGTATCCCATCCTGTCGGCGACTGCCGCCTATGCTGAGGGTCGCACCATCATGCGCGGCATCGGCGAGATGCGGGTCAAGGAAAGCGACCGCATCGCCTTGATGGTCGCCGGCCTGACCGCCTGCGGCGTCGCGGTGGAGGAAGAGGCCGAGGGCTTCATCGTCACGGGTGGAGCTGTTCGCGGCGGTGCGACCGTCGCCACCGCCCACGATCACCGCATCGCCATGAGCCACCTGATCCTCGGCCTGGCCGCCGAACAGCCGGTCTCGGTGCTGGACCCGGAAATGATCGCCACCAGCTTCCCCGGTTTCGTCGCGTTGATGAACGGTCTAGGCGCGGAGATAGGGTCGTGACGGACGAGCGCCTGATGTCGTCTACGACGGGGCGAGTGTTCGGCGGCTTCGGGCTGTTCGGCCTGTTGGCCTTGTGGATTCTCTCCGCTGCACGATCTGGCGAGATAGGGTTCAACGGCAGTCGCGGCGCGGCGTCCTTTCATGCGGATTTGGCGACGCAGCCTGAACAGTTCTGGGGCGCGATCATCTTTTTCTCTCTTCTGGCCTTGGCAGCCCTGTCCGTCGGCTTGCTTGGCCTTTGGGGTATGGTGATGGGAGCGCGCTCATGATCGCTCTGGTGATCGCTGTCGACGGCCCTGCCGCATCGGGCAAGGGCACCATCGCTGCGCGTCTGGCGACGCATTACGGCCTCCCGCATCTGGACACCGGCCTGTTGTATCGCGCCGTGGGGCTGGCGGTGCTGGACGCGGGGCAGGATCTGGGCGACGCGGCTGCGGCTGAGGCGGCGGCACTGTCGCTGGATCTGGCGACGTTGTCGGACAACCCGCGCCTGACCGAGCGCGATGCGGGCGAGGCGGCCAGCCGGGTCGCCAGCCACCCAGGCGTGCGCGCGGCCCTGCTGAAGCTGCAACAGGATTTCGCGGCCCAAACCGGCGGCGCGGTTCTGGACGGGCGCGACATCGGGACGGTCATTGCACCCGAAGCCGTCGCCAAGCTTTATGTCACCGCCACGCCCGAGGTTCGCGCCGAGCGCCGCTGGAAGCAGCTGACGCAGCGAGGGCAGGAGATCGCCTTCGCCGACATGCTGGAGGACATCCGCCGTCGCGACGAGCGGGATTCCGGTCGGGATTCCGCCCCTATGGTCCAGGCGGACGACGCGGTCTTGCTGGACACGACCGATATGGGTATAGAAGCCGCCTTCGATGCGGCCCGCCGTATCGTCGAGGCGGCGCGAGTCCGGGCCGGGGTCTAGAATTCCCTCAAGCAGCGATGCGGTAGGGAAGGCATAGAGACCTCGCTGGACAAATCCAACGCTCCTGACCTCGGCTGCCGCGGGCGTTCTGGCTATCTTTTGTTCGCGCCCTTGCGCCGGCCTCGCGTCCTGACGACCTGACTCTTCCTTTCCCTGACTATCCACCCGTGCGCGGCCACCCGGTCGCGCCTTAACCCCAGAGCTATATGACCGACACCCACAATCCCTCGCGTGACGATTTCGCTGCGCTGCTCGACGAAACCCTTCAGGGCCGCGACCTTGGCGAAGGCCAGGTTGTTCACGGCCGCGTCGTCGGCATCGAAAAAGACATCCTGATCATCGACGTCGGTCTGAAGACCGAAGGCCGTATCCCGGCCCGCGAGTTCGGCATCGGCGAAGGCGCCGTCATCCCGAAGCTCGGCGACAATGTCGAAGTCTACCTCGAGCGCGTCGAGAACGCCCTGGGTGAAGCGGTCATCAGCCGCGACAAGGCTCGCCGCGAAGAAGCCTGGACCCGTCTGGAAGTCGTCTTCGCCGAAGGCCAGCCGGTCAACGGCGCCATCGTCGGTCGCGTCAAGGGCGGCTTCACCGTCGACCTGGGCGGCGCTTCGGCCTTCCTGCCCGGCAGCCAAGTCGACATCCGCCCGGTGCGCGACGTCGGTCCGCTGATGGGCAAGGAACAACCCTTCGCCATCCTGAAAATGGACCGTCCGCGCGGCAACATCGTCGTCTCGCGTCGCGCCATCCTGGAAGAAGCCCGCGCCGAACAGCGCACGGAGCTGGTCGGCCAGCTGCAAGAGGGTGAAGTCCGCGAAGGCGTGGTCAAGAACATCACCGACTACGGCGCGTTCGTTGACCTGGGCGGCATCGACGGCCTGCTGCACGTCACCGACATGTCGTGGAAGCGCGTCTCGCACCCCTCGCAGGTTCTCGCCGTCGGCGACACCGTCAAGGTCCAGATCGTCAAGATCAACCCGGACACCCAGCGCATCTCGCTCGGCATGAAGCAGCTGCAGTCGGATCCGTGGGACGGCGTCGAAGCCAAGTACCCGGTCAACGCCAAGTACACGGGCCGCATCACGAACATCACCGACTACGGTGCGTTCGTTGAGCTGGAAGCCGGCGTCGAAGGCCTGGTCCACGTCTCGGAAATGTCCTGGACCAAGAAGAACGTCCACCCGGGCAAGATCGTCTCCACCTCGCAGGAAGTGGAAGTCATCGTCCTGGACGTCGACAGCGCCAAGCGCCGTATCTCGCTGGGCCTGAAGCAAGCCCAGAACAACCCGTGGGAAGCCTTCGTCGAGGCCAACCCGATCGGTTCGACCGTCGAGGGCGAAGTCAAGAACGCCACCGAGTTCGGCCTGTTCGTCGGCCTGGACAACGACATCGACGGCATGGTCCACCTGTCGGACCTGGACTGGAACGTGTCGGGCGAAGAAGCCATCCAGCGTTACCGCAAGGGTGAAACGATCAAGGCCAAGGTGCTGGACGTCGACATCGAGAAGGAACGCGTCTCGCTGGGCGTCAAGCAGCTCGGCGGCGATCCGATGGAAGGCGACGTCTACAAGCGTGGCCAGCAGATCACCGTCACCGTGACGTCGATCGAAACCGGCGGCATCGAAGTCAAGTTCGGTGAAGACGACGCGCCGGTCACGGCCTTCGTCCGCAAGTCGGACCTGTCGCGCGACCGCAACGAGCAACGTCCGGAACGCTTCGCCGTCGGCGACCGTATCGACGCCATGATCACGGGCATCGACAAGGCCACGCGCCGCGTCTCGGTGTCGGTCAAGGCGCTGGAAATGAAGGACGAGGCCGAGGCCATCGAACAGTTCGGTTCGTCGGACTCGGGCGCTTCGCTGGGCGACATCCTGGGCGCCGCGCTTCGCGAAAAGGCCGGTTCGAAGGACTAATCGTTCCTTTTGACCAGAAAATGGGGCGGCTGGAGCAATCCAGCCGCCTTTTTTCTTGCGCGAGGAGGCAGAACCCGCGCCAATGGCAGGGCTAGCCCTTGAGAATCGCTCTTAATCCGACGCGCCCTCTTTATTCCTGTGGCGTCAGACGGTTAGGGTGTGGACCTGAGCGGAAGCGACTGCATCTGAAACAGCCACGGGCGGGGGCCTGAATGATCAAGTCTGAACTGATCGAGAAGCTGGCGGCCGAGAACATCCACCTGACCCACGCCGAGGTGGAGCGGGTCGTCAACGTCATCCTGGGTCAGATGACCGAGTCGCTGTCGGACGGCGGCCGCGTCGAACTGCGGGGCTTCGGCGCCTTTTCAGTGCGCAGCCGTCCTGCCCGCGTCGGACGCAACCCGCGCACCGGCGACACGGTCGAGGTTCCGGCCAAGGCCGTGCCCTTCTTCAAGAGCGGCAAGGAACTGCGCGAGCGTTTGAACGCTTCCGGCGACGCCTGAACGAAAGACTGACCCATGAGCCTGTTTTCCGAATTTCGTGAGTTCGCCGCGCGCGGCAACGTCGTCGACCTGGCGGTCGGCGTGATCATCGGCGCCTCGTTCGGCAAGATCGTCACCAGCCTGGTGGATCAGATCGTCATGCCGCCGATCGGCCTGCTGCTGGGCCGCGTCGATTTCTCGAAACTGGAATGGGTTCTGGTGCCGGAAAACCCGGCGACCGTGGCGGTCGAGAAGGTGGCGATCCAGTACGGCGCCTTCATCAACACCCTGATCCAGTTCCTGATCGTGGCCTTCGTGGTCTTCCTTGCGGTCAAGGCGATCAACAAGCTGCGTCGTGAACAGCCGGTCGAGGCTGTCGCCGCCGGCCCGACCCCGACCGAGGCGTTGCTGGCCGAGATCCGCGACGAACTTAAGGCGCGACCCTAAAGCCCCGTCGAGATGTCAGGCGCCGGCCTTCGACCCCGTCGGCGCCTCCTTGTCCGAGAACCACCGCCACTGCGTACGGGGCGCTCGCGCCGGCAGCGGACGGATGCAGAAGGAATAGTCGCCGTCGAACGGGGTGGGGCGCCAGTCGCTCGCGCTTTCGACGCCGGCCGTGAAGGCGACGTGGCAGTGGCCCCAACCGCCCTCGCGTCGCGCCTTGCGCGTCAGGTCGCCCAGATCCTCAAGCATGGTTTCGGTGACCACGGGCAACCGCACCTTGGCGGCGCCCAGGGCGGGCGCGAGTTGCAACAGGGCGGACACCAGGGCGGGGATGGCGGCGCGGTCACGGTCCAGCGCCTCCAGATCGATGATCTCCAGCGTCGGCGGCTCGATGGAGTTGCCCTTGCCCAGGAGCGCCAGGGCATGGCCGGTGATTTCTCCGTCCAGTCGGCGCACCAGATGAAGCGGACGGGCCGTCAGGTCTGGGTCTGACAGCCGCCAGCGCATCATGGCGGGACTGCGGTCCGCCGTCAGACGCCCCTGGTCACGCAGCGCCGTCCAGAAGCCGGCGTAGGGCGAACGATCGGAAAGATCGTGCAGTTCTGTGATCCCGTCGGGCAGGTTTGCCGGGACCGCAGGGCGTCCACCACGGCGCCACGGCATCAACTGCTCGCCGAGCCACCGGGCGGCGCGCGGCTCGCGTGCGACCAGGGTGCGCAATCCCCGGCTGTAGAGGCAGGCGACCGGATTGATGATCCAGGACAGCTTCAGCGCATGGGTCTCGGGCGGCCACGGGACCATACCGAACTTCTTGTACAGAGGGCTGGACCGGGCGTTGGCGTTCAGAGTGTAGCGGACGAAGCAGCCGGGTTGTTTGATGAAGGTTCCGATCAGGTCGCGGCTGCGGCCCCTCTGATCCGGCGGCACGATGACCGAGAAGCCTGTCGCCCCGTACAGCGGCTGGTCCCCGATCCAGAAGCGTTGGACAAAATTGCCCAGGAAGGCTGCGGGGCTCCCATTCGCATCTTCGAAGACCCAGCCTGAAGGCGCATCAAGCGCGCGACGTGCAGGATTGTCGTCCAGCCACCGCCACCCGGCAGGCGACCGTTCGGGCCACCACACCGCGCGGTGCAGCTGGTTCACATCAGGCACATCTGAGGGCCGAAACGGTCTCGTCATGACACGAGCTTATTCCTTAATGAGACATTAACAAACGATAAGCCTTCGGGTTGCATGTAGCGTGCCTAAACCCGCCGCCGCGCGTTAAGGTTGTGCGCTCGGGCCTGACAAATGCGTCATTGCGGTGACGGGTCGCGGCGTTAACGCTTGTTCGCGTGGCCGTGCCGTGCTGTTTCTGCGGCCTTAATGCGCCAGTCAGGGCGTAGCATTTGGGAGAACGCCGTTGAGCACGACGGATGGGGGGGGCGCGCTATCGGCGACGCCTCGCAAGACGTTTCTGGGACACCCGCGGGGGCTGGTGGTCCTGTTCCTCACAGAGATGTGGGAACGCTTTTCCTACTACGGCATGCGGGCCCTGCTGGTCCTCTATCTGACCCAGCACTTCCTGTTCGGCCCCAAAGAGGCGCAGGGCATCTACGCCGCCTATGCGGCGCTGGTCTATCTGATGCCGGTCGTCGGCGGCATGATCGCCGACAAGTATCTGGGCTCGCGCAAGGCCGTCATCATCGGCGCCGTCCTGCTGGTCGCCGGCCACTTCACGATGGCGTTCGAGGGCAAGGGCGGTCGTGAAAACCTGACCATCGGCGCCACCACCTACGAGCTTCAGGTCGAAGGTCGCGACCAGAACCGCACCATCTTCGCCGTCAACGGCGACGAGCGCACCCAGATCACGATTTCGCCGGAAGGCGTGTCGCGGGTCGGCGCTGAACCGGCGGCGGCGATGGCGGCGGACGTTGCGGCCCCGGCCGTGGCGCCTGCGGCGGGCGGCTTCCCGGCCTTCACCGCCACGGACGGCTACCGACTGGAAACGGTTCGCGATCTCGGCTTTGGGGAGCCGGTCCTGTTCCTGGCCCTGTCGCTGATCATCGTCGGCGTCGGCTTCCTGAAGGCCAATATCTCGACGGTCGTCGGCGCTCTCTATGAAGAGAACGATCCCCGTCGCGACGGCGGCTTCACCATCTTCTACGTCGGCATCAACCTGGGGTCGGTTCTGGCCACGGCGGCCTGTTCCTACCTCGGCATGAAGTACGGCTGGGCCTATGGCTTCGGCCTGGCCGGCATCGGCATGCTTCTGGGCCTGATCACCTTCATCCTGGGTCAGAGCTGGCTGGAAGGTCGCGGCGGTCCGCCGAATCCGGTGGCGCTGAAATCCCGCAAGGTGCTGGGCGTTCCGTTCGAGGCCATCTTCTGGATCGGCGGCCTGGTCGCCGTCTTCCCGGTCTGGCTGCTGATGCAGCGCCATCACATCATCGAGACGGCCCTGCCCTGGCTGGCCGGCGTCATCTTCGCCTCGGTCGTCGGCTATGTGGTGCTCAAGCTGCGGGGCGCAGAGCGCAGCCGTATGCTGGTGGCGCTGGCGCTGATCTTCTTCTCGGTCCTGTTCTGGGCCCTGTTCGAACAGGCCGGTTCGTCGCTGACCCTGTTCGCCGACCAGTCCACGGCCATGCCGACCTGGTTCAATGCGCCCATGACCCAGATGTTCAACCCGGGCATCATCGTCATCGGCGGCCCGATCATCGCCGCCCTGTGGGTCTGGCTGGGCAAGCGCAACATGGAGCCCTCGACCCCGGTCAAGTTCTCCTTCGCCCTGGTTCTGGTGGGGGCAGGCTTCCTGCTGCTGACCTGGGCCTCGGCGACGCAGGCGAACGTGGACTTCCGCGTGCCGCTGATCTTCCTGTTCCTGACCTACTTCCTGCACACGATGGGCGAGCTCTGCCTGTCGCCGGTTGGACTGTCGATGATCACCAAGCTGTCGGTGGATCGCGTCGTCGGCCTGATGATGGGCGTCTGGTTCCTGTCCAGCTCGGTGGCGCACATCGCCGCCGGCTTCATCGCCCAGGCGACCTCGACCGACACGGTCGCCGGCGTCGTCACCAGCCCCGAGCTGGCGCTGCAGACCTATGGCTCCATCTTCGGCACCATCGGCTGGACCGGCGTGGTCGTGGGCGTGGTGCTGCTGGTGCTGTCGCCGCTGCTCAAGAAGGGCATGGCGGGCGTTCACTGATCGCCTGACATTTCCTTTCGGCCAAAGAAGAAGGGCGGCGTCTCGCAAGAGGCGCCGCCCTTTTCAATTGGTCCGGGTTTTGATCCCTAGAAGGTCTTGCGGACGCGGATCTGCCAGAAGGTGCGCGGATCGACGAACCGCTCCTCGACAAAGGCCACAGGGCGGGTCACGCGGTCGGCGAAGACGGTGCGGGTCACGTCGAAGTCGTTCCAGATGTTGACCTGGGTGCGGATCGACAGGGTCGGGGTCGGCTTGTACTCGGCCCACAGTTCGTAATAGTCGCTGCCGCGCCAGCCCGAGATCTGATCCGGCTGATAGCCCTTCTGGCCCAGCACGGGGATCCAGGCGCCGCCCCATTGCAGCTTCAGCCCGGTGATGTCCTGCTCGAAGGAGATCGTCGCCTGCGAGGCGCGCACATCCGAGATCGGGCGCTTTTCACCCGTGGTGGGGTCGGTGACCTCTGTCTTGTTCCAGGTGTTGCGGAAGCCGAACTTGCCGCCCGAGACGCCCAGCTTGTCGGTGGGGATGGTCACGTTCAGGGCCAACTGATCCAGGGTGGCGTCGCCGATATTGCCGACCGCCGACAGGCCGCCGTCCAGCGGGATCAGGTCGATGGCGTTGGTGATCTCGTCATGGCGCAGACCCAGGCTGACGATGCCGTCGCCCCAGAAGCGCTTCTCGAAGGTGGCTTCGCCGACCCAGCGTGATTCCGGCTCCAGGTTGACGTTGCCGCCGAAGACGTTCTCGTCGGCGAACTCGGCCGAGGCGGCGAAGTCGCCGAAGTCCAGCTGGCCGACGGTGCGTTCAACGCGCAGCCGCACCTGGGTGTTGGCCATGGGGGTCCAGGTCGCCAGAACACGCGGCTTGGCGAAGAAGAAGCTCTTTTCCTGAGAGGCGTCCCCGGACTGGCTGATGGTCGAGGACTCCAGCCGCAGACCGCTTTCCAGCGTCCACTTGGGGTTGATCCGCCAGGTCGCCTTGCCGAACAGCTCGCCGCGCGTCTCCTCGACCTTGACCGAGGCCGAGGGCAGGGGGACGGCGACGCCGCCGACCGTATAGGCCTGTTCGACCTCCAGCATGTTGTAGGCGATCTCGCCGCCGGCCTCGAAATCCATCGCCGGCGAGCGCTCGTAGCGGACCAGGCTGCGCAGGATGGTTTCGGAGGACTCGCCTTCGCCGCTGAACAGCTGTTCGGGGCTATCGACCCCGGCCAGTCGGGTGCGCGAGGTCGAAACGCTCTCAAAGTCGCCGAACTCGTGGATGAAGCGGCTTTCCAGCTTCAGTTTCGCAGACAGGGGGCGGGTGTAGACCACGCCGAACTCGCCGCTGTGGCCGTCCTCGTCATAGAGGCTTTCGCGGCGGACGTCGGGCGCGGTCTGCAGGTTGATGTTGTGCCAGTCATTGAGGCCGTAACGGGCCGTCAGGTCGATCTTGCCGCCCATGAAGGGGTTGGAGAAGTTGCCCCGGATCGAGGTCCCGCCGCCGTAGCCGTCGTTGTAATACTGCTCATTACGCAGCACGTTGCCGTTGGCGTCGGTGCGAACCACATAGCCGGCCCCGTTGGAGTCGCTGGACGAGATGCCGTCGCTGAGCGTCACGCCCCAGGTGCGCTCGCCCTCGCGGGCGGTGAACTGATAGGAGCCGCCGAACAGGTCCTGGCCGCCCTCGAACAGGCTGGCGTTGGCGGTCAGCACGTGTTCGCGGCTGGATGTGGTCTTCAGGATGACGTTGGCCACGACCGAATAGCCCTGCATGTCGATGCCGGGGGCGCCGCCCCGCACCAGTTCGATCCGCTCGACCTGTGTCGCTACGGTCCGACCCAGGACGTTGGAGCCGGTGTCGTTCTTGGACGCGGGACGCGAGCCGTTGATCAGGATGTTGCCGACCGCGCCTTCAAAGCCTCGCGCGCCGTCGCCGTCGTTGACCGAGAAGCCCGGCACGCGGTTGACCATGTCCAGCGCCGTATTGGGGCGGGCGTCCTTGAAGAAGTCGGGGGCGAAGACCAGGACGCCCTGATCGCTGGCCTCGGCGGTCTGGGGCGCGCGCGCGGTGTCGGCGAACGCCGGTGCGGCTGCGGCGAACGCCAGTGCGGCGGTGGTGGCCAGCAGAATGGTCTTAGTCATGGGTCGTCCTCTCCCTCGGTCGTGGGGAAGGTGTGACGGCGCCGCCGCCCGGTCTCCAGTTACAAGCCTGACAGGTGGATTAAATCGCGGACAGCATTACGGAATGGTCAGATTACACGCCTGTTAGATACTGTTACGCCAGCCTTCATGAACGCTCATATCCTTGCCCTCTTGGCGCTTGTTCTTGGCTTGTCGCTTGGCGCGCCAGCCTTGTCGCAGGAGGTTTCCGCCACGCCGGTGACCACGCTGGACGAGGTTGTCGTCACCGCCCGCCGTACCGACGCCCCCATCTGGGAGGTGACGCGCGGCGACAGCACCCTGATCCTGGTCGGCGCCATCAGCGGCGTGCCGCGCGACGTCGAATGGCGGCCCGAGGCGCTGGAGGCCGCCGCCCGCCGCTCGCAGCGTATCCTGTTCCCGCAGGAGGGCCGCGCGTCGGTCTCGGACGTACTGCGGCTGATCTGGCGCATCCGCACCATCGCGCGGCTGCCGAACGGCACGACGACCGCCGACTATCTGGAGCCGGAGGTCCAGGCCCGGCTGGAAACGCTGATGGCGGATCAGAAGAACGACAAATGGCGGACGGAAAGCCTGATGGGGCTCAGCATGGACCTGATGAGCGACAAGGCGGGCTATGAACGCGGCCGCACCCGCAACGCCACCGACGTCATCAAGAAGGTCGCGCGCGACGCCGGCATCCCGGTGCGTCCGGTCGGCACTGTGCGCGGCGACGAGATTATCGACAATCTGATCACCGCTCCGCCGACGACCTATTCGGCCTGTCTGGAGCGCGCCCTGGCCGCCGCAGAGGCCGGGCCAGAAGGCGCGGCCGTCCGCATCAACGACTGGCGCGCCCGGCGTGTGCCTGAGGTCATGGCCCAACCGCTGGAGCAGGCCCTTGGCCTGTGCTGGCCCTGGGGCGATCCAGAGATCGCGCCCCTGTTGCGCACCCAGTGGGCGGAGGCCGTTCAGACGGCGCTGGGCGAACCGGGCGTGACCATGGCGGTCGCCCAGCTTCGTGTCCTTGCCGAGCCGGACGGCGTACTCGATAGGCTCGCGGCTCAGGGATACGAGATCGAGGGACCGGCGTGGAAGGCGGATGGCGTTGCCGGATCTTCTGGCCTGCCTTCCTCGCGACAATAGCGTCTCGTCCCGATCAGGCGGTCATCTTTCGGAAGGGCGGCGCAGATGTTGACGGCGTGCGCCTTCTTCCAGCCTGGCGTTTTGCTCGTACAGACAGGCTAGCCGAAGAAAATGCAGACGCCCTTCCTCACAGCCCACGGAACGCGCCGACTCCTTGGCGCGAACGGCGCGCAGGCGATAATAGCTCATTGCCCCATCGCCTGGCCCTTGGAGCCAAGGGGGAAGGCGAAAGGCGATGCGGGTGACAAGCGAGACATGACCAATATACGAGGCAGACCAGAATTGGTTCACAAACAATTCTGTCAACGGCCCCGCTTTGAGCCGGTTCGTGTTGAAAAATCCGAAGATGCGCCCGGATCGTGCCCAGTATCTCGACGCTAGACCGCCGTGCCGCCCACAGTCAGGCCGCCGATCTTGAGGCTGGGCTGGCCGATGCCGACGGGGACGCCTTGCCCGGCCTTGCCGCAGACGCCGACGCCGGGATCGAAGGCGAAATCGTCGCCGACCATCTGGATATGGGTCAGGGCCGTGGCCCCGTCGCCGATCAGGGTGGCGCCGCGGACAGGGGCGGTGATCCTGCCGTCCTCGATCAGATAGGCCTCGGTGCACTGGAAGACGAACTTGCCGTTGGTGATGTCCACCTGGCCGCCGCCGAAGTTGGCGGCGTAGAGGCCGCGCTTGGTCGAGGCGATCATGTCCTCGAACTTGTCGTTGCCGGCCTCCATGAAGGTGTTGGTCATGCGGGGCATGGGCATGTGGGCGAAGGACTGGCGACGACCGTTGCCGGTGGCCTTCGCGCCTAGCTGACGCGCCGACAGCCGGTCGTGCATCAGACCGACCATGATGCCGTCCTCGATCAGGACAGTGCGCGAGGTCGGGGTGCCTTCGTCATCGAAGGACAGGGAGCCGCGACGCCCGGCGATGGAGCCGTCGTCCACGACTGTCACGCCCGGAGCGGCCACCCGTTGTCCCATCTTGCCGCTGAAGACCGAGGAGCCCTTCCTGTGGAAGTCGCCCTCGAAGCCGTGGCCGATGGCCTCGTGCAGCAGGACGCCGGGCCAGCCGGCGCCCAAGACCACGTCCATCTCGCCCGCCGGGCAGTCGATGGCGTCCAGGTTGACCAGGGCCTGCCTCAGGGCCTCGTCGATCTGGCCCTGCCAGCGGTCGGGGGCGAGCCAGGCCTCGAAGCCGGCACGGCCGCCGGCGCCGGCCGAGGCGCTCTCGCGCTTGCCGTCGCGCTCCACCGTGACCGAGACGTTGACGCGGACCAGGGGCCGGACATCGCTGAGCAGCCGCCCGTCGGCGCGCAGGATCTCGACAGTGCGACGCTGACCCACGATGGAGGCCGAGACCTGGACCACACGCGGGTCACGGGCGCGGGCCCAGGCGTCGATTTCCGACAGCAGCTCGATCTTGTCCGAGAAACCGGGCGAGGCGAGGGGATCGACCTCGTCATAGAGCTTCTGATTGGTGGCGCGCGGTGCCTCGGCGGCGTGACCGGAATAGCCGCGCTTGGCCAGCGAGGCGCTGTCGGCGGCGCGGCGGATGGCGGCGGCGGAGATCTCGTTGGCGTGGGCGTAGCCGGCGGTCTCGCCCGCCACGACGCGCAGGCCGAAGCCCTCGACGGCGTCGTAAGACGCGCCCTTCAGCCGTCCGTCGTCGAAGACGAGCGATTCGCTCTCGGTCTTTTCCAGGAACAGCTCGCCGTCGTCGGCGCCGGCCAGGGCCGTCTGAAGGATGGACAGGGCCTCGTCGGGGGCCACGCCGGCGGCGTCGAGGATGGGAGAGGGGGAGGCGGCGGTGCTCATGCAGCCTAGATAGGGGCTGAGGGGCGCTGCGTCACGGCCCGTCAAGGCAATCGGCCCCTCTCGCGGTGCGAAAGGGGCCGAACCGTCTTTGTTGTCGCAAGACGATCAGTCCTGGGTGACGTCGCCCGAGCCGCTGATGTCCTGGCGCAGTTGGGCCGGCCGGCGGGTCAGACGGACCGAGCCGCTGCCCGAGACATCGACCTCGGCCTTGCCGGTCGGACCGACCTCGGCGTCGCCGCTGCCGCTGACGCGCAGTTTGGCGTCGGTGACGAACAGCTCTTCCAGTTCGGCGCTGCCGGCGCCCGAGATGTCCAGGGTCACGACCTCGGTCTTGCCCTGGGCCTTGATGTCCGAGGACCCGCTCAGGGTCAGGTCCAGCGTCGGTTGGTCATAGGCGCGGATCGTCAGATCGGCGGGGCCGGACAGGTCAAAGGCCTTTACCGAGGGCGCCCTGATGGTGATCTTCAGCGCTTCGGTCTCGCTCCATCCGTGGATGCCCGTGCCGGTCCAGCGGATATAGCTGCGGTCGCCTCTGGGGGCGTCGTCCATGGTCAGCCGACCATTGACGAACCGGACGCGATCAACGGCGCTCTTGGGGCCGCTGATCGTGATGCCGGGCGAGGCGGTGTCCTGATCATAGGTGACGTCGGCCGGCAGATCGATGGCCAGCCGCTGGTCGCCGGTCCAGGCGATGGTGCGGGTGATGTCGGGCGAGACGGCGCCGCGCTCGACCTTGAAGCTGTCGTCGCCGGCGTCGTCGTCGGTGACCACCCAGGTCCAGTCGTGGCGGGCCAGGTCGCGGCCTCCCACAGCAAAGGCCCCGCCGATGCCGACGATGGCCAGGATCAGGCCGGCGCTGGAGATAATCAGAAGATTGCGGATCATGTCAGTTCCTCCCTCAGAACCGGATCAGGCTTGCGATTGGGGTTCGAGCGCGGGCTTGACCACGCGGTAGTGCAGGCGGGCGTACCAGACGGTGGCGTCGATCAGCCACTTGGTCAGCAGGGCCATGGTCCCGGTCATGAAGATGCCCAGACCCATCAGGCCGACGCCCAGCAGGGCCGCCGCCAGGGCGCCGCCCGGCCCGCCAAGGAAGGGACCGACCACCAGGACGGCGCCGCCGGCCACGAAGACCGCAACCCCGGCGATCAGGAGCGACAGCACCGTGCCGAACACCGGCAGGGCGATGGGCAGCAGGATCAGGATGTCGATCGCGCCCAGGCCCAGGATGCCGAAGATGGCCCCGGCGGCCGAGGAGGCGGTCTGCTCCTGTCCCCAACGCTTGGCGCTGGCCTCGGCCTTCAGCTCGCGGGCCAGACGATCGGGATCGCCCAGGGCCTCGGCGACCTGCGCCTCGGTGCGACCGGCGGCGAGCCCGTCGGCGAAGTGGCTTTCATAGTCGGCGACGATGTCGTTCGCCGTCGAGGTCGGCAGTCCGACCAGGCCGCGTTGCAGGCGGGCCAGGAATTCGGCGCGGTTCATTGTTCGGCTCCCCGTTGAGCGTCTGCGGATTGATCGGTCAGGACGGCCGGTTCGACCGGCGCGCCCGCCGCTATGGTGTCGCTGTGCGGCGCGGTGTTC
>CAYWDO010000006.1:21002-31791 GCA_964456995.1 uncultured Brevundimonas sp.
GGCCGGTTCGACCGGCGCGCCCGCCGCTATGGTGTCGCTGTGCGGCGCGGTGTTCGCCACCAGGGCCTCGACGGCCTGGGCGAAGGCCCGCCATTCGACGGTCTGTCCTTCCAGGGCGGCGCGACCGGCGGTGGTCAGCCGATAGTATTTGCGCGAAGGCCCGCTGGACGATTCGACCAGATAGGTCTCGACCAGTCCGTCGGTCTGCATTCGCCGCATCAGCGGATAGATGGTGCCTTCCCCCATGCCGATGGCGTCGGACAGGCGGCTGGCGATTTCGTAGGCGTAGCTGTCGGAGCGGGCCAGCAGGGCCAGCACGCACAATCCCAGCACGCCTTTCTTCAGTTGGATGTCGATGGATTCGGGCATGGCGTTCCCTTCGGTGATGACGAATGGGTATCGCAAGGTATCGTGCGGTGCAAGGTAGCTATCGGTACATGACAGCGAATTAATCCGCCGAACTTTCGCCCCATCTCTTCACTTGCGGCGCTTGATCGCTTGGCAAGCGCAAGCCGAGCCGATATGGACCGGCCCTGAAACGCTGAGGTCCGTCTGGGCCCGGCGGTGTTTGCGAATTGCTCGCAAGCATCGGCTGCGAAACGGTTTATGAGGACTCGAATGGGGATGGGCACGCGAGCCATGGCGCGGATCGGAGGCGGTGTCGCCGCGACCGCCCTTGCCGCCTTCGTCGCCGCGCCGGCATGGGCGCAGGATCTGCTGGGTCAACCGACCCCGGGCGGAATCAACCTGCAACCCGCCGCCGCGCCGCTGAAGCATGAGGCGATCTTCTTCCACGACGTGGTGTTGATGCCGGTCATCACGATCATCACCCTGCTGGTGCTGGGCCTGCTGATCTGGATCGCCATCCGCTACAACAAGAAGTCGAACCCGGTTCCGGCCAAGTGGAGCCACAACACGGTCATCGAGGTCATCTGGACCGTGGTGCCCGTGCTGATTCTGGTCGGCATCTCGCTGTTCTCGTTCCGCCTGCTGTTCGCCTATCACGACATGCCCGACCCTGACCTGACGGTTAAGGTCACGGGCAACCAGTGGAACTGGGCCTATGAATATCCCGACCAGGGCGTGGCCGAGTATATCTCGAACATGACGCCCGAGGACCGGGCGCCGGCCCACCTCTATCGCCTGGCCGCCGACGAGCCGATGGTGGTGCCGGTCGGCAAGACCGTTCGCCTGCTGGTCACCGCGTCCGACGTGATCCACGCCGTCGCCCTGCCGGCCTTCGGTCTGAAGACCGACGCCGTCCCGGGCCGCGTCAACGAGACCTGGTTCAACGCCGAGAAGACCGGCATCTACTATGGCCAGTGCTCGGAGCTGTGCGGCGTCGACCACGCCTTCATGCCGATGCAGATCAACGTCGTCACCGAGGCGGAGTTCGCCGCCTGGGTCGCCTCCAAGGGCGGCTCCATGACGAAGCAGGCTGATGACGCCGCTGCTGCCGCCGCTGCTGCGACGCCTGCCGTCGCCGTTGCTCCGGCTGCTGACGCCGCTGTCGCCCCGACCGCCGCCGCTCCCGCGGCCCCCGCAGCCGCTGCCGCGCCCGTCGCGCCGGCCGCCCAGTAACAGAGACGCGAGAGCCCACGATCATGGCCACCGCTGCCGCAGCACACGACGATCATCACGATCACAAGCCGGGTTTCTTCACCCGCTGGTTCCTGTCGACGAACCACAAGGACATCGGTCTTCTGTACCTGATGTTCGCCATCTTCACCGGTATCATCGGCGGCGCCCTGTCGGGCCTGATCCGTTGGGAACTGGCCGAGCCGGGCATCCAGCTGTTCAAGGAAGGCACGATCATCCAGCAGCTGGGGATCGTGGAAGCCTCCAAGCACGGCTATAACGTCACGGTCACGGCCCACGCCCTGATCATGGTCTTCTTCGTCGTCATGCCGGCGACCATGGGCGGCTTCGCCAACTACTTCACGCCGATCATGATCGGCGCGCCGGACATGGCCTTCCCGCGTCTGAACAACATCTCGTTCTGGCTGCTGGTCGCCGCCTTCATCCTGCTGTGCATCTCGATGTTCGTCGACGGCGGGCCGGGCAAGGGCTTCGGCGGCGGCTGGACGGCCTATCCGCCGCTCTCCACCACGGGCCACACGGGGCCGTCGTTCGACCTGGCGATCTTCTCGCTGCACGTCGCCGGCGCCTCGTCGATCCTGGGCGCGATCAACTTCATCACCACCATCTTCAACATGCGCGCGCCGGGCATGACCCTGCACCGTATGCCGCTGTTCGCCTGGGGCGTTCTGATCACGGCCTTCCTGCTGCTGCTGTCGCTGCCGGTTCTGGCGGGCGCCATCACCATGCTGCTGACGGACCGCAACTTCGGCACTTCGTTCTTCGATCCGGCCGGCGGCGGCGACCCCGTCATGTACCAGCACCTGTTCTGGTTCTTCGGTCACCCCGAAGTCTACATCATGATCCTGCCGGGCTTCGGCATCATCTCGCACATCGTGTCGACCTTCTCGAAGAAGCCGATCTTCGGCTACCTCGCCATGGCCTACGCCATGGTGGCCATCGGCTTCATCGGCTTCATCGTGTGGGCGCACCACATGTACACCGTGGGCATGAGCATCAACCTGCGCGCCTACTTCGTGGCCGCGACGATGATCATCGCCGTGCCGACCGGGGTGAAGATCTTCAGCTGGATCGCCACCATGTGGGGCGGCTCCATTACCTTCAAGACGCCCATGCTGTGGGCGATGGGCTTCATCTTCCTGTTCACCCTCGGCGGCGTGACCGGCGTGGTCCTGTCGAACGCCGGCATCGACTACAGCCTGCACGACACCTATTACGTCGTGGCTCACTTCCACTACGTGCTGTCGCTGGGCGCGATCTTCTCGATCTTCGCGGGCTTCTACTACTGGTTCGAGAAGATGTTCGGCGTGAAGTACAACGAGTTCCTCGGCGCGGCCCACTTCTGGATCATGTTCGTCGGCGTGAACCTGGTCTTCTTCCCGCAGCACTTCCTGGGTCTGCAGGGCATGCCGCGTCGTTACATCGACTACCCGGAAGCCTTCACCCTGTGGAACCAGGTCTCGTCGGTCGGCTATCTGATCACTATCGTAGGCGTCGGCGTCTTTCTGATCATGCTGGCCGAAGCCGCGATCCGTCGCCGCAAGGGCGAGGCCAATCCGTGGGGCGAAGGCGCCACCACCCTGGAGTGGACCCTGTCGTCGCCCCCGCCGCACCACCAGTTCAACGAACTGCCGGTGGTCAAGGCGGACAACCACTGATCCGAACCGGATAACCCTTGAGAGGCCGCCCTTTCGTCACCGGAAGGGCGGCCTTTGGCTTTTAATGACCATGACCGACCGCCCCACTCGCGAGATCCCGCTCGTTTCGACCGCCCAGCCGGAAGACTACTTCCAGCTGCTGAAGCCGCGCGTCATGTCGCTGGTGGTCTTCACCGCCGTGACGGGGCTGGTGGTCGCGCCCGGCCATCCCAATCCTCTGCTGGCCGCCATCGCTGTCCTGTGCATCGCCGTGGGGGCAGGGGCCGCCGGCGCCCTGAACATGGCGCTGGAAGGCGAGACCGACGCCCTGATGCGCCGCACGCGCGGCCGTCCCGTCGCGGCGGGCCGCGTTCGCAAGAATGATGCGATGGCCTTTGGCGTCATCCTGTCGATCTTCTCGGTCATGCTGCTGGGCATGACGACCAACTGGCTGGCCGGCGGCCTTCTGGCCCTGACCATCGTCTATTACGCGGGCTTCTACACCCTGCTGCTCAAGCGCCGGACGCCCCAGAACATCGTCATCGGCGGCGCCGCCGGGGCCTTCCCGCCGGTGATCGGCTGGGCGGCGGTGACGGGCGACGCGCCGTGGCAGGCCTGGCTGCTGTTCCTGATCATCTTCCTGTGGACCCCGCCGCACTCCTGGGCGCTGGCCCTCTACTCGGCCGGCGACTACGCCAAGGCGGGCATTCCGATGATGCCGGTGGCGCGCGGCGCCAAGTCGACCCGGCTGCAGATCCTGATCTACACCCTGATCTTCGTGCCGGTGGCCATCGCCCCGGCCTTCCTCGGCCTCGGCGGCGTGGTCTATCTGGCGGTGTCGGTGGCGGGGGGGCTCTTCTTCCTGGCCCTGGCGTTTCGCCTCTGGCGCTCGCGCGCCGGCGACCAGCCGGACAAGGCCGAGGCGGTGGGGCGAGAGGCCGCATTGTATGATGTCCGCGCCGAGGCCAAACCGGCCCGCAACCTGTTCGCCTTTTCCATCCTGTATCTGATGGCGCTGTTCTCGGCCCTCCTGGTTGAACAGCTGCCGGGCCTGGGAGCCTGACCCGCGTGAACCGTCCGAACTTCATCAAACTGACCGACGAGCAAGTGCGGGCGCGCAAGCGCCGCAACGTCGCCATCGCCCTGGGCCTGGTCGGCTTCATCGTCCTGGTCTTCATCGTCACCGTGGTGAACCTTCAGCGCAACACCGAGGCCCGCAAGGCGGCCGAGGCGGCGGCTCTGGCCACGGTCGAGCGCGCTGATCCGGCTCTAACTGCCCCTATGGCCGCCCCGGAGGCGCCGGTCTCGGAGCCGGCGCAGTGAAGGACCGCAAGAACCTCGTCGCTTTCATCTGCGCCGCCGTCGTCATGGGCATGACCGGCGCGGCCTTCGCCGCCGTGCCGCTGTATCAGCTGTTTTGTCAGGTGACGGGCTTTGACGGCACGGTGAAGAAGGCCGAGGCGGCGCCGACCCAGATCCTGGACCAGAGCGTCCTGATCCGTTTCGACACCAACGTCCGCAACCTGCCGATGGACTTCAAGGCCGAGCAGGTCAGCCAGCGCGTCCGCATCGGCGAGACCGGCATGGCCTATTTCAAGGTGACCAACACCTCGGACCAGCCGATCCACGCCACGGCGGCCTATAACGTCGTGCCGGAACGCGCCGGCCCCTATTTCCAGAAGCTGCAATGCTTCTGTTTCGAGGGGCAGGAAATCGCGCCCGGCGAGACCAAGGAATTCCCGGTTCAGTATTTCGTCGCGCCCGAGATGGCGACGGACTCGGAGTCCAAGGGCGTGCGTGAAATCACGCTCAGCTACACCTTCTTCCCCACCAAGGGGTTCGAGCAGGCCGCTTCTGGTGAAACCGCTACTGGCAAAGCCGGATAGCGGACGCTATAGCCCCTGTTATAACGATCTCTCGCCGTAATTCAGAGACCCTGGCCATGGCCGACGCGCACTCAAAACCGCATCACGACTATCACCTGGTGGACCCCAGCCCCTGGCCGCTGATCTCGTCCATGGCCTGCGTGGTCATGTTCGTCGGCGCGGTCATCTGGATGAAGGGCCTGTTCGGCCTGCCGGAAGGCTCCAAGATCGTCTTCTTCGTCGGTCTGGCCGGCGTCCTCTACGCCATGTTCGGCTGGTGGTCGGACGTGATCAAGGAAGGCAAGCAGGGCGACCACACGCCGGTCGTCTCGATCGGCCTGCGCTACGGCATGGTCCTGTTCATCGCGTCGGAGGTGATGTTCTTCGTCGCCTTCTTCTGGATGTTCTTCGACATGGCGCTCTTCACCGAGTCGCGCGCCCTGACGCCGGAAGTCGGCAACTGGGCCGACACCGCCGCCGCCTGGAAGACCTGGCCGCCGACGGGCGTCGAGCTGCTGGACCCCTGGGGCCTGCCGCTGCTGAACACGGTCATCCTGCTGCTGTCGGGCACGACCGTGACCTGGGCGCACCATGCCCTGCAAGTCGGCGACCGCAAGGCCGCCAAGACGGGTCTGCTGATCACCGTCCTGCTGGGTGTGATCTTCACCGGCGTCCAAGCCTACGAGTATCACCACATCCTGCACGAGGGCTATTTCTTCAACGAAGCCGCCGCCCAGTCGGGTCTCTATGGTTCGGTCTTCTTCCTGACGACGGGCTTCCACGGCTTCCACGTCCTGATCGGCACCATCTTCCTGGCCGTCTGCCTGCTGCGCCTGCAAGCGGGCCAGATGACCCCCCAGAAGCACTTCGGTTTCGAAGCCGCCGCCTGGTACTGGCACTTCGTGGACGTGGTCTGGCTCTTCCTGTTCGCCTTCGTCTACGTCACCTTCGGGTGAAGCTGAACGAAGCAGCCTTGGCACTTCAAGCGGCGCGGGACGAACAGTCCCGCGCCGATTTGCTTGGCGGGCAGGCCGTTCGCGCCGGTCTCAGGGGACGTTGTCCGAACTGCGGCCAGGGGCGCCTGTTCCAGGGCTTCCTGAAGGTCCGCCTCGTCTGCGAAGCCTGCGGTTATGACCTTGCCTCGGTCGAGACCGGCGACGGCGCCGCCACCTTCATCATGCAGATCGCCGGCTTCATTGTCGGCTTTTCGGCCCTGGCGGTCGAGATCGCCTGGCATCCGCCCATCTGGCTGCATCTGATCATCTGGTTGCCGCTGGTCGCCGCCCTGGCCTTGGGCCTGATGCGGCCGGGCAAGGGGCTGATGACGGCGCTTCAGATGCTGCGAACCCGAGACCCGAAATGACTGCCGCAAAGCCTGTAACCTCCCGTCCGCGTTTTCCTGTCGTTCTGACCGTCCTCGCCCTCGTCTTGCTGGGCGTGCTGCTGACGCTCGGCGTCTGGCAGGTGCAGCGGATGCAGTGGAAGGAGGGCCTGATCGCCGGGGCCGAGCAGGCGGCGGACAAGCCGCCCCTGCCGCTGGCCGAAGCCCTCAAGGTCGAGAACCCCGAATTCCGCCGCGTGATTCTGACCTGCCGCGGCCTGGCGGCGGCGCCCTTCGTCGAGTTGCAGTCCATTGAGGACAGCAATGCGGGCGTGCGCCTGGTCTCGGCCTGCGCGGCTGAAGGCGGCCCGACCCTGCTGGTGGATCGCGGCTTTGTCGCCGCCGAGGTGTCAGCCCGTCCGCCGGTCAACGCCGCCGACACCATGCCCGTCGTCATCACCGGCGTCCTGCGCCGCGCCCCGGCGCCCAGCGCCCTGACGCCCCCGCCCGCCGAAGGCCGCTTCTACGGTCGCGACGCCGAGGCCATGGCGCGCGTCTTGAAGATCGAGGGGCCCATCTCGCCCTTTACCGTCTTCGCCACGACCTCGACCAACCCCGACTGGCTGGCGCTGAAGCCCTCGGCGCCGCCCGCCGCCTTCTCGAACAACCACCTCGGCTATGCCCTGACCTGGTTCGGTCTCGCCGCCGCCCTGATCGCCTTCTACGGGGTGCTGTTGCGCCGCCGCATGACCCGCAAGGATACAGAATCCTGACTGCTCGCCTGCACACCCTGTCCAACGGCGTCCGCGTCGTCTGCGACCCCATGCCCGGTCTGCGGACCTTCGCCCTGACTGTCGCCGTGCGTGGCGGTGCGCGGATGGAGGACGAGGCCCGCTCCGGCTGGTCGCACCTGCTGGAACATCTGGTGTTCAAGGGCGCGGGCGACATGGGCGCGCGCGACATCGTCGAACGGATCGAGGCCGAAGGCGGCTCGATCAACGCCGCCACCGGCTATGAGCGCACCAGCTTCGAGATTCGCGCCCTGCATGGTTCGCTGCCTCTGGCCATGCAGATCGTGTCCGACCTGGTGTTCCGCCCGACGCTCGATGAAGCGGAGATCGTGCGCGAAAAGGACGTCGTGGCCCAGGAGATCGCCGAGGCCTTTGACACCCCCGACGACCACGTCTTCGAAATGGCTCAGACCCAGGCCTATGCCGGCCAGTCGCTGGGCCGGCCGATCCTCGGCACGGTGGAGAGCCTCAAGTCCGCCGACCGCGCCGCCGTGGCGGATTGGCGCGCCCAGCTCTATTCGCCCGACCGCATGGTGGTCGCGGTGTCCGGCGCGGTTGACGAAAATGAGCTGCTGGCCCTGGCCGAGCGCTGGTTCGGTCATGAGGTCGCGACTCCTCTGGCCCCTGTGGCGCCCGCCGTCTTCGTCGGCGGCGAGGCGAAGCTGACCCGCAAGATCGAACAGGCCAATCTGGTCTTCCAGTTGCCGACCATGGGGGCGCTGGACCCGCGTCTGCCGGCCCTGCGGCTGTTCACTGAAATCCTCGGCGGCGGCATGGCTTCGCGCCTGTTCCAGAGCGCACGCGAAGATCGGGGCCTGGCCTACGCTATCGACGCCTATCAGGAGGCCTATGAGGACGCAGGGCTTCTGGGAATCTACGCCGGCGCCGCCGCCGACCGCGCGGTGGAGTTGGCCGAGGTCTGCGCCGCCGAACTGCTGGACCTCGCCGAGAAGGGACCCAGCGACGCCGAACTGTCGCGCGCCAAGGCCGTGCTGAACGCCAGCCTGTGGATGGCCGACGAAAGCCCTGCCAGCCGTGCGGGTCGCAACGCCGCCCAGACTCTGATCTTCGGCGCGCCGGTCTCGTCCCAGGACAGCGCGGCGCGCATCATGGCCCAAACCGGCGACGACTTGCGCAACGTCGGCGAGGCCATGGCCTCCGCCGGACGCTCGGCGACGGCGGTCCTCGGGCCCAAGGCGGCTGCCCCTGCGGGATCGGCTTTCGTCAAGCGTTTGACGAACGGCCAGGTCGTGGCTGGCGTCGGCGGCGCTTCTCGCTAATCTGTCGCCATGGCCCTGTTTGACTGGATGGCCGAGGCGACCGGACCCGTCCTGCACGGACAGGGGGTGTTGCTGCGTCCGCCGCGCCCTTCGGACTATGCCGAGTGGGCGGAACTGCGCGGGGGATCGCGCGACTATCTTCAGCCGTGGGAACCGGCCTGGGCAGAGGACGACCTGACCCGGGCGGCGTTTCGGCGGCGTCTCGGCGTCTATGCCCGCGAGATGGAGCTTGGCACGGCCTGGCCTCTGTTCATTTTCGATTCCGATGAAGAAATCCTGCTGGGCGCGATCACCCTGTCCAACATTAGGCGTGGCGTGGCCGAGACAGGGACCCTGGGCTACTGGATCGGCCAGCCCCATGCCGGGCAAGGGGCCGCAACGGCGGCTGCACGGGCCATGCTGGCCTTTGCTTTTGGCGGCCTGAAGCTGCACCGGGTCGAGGCCGCGTGCGTCCCTTTCAACCAGGCCTCACGCCGCGTGCTGGAAAAGGCAGGTTTTCGACATGAGGGATTGGCGAAAGCTTATTTGAAAATTAACGGCCTATGGTCAGATCATCTTTTGTTCGGCGTCATCCAGGACGAGTTTGTCCCTGACCTCGTCGCGTCTGGTTCTGGCCCCCGGGAAACGCTTTGAGCACACGATCCAGAGCGTTGGCCTGGGACCCGACGACGGCGATCGAGGCGCTGGCCGCCGCTGACGCCGCGCTGTGGATCTGGACGCCGTCGGATGACCAGATCCGGTTTACCGGGGCGACCCGCTCGCTGGGTCTTGGCCCTCTGGCCCCCGAATGCTCGGGGGCGGCCTTCACCGCCCTGACCATGCCCCAGGATCGTGCACTGGCCGATCGCCTGCTCAAGCCTCAGGCTGAAGGGACGGAAATCGCGGTGCGCCTGCGTATGCGCGGCTGCGAGACCTGCCTGTGGCGAGGCGTCTGGTTGGAAGACGGTCTGCGGGCGGCGGGCGTCGTGGCCCTGGAGACCAAGTTCGCCGGCGCCGATCGGGATATGCTGACCGGCCTGCTGGACCGCCGCACCTTTCTTGTGCGTGCGGCCGACACCCTCGCCCAGCCGGGCGACTATGAGCTGGTCGTCGCCGACGTCGATCGTCTGCGCCGTCTGAACGAGGCTCTGGGTCACGAACGGGCCGACCTGGTGCTGTCGGCCCTGGGGTCGCGCCTGGCCGGGGCGTTTTCACACGACTGTTCGCCTGCCCGTATCGGCGAGGACGAATTCGCCGTGCTGACCCGACGCGGCGCCACCAGCGGCAGCGAACGCGTCCGCGAGGCGCTGGAGCAGCCTTTGCGAGTGGCGGGCTTCGATATCTATCCGACCGTTTCCATCGGGGCCGTGGCGGCCGAGGGCGGGCCGGATGCGCCCGATCCCGCCGAACTGCTGCGCCGGGTCGAACTGGCGGTGGAGCAGGCCAAGACGGCCGGGCGCGGTGGGGCCGCCGCCTATGGCCGGGCTCTGGAAACCGACAGCCTGTCTCGCCTGGCGCTGGAATCGGACCTGCGCAACGCCTTCGTGCGCGGCGAGATCGAGCCCTTCTATCAACCCATCGTCAACCTGAAGACCGGGGCGGTGGCGGGGTTCGAGGCCTTGGTGCGGTGGCGTCACCCGCAGCGCGGTCTGGTCCCGCCGGATGATTTCCTGACCCTGGCCGACGAAATGGGCCTGATGAACGAGCTGGGTCTGCTGATGATGACCCAGGCGGCGCGTCAGCTGGCGGAATGGCTGCATCGCCACCCCAGCGCGGGAGCCCTGTTCTGCAGCGTTAATCTGTCGGTCGGCGAGATCGAGCGGGCCCATCTGGTCGAGGACGTGGCTCGCATCATCCAGGAGACGGGCTTGCCGCGCGGCGCGCTGAAGCTTGAAGTCACCGAGGGCGACATCATGCGCGACACCGCGCACGCCGCCGAGGTGCTGACAAAACTGCGCGAGGCGGGCGCCAGCCTGGCGCTCGACGACTTCGGCACCGGCTTCTCGTCCCTGTCCTATCTGGCGCGCCTGCCCTTCGACACGCTGAAGATCGACCGCTACTTCGTTCTGACCATGAACAAGGACGAGGGCTCGGCCAAGATCGTCAAGTCGGTCGTCAACCTGGGGCGTGACCTGTCGCTGGAAGTCGTGGCCGAGGGCGTCGAGAACGCCGAGCTGGCGGGTCTGTTGCTGGAGGCCAGCTGCCACTATGGCCAGGGCTTCGGCTATGCCCCCGCCTTGCCGGCCCAGGAGGCCGAGGTCTATCTGAACGAATCCCTGGCCGACGGCTCGGCGCCGATCAAGGCGCGGTCCGCGTA